>CAMNJH010000001.1 GCA_946541275.1 uncultured Prevotellaceae bacterium
CGTTCACCTCGTGGCAGTATTCGCGCTTCACGTCGGTGCCCAGCTCCTTGCTCAGCTCGGCCTGCAGCTCGCACATGGGCTTGATGGCGTCCATGGCAGCCTTCAGGGCGCCCAGCAGGTCCTGTTCGCTCACTTCCTTCATCTCGCCTTCCACCATCATGATGTTCTCAGCTGAAGCACCCACCATGATGTCCATGTCGGCATGCTTCATCTGCTCGAAAGTGGGGTCAATGACATAGTTGCCGTTGATACGGGCCACGCGCACCTCGCTGATGGGGCACTCGAAGGGGATATCTGAACATGCCAGAGCGGCCGAGGCGGCAAAACCGGCCAGTGCATCGGGCTGGTCTACACCATCAGCTGACAGGAGCATGACGTTGACATACACTTCGGCATGATAATTGCCGGGGAAGAGTGGACGAAGTACGCGGTCCACCAGACGCGATGTGAGAATCTCATTGTCGCCGGGCTTGCCCTCACGACGTGTGAAACCACCGGGGAAGCGCCCGGCTGCGCTGTACTGCTCACGATAGTCTACCTGAAGCGGCATGAAATCGGTTCCGGGAACGGCATCTTTTGCGGCACAAACAGTGGCGAGGAGCACGGTGTTGTTCATGCGGAGCACAACGCTGCCGTCGGCCTGCTTGGCCACTTTCCCGGTTTCAATGGTGATGGTACGTCCATCAGCCAGTTGAAGGGTTTTTGTAATTACGTTCATCTTGATTAAAACATCTAAAAAATAAATAAAAGTGCGCCGTGGCGCTAAACATCGTGCAAAGGTACTCATTATAATATAAATAAAAGAAGAAAGCTTAAAGTTTTTTGTTTTTTTGGGTTTTTCTTCCCTTTTCTCTCACTAATTTTGTAACTTTGGCTTTGCCGAACTTACTTTTCGTTCGGAAAAGGAAATAAAAATGTTTTTTTCTTTCCTTTTCTCTCACTTATTTCGTAACTTTGCACCCATAAAACGGAAAGGAAATGAAAAAGATCATCATTGTGATGCTGGGGGTGCTGCTGATGTCAGCCTGCCAGAAAGGAAAGACGTTCACCGTGGAGGGCACTATAGAAGGTGCCCAGGACTCGACGCTTTACTTGTATAACCGCTCCATGAGCGGAATCGTGCTCATTGACTCGGCCAAGCTGGGGCAGGACTGCACGTTCAGCTTCACTCACGAAGCTCCTGTGGGAGGCCCCGACCTCTATGTGTTGCGCATCTACAACCAGTGGATTAATCTAGCCGTCGACTCCACCGAGACCATCACCCTGAAGGCTCAGCTGGCAGGAATGGCGCAGAACTACACGGTGACGGGCTCGGAAAACTGTGACAAGATTCGGCAACTGGCACTGATGCACAGTCAGTTGCAGCAGCAGGTCATCGAGGTGGAGCAGAACACCACCCTGATGGGGCCCACCATGGTGGACTCACTGCGCCTCTTGCTGCGTAACTATAAGGACGGGGTGATGCGCGACTATATCTTCCAAGGGCCGCAGACCTCGTATGCCTATTTCGCTCTGTCGCAGACGCTGAACCACTTGTACTGGAACACCAGCCCCGTCTTTGAGCTGGGTGACAGTCTGGACGACCGTGCCTATCGTGCCGTGGCCACCTGCTGGAAGGAGTACTACCCCGAATCGGAGCGTGCACAGCAGCTGTTCAACATGGTGGAGCGCGACATCAACAGCAACCGCATTGCCGCCGCACGTCAGCAGCAGCTGCAGGGCGAGAGCATTGAGGTGTCGAACATCATTGACCTGCGGCTGCCCGACGCTAACGGACAGGAGCGCTCACTGAGCGAACTGCGCGGGCAGGTGGTGCTGCTCGACTTCCACCTCTTTTCTTCTGAGGAATCGGGCGCCCGCATCTTGAAGCTGCGCGATCTTTATAATCGCTATCATGACCGTGGCCTGGAAATCTATCAGGTTTCCATCGACCCCGACGAGCACCTGTGGCGCCAGGCCGTGCAGTCGCTGCCCTGGGTGAGCGTCTATGACCCGGCGGGCGAGTCGTGCCGTCGCTACAATGTGCAGGCTGTGCCGGAATACTTCACCATCAGCCGCGACAATGAGCTGCAGTTCCGCTCAGTGCAGATCAGTGACTTGGAGAAGGAGATAGAGCGCCTGCTCTAGTCTTGCTCTTCCTATATAACTATGGGACCCATAAGACCTGATTGCCTTATGGGTCCCATATTGTGTGTTTGGCAAGATGCTATTGCCCGTAGGTGTGGACACTCATGCCCTGAGCTGAGGGCAGGTAGTTGATGCCCCACCAGCACATCTGCAAGAGGAAGAAGCTGACAATGAGAATGCTGAGGGCAGCGCGCGGCCGCGAATGCGGATAGAGGCGGTAGTGAATGTAGACGAGATAGCCCAGCCAGGTGGCGGCGGCCCACGTCTCCTTGGGGTCCCACGACCAGTAGTGGCCCCAGGCCTCCTTGGCCCACAGGGCGCCGAACAACATGCCAAAGGTCATGAAGCTGAGACCCACGTAGACAAGATTATCCACCGAGGCCAGCACCGTTAGGGTAATCTTGTTTTTCTTGAACAGCAGATAGAGAGCCATGAGGAACGAGGCTCCAAGCATGGCATAGGCAAACATGTAGACAATGACATGGGGGGCAAACCATGGGCTCTGCAAGGCTGGCATCAGTGCCTTGGTGTGGATTTCGGGCTTGAACAGGTTGATGCAGATGAAAACCGTGGCCATGACGGTGCTGAACGACAGTATCCACTTGTAGCGCCAGCGGCTGTAGACGAAAAGACCGGCCAGTGGCAGGAACAGCGAGTACCACAGGCGCGTCTCGCCCATGGTGCGCATGGGAGGCCGCTGCAGTGTGATCCACATGGCCAGGATGTAGGAGAAAAACACGCCGAGTCCCAGCGCCGTGAGGGCCATGGCCGCTTTCTGCTTGTCTTTCCAGGCAAGGAAAGCCCCGCTGACCCAGAGCAGGAGGGAGGCGACGGCGAAATATACAAGACTATTCCAAGAAACCATGGCTTATTCCTCTTTTTTGCTTTGTTCTGATGGGGTCGTTGGCTGGGCCTCCTCCCTCTTGCGGCCTCTGCCTGCGCCAAAGAAAAGAAGCAGCAGGGCTCCGACCAGCATCATGTAGATGCCTGTGTAGACCCACGGCAGCCAGGGGTCGCTGACCAGTTCCAGGATGCTGATTTGGCACTCATCGCCCAGTTGCGTCAGCCGGTAGTCCTTCTGGTAGATTTTCCATCCGTCCAACTCTACGGGGTGGTTTACGTCGATGGTGGCTGCATACTGGTGTTGCGTGGCTTTGGAGTAGACGATGACGTCAGAGGCATAGCGCTTGGGGCTGCCATCATCGTAGGTTTCCATGATGAAGCGCTTCAGCTCAATGGCAAGGGGCAGCTCCACCTTGCGGCTCTGCTCGTCAAGGGCAAAGCGCTCGTAACGGTTGAACGCTTCGGTGCCTGAGAGCATGTTGGCCATCTCGGGATTGTTCGTGGTCCACATCTGCAGGCGCTTCATGTCGGCATTGCCCAGCGTGGCCGTGGTGAAGGCCAGGAACAGGCCTGCGTGGTTGAGCAGGAAGGGCAGCAGTCGTGTCAGGGTGGTCCTGATGCCGTGACGCCGCACGGTGAAAAGGCGCTTCAGTGTGACCAGACCCAGAATGAGTACGATGTAGGTGTAGATGAGCACGAAGGGCCAGAAGGTGAGCATGTCACTGAACCATGAGCCGCCCTCCTGCTGGCGGGTGAGGCCCATGATGACGGTGAGGGCAGCACCAAAGACCAGTGCCGGGACGGCAGCAGCATAGGTGGCCAGGAACTGGCAGGCATACACCTGTTTCCTGATGACAAAGAGGAGGCTGATGATGGCTAACAGCACGCCCAGCGCTATGATGTTAACAGGCCATGCAAATAAACCCCACTGCACGGGGCCCATGCTGACTTGCAGCACCAGTCCGACCGCAACCAGCCCCAGTCCGATGAGGAATCCCTCCGTCAGCGTCAAAGGTTTTTTCCAGACCATCGCTAGATGTACTTTAGTGGTGGTACCGGAGGATTACCATTTGGTGAAGAGCACGCGTGGGGCAATGTTCAGCTGAATCCATGCCCAGTCCTGGAATTTCTTGTGGTTGCCACCTTTCATATAGTCCATCACCTCAGTACCGAACATGGTGGAAAAACCGCCCATGAGCGTCACGTCCCTGGCTATCTTGGCCGTGGCTTGCAAATCGATTTCGTGACCAAAAGCCTTGCCCAGCGTGCTCACTTGCTGTGCGGCCAGGAAGTAGTGGTAGTCCAGCTTCACGCTCAGCCAGTCCAGGGGCTTCGATGAAGCTCCGGCCTGAATGTCCTGCAAGCCGCTGCTGATGGTTCCGGGGAAGAAGTCCATGGCGCCATAGAACTTATGGTGTGTGCCGTAGAGGGCGTTGAAGGCTTTCATCTTGACCGACCCGTCGTTTCCACTCAGGTAGTCGTAGCCGGCATAGACGCTCAGCATGGGGTCAATATCGTATTCAGCCTTGATGCTGGCCATCCAGGCTGATACTTTCCTGGTGGTGAGGTTCTTGCCCATCTGATAATAGAAAGCGGCATGCAGTCGCCAGTCCATGGGCTTGAAGTTGATGTCAGTTCCCAGCGTCTGCAGGTAGTTGGTGCGGCCGTGGCCTTCCGTGCCCACTTCTCGGCCCAGGTTCATGGCCAGCATTGAGACGCCGAGCGGCAGCATGTCTGACTGGTAGTGATACCACAGCGTCTGCATGTTCTTATAGGGCATGGGGCCGGAGTAGTAGTCGCCGTGGTTGTTTTCCTTTTCCTGGTTCATGGCCAGAATGAGGTGCACCTGGTTGTAGAAGTCCTGGTAGCCAAGCTTCAGGGCGTCGTGCCAATTGCCGTTCACATTCCAGTCAAGGGCTCCCAGTATGCGCTCGTCATCGTACGACAGCTGCTGGCGGCCCAGTTGGGCAAAGAAGTTGTCGGCAAAGGTCAGCTTAGCCCAGGCCTCGTTCATGGTGGCACGTCCGTTGGGCTGCTTGATATCGTCCTGTCCCCAGACGCCGGTGTGCTGTACCGAGGCCTTCAGCTCCAGGTTCTGGCGCTTGAAGTCCATTGACAGGCGTGCACGTTCATTGATGAAGTTGGAGGCCTGCTGCCCGGTCTTATGGGGGGTGATGGCTCCGTTGTTATGTTCTCCGCGAGTTCGCAGTTGAGCATCCACGGTAACCACGTTCTCCTGCGAATAGCTAATGGCAGCCATCATTCCGATGGCTGCCGTTAATAAGAGCTTTTTCATGTTGGTCTGTATTTCAATAAGCTAATTCTTGTATTATTCAGGCAGCATGACCACTTCGATATGGTTGCCGCTCTTGAGCACCTTATCGCGCAGGAATTTGCTGAGCGCATCGGGTGTCAGGGCCTCCACCATCTTCTTATAGTCGTGGAATACGTCGACACCGTAAGTGCGCATCTTGTCGATGGCGCCTACCCAGTAGGCATTCGTCTTGGCGTCGATGTCAATCTGCTTCAGCATGTAGTCCTTCACTTTCTGCAGCTGGTCGGGCTCAATCTTCTTGGCCACCTGCTTGATGCCTTCGTCGAGCAGGCGCAGTGCCGTCTCGTTCTTGTCGGGGTTCATGGGGCAGTAGGCCATCAGTATCAGCTTAGGCTGGGGTGAGGTGAGGTCAAGCTGACCAGCGGCGCCACAGCTGTAGGCTGCGCTCTCATCCTCGCGGATGGTCTTCAGGTAGATCATGGAGAGAATCTGTCCGATGGCATCCATCTTCACTGCATTTTCCAGTGTGTAGGGAGCTTCAGCCCACCAGATTTCGCGGGCTACGGCTTTCGGTGACTCACTCTTCATGGTGAAGTGGTTCTTCACTTCGCCCTTGGCCATGGTCTGGATGTTCTTGACTTTCTCAGGTGCTGCGCCAGTGGAAGGCAGTGAAGCAATGTACTGCTCAATGAGCGGGCGGATGGTTGCTTCATCAAACTTGCCTACGAAGGCGAACGTGAAGGCGCCTGCGTTCTTGGTGCGCTCACGGGCTATCTGCAGCACGCGGTCATAGTTGATGGTGGGCAGGTCTTCGACGTGAGGAATCATGTAGCGCGGGTTGTAGCTGTTGACCACGTTGTTCAGTGTGTCACTATAGACGGCATCGGGTGAGAGCGACATGTTCTTCAGTGCCAGGTCCAGCATGTTCATCAGGTTCTTGTACTGCTTCTCGTCCTTGTTGATGTTGGTGAAGTAGAGATATGCCAGCTGGAACATGGTCTCCAGGTCTTTCGGCGTGGAGTGAGCGTTGACATACTGGCGTGAATCACTGAGCGAAAGGTCGGCATTCACATTCTTGCCTGCCAGGGCCTTCTCCAGCTCTGTGTTTGAGAAATTACCCAGTCCGCTGATGCCGATAACTTGGTCGAACAGCTTCAGGTTATTGAAGTCCTCGGGAGCGCTGTAGGCACTATTGCCGCCATTGGCCCATGCCTGCATCACCACCTCGTCATCCTTATAGTCGGTGGGCATCAGCAGTGCGGTGGCACCATTGCTCAGCTTCAGCTCTTTGTAGCCGAAGGTCTTGTCGGTAGTCTCGCTGACGATGCTGCCCTTCTGAGGCAGTTCGGCAATCAGTGGCTCATCTTTTACATTGTCCACATAGGCAGTGAGCTCCTCAGCGCGGGCTTTGGCCACGGCGGCACGCATGTCCTCCTCAGTGGGGTAGGTCAGTCCATCGGCTTCGCGGGCCCATTCCATCACCACCAGATTCTTGTCGCTGTCTGAAATCATCTCGGGCAGCAGCATGTTGATGGCATCTACGGGGATGTTAGGAGCCAGCATGTTCATGGTCTGGTAGAGAACCTCAATGCTGGGAATAGGCTCATTCGTGAGGAAGTTGTCGCGGTACTCGTCGCCATAGCTGTCGTTGGTGATCTTGGCGCGGTTGGTGTACTGCTTCTCCAGAGAGCTGAGGTAGTCGGCCTTGGCGCGCTCATATTCCGTAGCGGTGAAGCCGAACTTTGCCATGCGGCGAGCTTCGCGCATCAAGGCGGTCAGCGTCTCCATGTCCTTGCCTTCCTTGGGAACGCCGAAGAACTGGAATGCGTCCTTGGTAGAGGCCAGCAGATAATTGTCGTCATCGCCTGAAGCCTGAATGAAGGGACACTCGGGATCGTTGGTCAGTTCCTGTAGACGGGCATTGAACATCTGGGCCACCACTTGCTTCACATAGACTTCAATGAGGTAGTCCATGTTTTTCTTCTCCTCGGGCTTGGTGGCATCGTGCTTCATGAAGACGATGACCTGGTTGACCTGCATCTCCTTGTCCTTTTCGAAGATGTAGATAGCCTCCTCATTGTCGGGCACTTCCTCGGGTATCACTTTCGGGGCATTGGGGTCAACCTTGATGCCGCCGAACAGCTCTTTCACCTTCTGCTCAAAGTGGTCCACGTCGATGTCGCCCACCACGATGATAGCCTGGTTGTCAGGGCGATACCATTTGTGGTAGTAGTCGGCCAGTTCCTGTCGCTTGAAGTTGTCAATCACGCTCATCAGACCAATAGGCATGCGTACGCCGTATTTAGAACCGGGGTACATTTTGGGTAGTGCGCGGGTAATCATGCGCTGGCTGGGACCATCGCCCAAGCGGTACTCATTGTGCACCACATCGCGCTCTTTCACTATCTCGTCTTCCTCCAGCAACAGACCGTTCGACCAGTCCTTCAGAATCAGCATGCACGAGTCGAGTGCCGACTGGCGTGTGGTGGGTACGTTGCAGACGCGATAGACGGTCTGGTCGATAGAAGTATAGGCGTTCAGGTCGCTGCCGAACTCTACGCCCAGCGAGCGGGTGAACTCAATGAGGTCGTTGCCCTTAAAGTGCTCAGAGCCGTTGAAGGCCATGTGCTCCAGGAAGTGTGCCAGTCCGCGCTGGCTCTCCTCCTCTTGGATGGAGCCCACGCGCTGGGCAATGTAGAAGTTGGCCACGTGTTCAGGCCATTCATTGTGGCGAATGTAGTAGGTCAGCCCATTGTCGAGCTTGCCAATGCGTACTGCCTCATCCACGGGGATAGGAGGCATCTGCTCTTGTGCCATCAGGGCAGAAGCGCCTGAGAAAAGCAGCATCGCTGCTACCAGAAATTTGTTCTTTTTCATTAGTAATTAATTAAAAATGTCTATAATTGGGTGCAAAGTTAAGCAAAATTCAAAGATTAGACGCAAAAAAGTGGGAAAAACTACGCATTTTCACCAATTCTTTTTATCTTTGCAATATTTATTATGACATTTCTGTTGTTTTATGGATTATCTGCCCCGCATGCATGCCCCACTTTTCCCGCTGGCTGTCAGTCTGGCTCTTGGCATTGGCGTGGGTCATTTTCTTTCGCCAGATATACCGCTCCTGCTGCTATTGATCCTCCTTACGCTGCTGTCAATCCTGATGTACCGAAGACCAGTGGCTCAGAGTGTCAGCATCTGGGCCTGCTTCCTGTTGCTGGGATTGCTGATAGCTCCAAAGGGAGAACCCAGGCAAGTGCCCGATGGCGTGTTGACCGAGGCTGTTGTGGTGTCGGCTCCTGCCGAGAAACCTAAGACCATCAGGGTTGATTTGCAGTTGACGGCCACAGGCGAACGGCGGCGCAGCTACATCTGGAAAGATGAGCGTAGCCAGCTGCTGGCTGTGGGCGATAATATTCTGGTTAGTTTCCATGATGAGCAGTTCATAGGCCGTCACGATTGGCAACTGGGTGGTAATGGCTTCAGCCACCTGTCCCGTTTCCAACGACTCAAGGTCAAGGCTCTGCGTGTGCGCTCGCATCTGCTGTCAAGGTTTCATAGCCAGTCTGCTGACGATGAAGCGCCACAGGCTGTGTTGCTGGCCATGGTGCTGGGCGACAAAAGCGGGCTGACACCCCAGTTGCGACACGCTTATGACGTTAGTGGTGCCTCCCACATCCTGGCTCTCAGCGGACTGCATCTGGGCATCATCTATATGTTGCTGACGGGCCTGATGATGGGTCGCCGACGCTTCTGGCTGGGACAGGTAGTCGTGGTATTGGCTATCTGGGCATACTCTTTCCTGACGGGCCTGTCAACAAGTGTTACTAGGGCTGCCATCATGATCAGCATTTACTCCCTCTTCCTGTTGGGTGGGCGCCGCCATGCCCCGCTTGGCGTGCTCAGTTTTGCCGCAATGGTCCTGTTATTGGCCGATCCCCATTCGCTGACCGATATTGGTTTCCAATTGTCTTTCATGTCCATGCTGTCCATCCTGTTTTTCGTTCCGCTGCTGGAACAGCTGTTGCCAGTGAAATGGCTGCAGGAACATCGTATGGCCCGCTGGCTAATAGGCATGGTAATGGTCTCTGTTGCCGCCCAGCTGGGTACGGCGCCACTGGTGGCTTACCATTTTGGGCGCTTCTCCACTTGGTTCCTGCTGGCCAATCTGGTGGCCATCCCCTTGGCAATGTTCATTCTCTATGGAGCCATACTGGTGCTGATTATTCCTCCGTTATTAGGGCTCATCCTCGCTCTTGTCCGAACGCTGAATGCCGCCCTTGATGCCATCTCCCAGCTGCCATTTGCCAGCATCAATGGACTTCATCCTTCACCCTTGCAGGTGCTGATGCTCTACGTACTCATTATCGCCGTTTATGGCCTGCTCTGTCTGCTGGTTAGCAGAATAAACTTATCGCGCACGCGCGATATATAGGGACGAAAAAAAGTGCTACAAGTGCTACTGGTGGCTATAATACGCTGAATAACAGTGTTTTGTGGGTGCATTTTGATTTTCTGAAAATGCTACTGGAAAAACTACCAGTAGGGGTGAGCTGCCAGTTGTGCATTTGTGTGCTTTTGTGCAGAAATGAGACATACAGAAAAGTCGCGCCCCGACTTTTCTGTATGTCTCATCGGGATTTTTTCATACGGCGTCGACTTTTTGAAAAAACTCGTTGACTTTTTGAAAAATCTCGCCGCCCTTTTGTGGTTTGGACAGGTCGGGGACTCACTGGTAGCACCTGTAGCATTTTCGGTAGCACTTCTGAGAGGCCAATTTGCACCTGTAAACACCCAAAATCCAGCCAGTTAGCACCGCCAGTAGCACTTGTAGCACCTTATTCTCGCGCTTTATATACGCGCGCGCGTAAACGGCGGGGGGAGGGTAGCCGTTTGAGGAAAAACTTCCGGCTGGAAGGAAAAAAGAAAGATTTACTTGGCCAAAAGCAGAATTTGTAGTACCTTTGCACAGATTTTTTATTATATTTTATGGTATTAAATTATATTTGGATAGCTTTTTTCATCGTTGCTTTTGTCGTGGCACTGGCAAAGCTCATTTTCACGGGCGATTTGGAAGTGTTTCCAGCCATGATGGACTCCACCTTTGCACAGTCAAAGACGGCTTTCGAAATTTCCCTGGGCTTGACGGGTGTGCTGTCGCTTTGGCTGGGTATTATGAAGATTGGCGAAAAAGGCGGTGTGGTGAATGTGCTGGCCCGTTGGCTCAGCCCTATATTTGTGAGGCTGTTTCCTGACGTGCCTAAAGGACATCCCGTGACGGGGAGCATCTTCATGAACCTGTCGGCTAACATGCTGGGACTCGACAATGCCGCCACGCCCATGGGCCTGAAGGCCATGGAGCAGTTGCAGGAGCTGAACCCGAAAAAGGACACGGCTTCCAACCCGATGATCATGTTCCTGGTGCTGAATACCAGTGGACTGACCCTGATTCCCATCAGCATTCTGGTTTATCGCGCCCAGATGGGTGCTTCCCAGCCCACAGATGTGTTTATCCCCATCCTGCTGGCCACGTTCTTTTCGACCATGGCTGGCGTCATCATCACTTCACTGTTTCAGCGCATTAATCTGCTGAATCGCACACTGTTGTTAGGCTTGGGCGGCATGTGCTTGCTGGTGGCCGGCATCATCTGGGGCTTCAGCAGGCTCGACTCGGTGGTGATGAACAATGTCAGCGTCTCAGTGGCCAACATATTGCTGATGACCATTATCGTGGGTTTCATCGTGGCGGGCCTTCGCAAACGGGTGAACGTCTACGATGCCTTTATCGAGGGGGCCAAGGAGGGATTTGGCGTTGCCGTGCGCATCATCCCCTATTTGGTGGCCATCCTGGTGGCCATCGGCGTGTTTCGTGCCTCGGGAGCCATGGACTGGCTCATTGACGGTGTGCGCTGGCTGGTGGCTGCACTGGGCTTTGATACTGATTTCGTAGGAGCCCTGCCTACGGCACTGATGAAACCCCTTTCGGGCAGTGGGGCACGCGGCATGATGGTCGATGCCATGACCACCTATGGCGCTGACTCATTCGTGGGCCGGCTGAGCTGCATCTTTCAGGGTTCTACTGATACCACGTTCTACATCTTGGCAGTCTACTTCGGGTCGGTGGGCGTGCGCTATACGCGCCATGCCGTTACCTGCGGCCTGCTGGCCGACCTGGCCGGAATCCTGGCTGCCATATTCATTGCTGCGCTGTTCTTTGGGTAGGCGAATGGTAGGTGCTGTAGGTGGGGTAGGTGCTGTAATTAATTACCATACCTACCAAACCTACAACACCTACTTTACCTACAAAAATAATAATTAACAATAAAAAAACCTGCCTCCCTCATGAACGAGAAACACAAGAAGATTGATAGCTACCGCACGCTTCTGGCTTTCCAGAAGGCCGAGTGCGTTTTTGATATCACCTTTTATTTCGTGAATCGTTTCATGGATCGTGCCCACGACCGCACCGTCGACCAGATGCAGCAGGCGGCGCGTTCGGGAAAGCAGAACATTGTGGAAGGCTATAGCGACGCCGAGGGCTCTACTGAGATTGAGCATAAGCTGACTGCCGTGGCCAAGGGCAGCTTGGAGGAGTTGAAAGAGGACTTCCGTGACTATCTGCGCGTGAGAAACCTGGAGCTGTGGGGACCGCAACATGCGAAATACATGGCCTGCCAACCCCTTTTCAGGAAGCACAATGACACAGCCTATTATCAGCGGCAGATAAAGGATCGCAGCGATGAGGAAATAGCCAATATAGCACTCATCGTGATTTATCAAGCACTTAGTCTGATTCGTGGGCTTCTTGACTGGCAGGATGAGAAGTTCCTGCGTGAAGGGGGCATCAAGGAACAGCGCTACAGGGCCAGGACCGAAGCACGGGGATATGGATATGGAAAGGATGGAAGATGGAATAATGTCAGGTCCCCCCAGGAAAATCCTACCACACCTACCCCACCTACCAAACCTACAGAACCTCAGAAGTAACTATGTCAAGCATGAAATCACTGGCCAAGGATACGGCCATCTACGGACTGTCGAGCATCGTGGCTCGCTTCATTAACTATTTGCTGGTGCCCATCCAGACCACGCGGTTTGCCGCCTCGGGTGGAGAATACGGCATCATCACGAATGTCTACGCCTACGTGGCGCTGTTAATCATTCTGCTGACATTCGGAATGGAGACCACCTTCTTCCGTTTCATGAACAAGGAAGGTGAGAACCCCACAAAAATCTATTCCACCACCTTGCGCATGGTGGGCTTCACATCGCTGCTGACCATTCTGCTGGTGCTCTGCTTCCTGCACCCCATTGCGGCGTCAGTAGGCTATGCCGATCATCCAGAATATGTGGGCGTGATGTACGTTACCGTGGCTATCGACGCTTTCATGGCCATTCCCTTTGCCTATCTGCGCTATCAGCACAAGCCCATTAGGTTTGCTGCACTGAAGGTGGCCAACATCCTGCTCAACATTGCGCTGAACGTGTTGTATCTCATTGTGCTGCCAGCGCTGCACATCAATCTCTTTGGCATCTACGACGAGCACTTCACGCTCGACGTGGCCTTTGTGTTCTACATCAACCTGGTGTGCACCCTGTTCACCCTGTTGCTGCTCTCCAAGGAGCTCATGGGCATCCGCTTCGGCTTTGACAGGATAGCCTGCAAGCGCATGCTCAGCTATACCTGGCCCCTACTGGTGATGGGACTGGCCGGACAGCTGAATCAGTCGGCCTCGCAAATACTGTTCCCCTATTTCTATAACGGTACGCAGCAGGAGGCCAACGCCCAGTTGGGCATTTACGGCGCCTGCATCAAGATAGCCATGATCATGGTGATGATTACCCAGGCCTTCCGCTTTGCCTACGAGCCATTCGTCTTCGGAAAGGCGAAGGACGCCGATAGCAAGACCACTTACGCCAAGGCCATGAAGTACTACATCATCTTCACCCTGCTGGCTTTCATCACTGTAATGGGCTATATTGATATTCTGCGCTTCGTCATAGGCCGCAGCTACTGGGATGGCCTGCGCGTGGTGCCCATCGTCATGGCTGCCGAGATTATGTTTGGCGTGTTCTTCAACCTCTCCTTCTGGTATAAGCTGACCGACCGCACCATCTGGGGAGCCTACTTCTCGGGCATCGGTGCAGTGGTGCTCTTTGCCGTCGACATCCTGTTCATCCCGCGCTATGGCTACATGGCCTGCGCCTGGGCTGGCTTTGCTGCCTACGGCGTGTCAATGCTCCTGTCCTACTTCGTGGGGCAGCGCTACTACAAGGTGGATTATCCGCTGAAGGACATCTTCTTCTATGTGGTGGTGGCTGCGGCGGTGTTCTTCGTCATGCATTGGGGGCAGGGCAGCTTGCCACTGTGGGCATCACTCTGCATGAACACCGTGCTTATTGCTGCTTTCCTGGTCGTCATCGTCAAGCGCGACTTCCCCCTGAAGAACCTTCCTGTAATTGGTAAATATTTTTAAAACAACAATAGAATGAAGAAATTGATCTTATCACTGACCTGCCTGGCCGCCATGGGAGCACAGGCCGATGAGGGCATGTGGACACTCTATGACTTGCCACAGGCCGTTTATGAGCAAATGAAAATGGAGGGCTACCAGCTGCCCTATGAAATGCTGTACAAGGCTGACGATGCCATCATGAAGAGCGTGGTCATCTTCTCGGGCTACTGCTCGGGTGTGGTGGTCAGCCCCGATGGGCTGGTGTTCACCAACCATCACTGCGGCTTTGAGGCTATTCGCAGCCACAGCACCGTGGAGCACGACTATATGCTGAATGGTTTCATTGCCAAGAGCTACGAGGAGGAGCTGCCCAATGAGAATATGTTCGTATCGTTCATGGTGGAGCAGAAGGACGTCACCAGCCAGATTGTCAACGATGACTTCCGCAAGATGAGCAACAAAGATCAGTCCATCTATCTGGACAGCATCGAGAACGCCATGTCAAAGGCCGTCAAGGCACAGGACTCTACGCTTCGCGTGGAACTGAAGCCCTTCTATGAGGGCAATCGCTACTATGCCACTACTTACCGTGACTTCACTGACCTGCGCCTGGTGTTTGCCATTCCCAAGTCAATGGGTAAGTTTGGCGGCGAGACCGACAACTGGATGTGGCCCCGCCAGACCTGCGACTTCTCGGTGTTCCGCATCTATTGCGACCCCGTGACGGGCGGTCCGGCAGCATATTCTGAGAAGAACGTGCCCTATCACCCCAAGCACTGGGCCAAGGTGTCGACCGAAGGCTATCAGGAGGGTTCTTTCTCAATGACCATGGGCTATCCAGGAAGCACGTCGCGCTATCTTTCCAGTGGCGGTATTCAGGAGCGCTATGTGGAGAATGCCGCCCGTGCTCAGGTGCGTGGCGTGAAACAGGAAGTGATGAAGCGCCACATGGACGCCTCGGAGGCAGTGCGCATCAAGTATGACTCCAAATACGCCACCAGCTCGAACTATTGGAAAAACTCCATCGGCATGAACAAGTGCATTGACTCAATAGGCCTTATCCAGCAGAAGCAGCAGTTTGAGCAGCAGCTGAAAAACTGGCAGGAAAAGACTGGTTACCTGAAAGGCCAACTGAATCTGGACACACTGGCACAGCTATACAAGAAGCGTATTGACATCAGTGAGGCCATGATGTTCTGGGGGGAGACTTTTATGCGCAATGACGAGCTGAGCCAGCGTGCATTTAGGGTCCACAACGGCGCAGAGCCCGTTGGCAGTGGCAAGCGCCAGCACATCAACTTCAAGAACAACCGTGACAAATGGGACCTGGCCACCGACCGCGAGATACTAGGCACGCTGCTGCAAAACTACAGGCAGCAGGTGAAGGACGAGCGTTGGCTGCCGGAGTTTTACACCAAGGTGATTGACAAGAAATATGGCGGTGACTGCCAGGCCTATGCCAATGCCCTCTATAAGAAATCGGCTTTGATAAAGAAAGGCCGTGTCTACCCGAACAAGAAGTCGTTCATGAAGGACATGGGCGTCAGCTATGGTTTTGACCTGGTTGAAATGTTCTTTGGCTTCCGTTTGGCATTATCAGACCTGAATGATGACATTGACGAGCAGGAACGTCTGCTCTGCGATGCCAAGATGCAGATGGAGATGGACCAGCCCCATTATAGTGATGCCAACTTCACAATGCGCATGAGCCATGGGCAGGTGAAAGAGTACACCCTGGGCGGTAAGCCTTCGGGCTATTATACGGCTGTCAAGAGCATTGTGGACAAGATGCGCACTGGCGACCAGGTGGAGGACTACAAGGTGGAGCCTGAAATCATGGCCCTGATGAATAGCGTTTCTGAGCGTCAGCCAGGTGGCACGGGCTCGCTGCCTTACTATGTTGACAAGCGTACGGGCAAGATGCAACTGTGCTTCCTGACCACCAACGACATCACTGGCGGCAACAGCGGCTCGCCTATGTTCGACGGACAGAACAGGCTCATCGGACTGGCTTTCGACGGCAACTGGGATTCGCTGTCCAGCGACATCTTCTTCGATAAACTGCTGGCTCGCTGCATCGGCGTTGACATCCGTTACGTGCTGTTCATGATGGACCACTGGGGACACGCTGACCGCCTGTTGCGCGAACTCAATGTGAAGTAAGGGCCATCCTTCTCTGTGAAGAACCCTCGCTTGGTGTCTATGCGACGATTCCTGCTGATGATATTCTTGCTGGCGCCAGCTCTGGAAGGGCTGGCGCAGCTCACTCGCTATCAGGCCGTTTTTGAAGTGTCGGACCACGATTTTGCCGATACTATCACCATAGCTTGGGAGCGTGGGCAGGTGTTTGTGCCTGTAGAGATAGATGGATGCAGCTATCGCTTCCTGCTGGATACGGGTGCAGGCATGTCGTCGGTGTTCAAGGGCAGCAGGCTAGCCGCCCTGTGCAATGAGGTGGGCAGTATCGTCTCCTATGATGGAGCTGGGCGTAGCGACACGGTTGGGGTGGTGCAGCTGCCACCGCTCATGATGGGTAGCGTGAGCCTGAAGGGCTGCAGGGCAACGGTGCAGCAGCCTTCATCAGCGGGAGCGGCCATTGATGGCATCCTTGGCTTTGACTTGGTGAATGGCGGACTTTCCGTGAAGATTGATGTGCCTTCCCGCCAGCTGATAATTACTGACCGATGGCGGCTCTTTAGCCGCGAGGCAGGAACGATAAGCCTGAAGTACCATCTCAACTATCATGTACCTTATATTAATGTGGTTCCTTTCGGGCGCCACAAGGAGCGTGTGCTTTTCGACACCGGCAGCCGGCAGTTCTTCTCCATGAATAAGGCTCATTTCGACAGAGCGGCAAGAAAGCAGGACAAGGCGCAGGATATACTGGTGGAAGGTCGTTCATGGGGTTGCCATGCCATGGGACATCATGGCGTGGAGGCAGAGGGCGAGGTGGCTTTCATTCAGCTGGACAGCCTGCGGCTAGGGCGCTATGTATTTCGTGACGTGCATTGCATGACCACACAAGGAGGCTCACACATAGGAGCACCGCTGCTGGCCTTCGGAGCCGTCATGTTCGTCCCTCAGCAGCGCCGCATGTATTTTCAGCCTTGTATCAATGAACAGCCCTGCCGCGTAGGCAATTCCCAATTGGAAATTGCCTTCGTGGCCGACCACCTTGGCCGACCGCAGGTAGGACTGGTTTGGGAAAAAGGCATTCCCTACCAGCTGGGATTCCGCTATGGTGATGTGATAGAGCAGATTGACCATAGGCCCGTAGGCAGTCTTGCCCAGTTGGCAGGGTGGGGCTTCCAGCGTGGAAGAGAGTATGTGTTCACCCTGCTTGATGCGCAGGGAGAGCGGCGGGAAGTGCGCTGGGTCAGACTGCCCTGATGAGCTGGCTGACAGCGGTGCGCCATCCTTGATAGAGGGCGTCGGTGTTCTGGTCGGGTCGGGGCTGAATGACCTGTGTCACCTTGCGCAAAGGCACCACTTCGTCGAATGATGACCAAAGGCCAAGGGCGAAGCCATTCATGATGGCGGCACCCAGGGCTGAGGCATCATCAACCTCGGTACAGACTATGGGCGTCTGTAGCAGGTCGGCCTGGAACTGCATGAGGAACTGGTTCTTAGTGGGGCCGCCGTCAGCGCAGATTTCCTTCAGGGCAGAGCCTGTGGCGCGGGTCATGGCATCTACCAGGTCCTTGATTTGATAGGCTATGCTCTCCAGAGCTGCACGCAGGAAGTGGGCTCGGGTAGTAGCGAAGGTCAGGCCGAAGACTGCGCCCTTGACTTGGCTCTGCCACCAAGGGGCACCAAGACCAGAGAAAGCAGGAACAATGTAGACGCCACCACTGTCAGGCACACTGACGGCCTCGGCTTCCATCTCACTGGGGTGGTTGACCATCTTCAGCTGGTCGGCCAGCCATTTCAATGTGGCACCAGTGCTGTAGATGTTGCCTTCGTAACCATAGAAATGCTGGCCCAGTGCCGAGAATCCCACGCTGGTTACCAAACCCTCGGGAGCGGGTAGGGGTTGTGTGCCGATATTAACCATCACGCTGGAGCCTGTTCCATAGGTCACCTTGCCCATGCCTTCACTGAAGCACATCTGTCCCACCAGGGCGCCATGAGAGTCGCCCAGGACGCCGGCTATGGGGATGGGTTCCTTGAAAACGCCCTCTACGGTAGTGTCGCCATACAAGGCATCGCAGGGCTTTACCTCGGGCATCATGGAGCGAGGTATGCCGAAGAGCGCCAGCAGGTCGTCATCCCATTGCATCGTGTGGATGTTGAAGAGCATGGTACGCGAGGCATTGGTGGTATCGGTGGCATGAATGCGCCCGTTGGTGAGCCGCCATACGAGCCAGGTATCAATGGTGCCCATCAGCAGCTCACCTGCTTCGGCTGACTGCCGGGCGCCGGGGACATGGTCAAGCAGCCACTTCACGCCGGAGGCCGAGAAGTTGGGGTCAATGAGCAGGCCACTCTTCTGCATCACCATTGCCGTGTGTCCCTGACTTCGTAATTGCTGGCAAAGTTCTGCACCACGGGTGTCTTGCCACACCACGGCATGGGCAATGGGACGACCCGTCAGCCTGTTCCATACCACGGCGGTCTCACGCTGGTTGGTGATGGCAATGGAAAAGCAACTGTCAGGCGCAGCATTCTTTTCCTTGATGGTGCGGATGGCCGTCACCATGTTCTGGTAGATTTCCTCCGCGTCGTGCTCTACCCAGCCTGTCTGGGGGTAGTATTGCTGATGGTCCACGCTGGTGCGGTCCAGCATGTGGCAGTGCTCGTCGAAAAGCAGTGCTTTCGTGGCCGACGTGCTTTGGTCTATGGCGATAATCCTGTTCATGATGGTGAAAATGGACGGTGAATCAGTGTTTGATGAAAGAACGCACGGCTTTCACAATGCCCTCGGCATCCATGCCGTAGTAGTGGAAGATCTCTGCATTTGTACCATGGACTACGTTCTCGTCAGGGATGCCGATGATGCGTACGGGTACTGGCTGTTCGCTGATGGTCTCGCATACCATGGCTCCGAGGCCGCCAAACTGGCTGTGCTCCTCGACGGTGACGATGTGGCCCGTGTCGAGGGCAGCCTTGCGAATGGCATCGGCATCAAAAGGCTTCAGCCATGAGCAGTCCAGCACGCGGGCGCAGATGCCCAGCTCCTTCAGTTGCAGTCCGGCTTGCCAGGCGTGATAGACGGTCTCGCCAGTTGCCACGATGGTGACGTCGTTGCCATCAAGCAGTTGGATGGCCTTGCCCGGTTCAAAGGGGAAGTCATCGTCGGCATAGACATCAGGCACGGCGGCGCGACCAACGCGGACATAGCAAGGCTTATTGAA
Organism: uncultured Prevotellaceae bacterium; assembly: GCA_946541275.1. Taxonomy (GTDB): domain Bacteria; phylum Bacteroidota; class Bacteroidia; order Bacteroidales; family Bacteroidaceae; genus Prevotella. Next base: position 19,053 of record CAMNJH010000001.1, read on the forward strand.
ATCTGTCAGGAAGCGAACCAGCTTCTTGGTAAAGCGCCAGTCGCTAGGCAGGCAGATGGTCATGCCAGGGAATGTGCGCAGGACGGCTATGTCGTGCAGCGAGTGATGGGTGGCGCCCAAGGCTCCGTAAGCCACGCCTCCACTCACACCCAGTATGGTGACAGGGTTCTCACTGTAGGCCAGGTCTACCTTCACCTGCTCCAGAGAGCGGGCTACATAGAAGCACGCCGGACCACAGCAGAACACTTTCTTGCCTGAGTGGGCCAGTCCGGCAGAAATGCCGACGGCATCTTGCTCGGCGATGCCACATTCTACGAACTGCTCAGGCAGAGCCGAGGCAAAGTCGCCAAGGGTCACTGAGCCACGGGCATCGGTAGTGACGGCGATGATATCTTTATCCTGACGTGCCAGCTCCAGCAGTGTGTCAGTGAATTGTTTTCTACATGCAATCATCTTCTTATGGGATTATGTGGGTTGATGTGTGTGATGGGAGTATGGGGCATTATGGGAGTAATGAAGCTATCCTTTCTTCAATCTCCTTGACGGCAGCTTTGCACTGCTCTTCATTGAGCACACCGTGGTGCCATTTGGCTATGCCCTCCATAAACGAGACACCGCGCCCCTTCGTGGTATTCGAGATGAGCAGATGAGGCTTCTTGTTGTCGTAGTCTATGCTGCTGAAGACGCGCAGAATGTCGGCCATGTCGTCGCCATTCATGTCGATGACATCCCAGCCGAAGGCCGTCCAGCGCTCGCGGATGGAGTCAATGGGCATCACATCCTCCGTGTTGCCTGATATCTGCAGATGGTTGCGGTCAATGATGGCCACCAGGTTGTCCAGGTGGTAGCGGTTGCCCGCCATGGCAGCCTCATAGATAGAGCCTTCTCCCTGCTCGCCGTCGCCCATGAGCACGTAGGTCTTCCACGACTGCTTGTCCATCTTGGCAGCTATGGCCATGCCCACTCCGATGCTCAGCCCATGACCCAGTGCTCCGCTGTTCACCTCAATGCCGGGCACCTCAATGGTAGGGTGGCCGCTGAGCACCGAACCGAACTGGCCCAGTGTGTCGAGCACCTCGGGCTTGAGGAATCCTTTTGCCTCAAGGGTTACATACAGCGCCTCAACGCAGTGACCCTTCGACAGCACGAAGCGGTCGCGCTGGGCGGCCTTGGGATTGGCGGGGTCCAGGTTTTTCATCACTTCAAAATACAGTGCAGTCATTACGTTCAGGCACGACAGGTCACCGCCTATGTGTCCAGCCTTGGCGCGATAAACGACCTCCACCAGGCGCTTGCGGCGCTGCTCGGCCAGCAGTTGTAGTTCTTTTGCGTTCATGAGTCAGAATTAGATGTTGTTCAAATAAAATTAGCTATTATAAGGCCCAGCACTACGAGGGCAACAATTGAGACGAAGAGCATCGCCATGGCAAGGAGTGTAATGAGAATCAGCTTTTTCCAGCTATAGCCCGAAAGCTGGTGCAAGGGTACAAGGTTGAGAAGGAGCAGGCAGATATTTACAACCGGATTCTCGATGCACAGAAAATCAGAGATGTTGGAGTAGATGGAATACATGTTCGACGTGTAAATCATGGCTACAACCAGCTCGGAATAGTGCATATTCGGATAGGCTGGGCATTTCCTATAGAACAGAAAGAAAAAGAACGAGAGCACTAACAACCAAAACAGCGCAAAGATGTTGGGAAATTTTTTATAGAAGGTGTCGAACAGCTGAGTTATTCTTTTTGCTTGTTCCTTGGTCTTTTCTATCTTTTCGTTTGTCTCTTCATTCTGGAGTTCCTGAATCTCTTCCTTCCCTACAGCAATGATAGTGCTATCGCTTTTGGCGACAAAGCTAATATCATCAGTATATTCTTCGTTATTGTCTTGAGATTCAATTACCTCTTGGTTGCTCAGCGTGTTCTGCAGTTTGATGTTCAGGCCTGAGCCGATGAGAAACGAGAGTGTGGCTAGCAGGAAGAATAACTTGAAGGGCGGAAAGTAAGCCATCTGCATGCCGTTCAGATAGTCGCGTATCATGTAGCCAGGGCGCAGGATGAGGTCGCGTAGCGTGTGGAACATGCCCCGATTGCCCAGCCCCCATACGTCAATGTAGAGCAGCAGAGCCTTCTTAAAGGAGAAACGGCCTATTTTTGACGATTGTCCGCAGCGGGGACAGAAGTTGCCCGTGTAGTGGGTGTGGCAGGTGGAGCAGTCGTGCTCCCCGCTTGACATGGGTGCCACCACATGTGGTGTCTTCTGCCACTGTCGGAATGCAGCGTATCGCTCCTTCAGCTTGCTTCTGTTTATCATCACTCCTCCACCTATGCTACATCAGCTTTCCCTTCTCGGCCAGCGTGTCGTAGTTATTGTTCAAGTTGCGCCAGTCCACCACGCTTTGGGTGGGAATGGCGTTGATGTACTTCTCAATGTTAGTATAGCCATCACCGTTGCAGTCCTTCACGGCATCGCTGGCGTCGTTGGGGTTCAGGCCGTTGGCCAGTTCCCATTCGTCGGGCATGCCGTCCAGGTCGGCGTCCTTGTAGGGCTGCCAGTCACGATACACGGGGTAGCCGCCCATCTGTCGCGGGTCGGTGATGATGCCCTGCTTGTAGGAGTCGTTGGGCAGTCGGCGATACTTGAACAGACCTTGCTCGTTCTGGCTCTTCGGGTGTAGTCCCCACATGTTGCCGAAGGGATTGTCCTTCACCGTCTTCTCATACTTGTCCACATAATAGGCCACGCCTGTGCGCACTTCCTCGCAGATGCGCTGATCCACGATGTCGCGGCAGGGAACGGTGGCGCCAGCGTTGCTGAGCACCCAGTCGAAGGCATGCTCAGCGCCCATGATGCTGATGGGAGCCATCTCAAAGGGCTCGTTGCTGCGCATCAGAGCCAGTTCGGTGGCATCCATGTCGCCATCCTTGTCGGCCGTCTGTATGCCGCCCTTCCAGTTGTCCTTCGTTATCTCGGGATAGCCCTCCATGATGTTGCCCACGGCATAGATTCGTCCGAACTGCTTAAAGGGGAACAGTCCCTGCGAGCGGCTTTCGCTCTTGATGATGCGATGACCCACGGCGCTCTCCTTTGGTGTGAGCGGGCCGGGCTTATAGTAGTTGTTGATGAAGTTCGACATGGTGCTGTACTCGCCGCCGTCAGCAGTGCGGTGCACCCAGTTGTAGACCACGTTGTTCACGAAGTTGAACACGCCGCCCCAGCCGATACTGGGGTTACGGCCTGTATTGTCGGCCCAGAGATTGCGCATGAAGGTGGTGTTCTCGCCACCGATGGTGGAGCCAAAAGAGTGGTTCCAGGTGTCGAGTGCCTTGGCGGAGATGGTGTTCTGGATGGTGACGTTCACCGTGGGCGACTTGCGCTTCTCCTTTCCGTCGTTCAGGTCGAACATGTGGCGATAGAAGGAGATATTCTCATCCAGGCCCCATTCACACGAGCAGTGGTCAATCATGATATTGCCCACGGGGTTGCCTCCGAACGAGTCCTCACGATGCCACACCAGGGTCTCGCCGCGGCGGAAGCGCATGTGGCGCACAATGACGTCGTGGGTGTCCACCTGAAACGATTCGCCGGCTATGATGACGCCGTCACCGGGGGCAGTCTGCCCGGCAATGGTGATATAAGGAGCGCGCACGAAGATGGGCGACTTCAGGCGGATGATGCCCGAGACGTTGAATACCACGATGCGGGCACCGCCCTGCTCACAGGCCCAGCGGAAAGAGCCGGGGCCAGAATCATTGAGGTTGCTCACGGTGAGCACTTTGCCGCCGCGGCCTCCGAAGGTGTACATGCCACCGCCCTCAGCGCCGGGGAAGGCGGGAATCTTGGCTTGGCGCAGGTCGTAGGGGCGTGATGCCCAGGGCACGTAGGGACGTCCCTGCTTGGCCTCTTCCACCACGATAGGGAAGGCTGCCTGCCAGGCAGAGTCGGCGTGGGCATTCCATTGCTTCTCAAGTGACCCGATGAGCGCAGAGGCTTCTTCAGTCAGCTGGGGGTACTGTGCCTGTGCGGTGATGGCTGTCAGCAGCGAGCAGGCGATGAAGGTCAGTTTTTTCATGTGTCAGTTATTATTAATGATTTTACCATTCTGAATATAGAGTCCCTTCGTGGGGTGTGCCACGCGGATGCCTTGCAGGGTGAAGATTGCCGACGGCTTGGCGGGCTGCGCTTTGGGCTGGCTGATGGCTGTCATGTGGCTGTTGTTGGTGACGGCCACACAGAGGCGGCGCTTCAGTTGTGCGCCGTCAGCATCTTCCACAGCTAGTATCAGTTCGGCCAATGCCGATGCCTGACTGGCCTTCACCGTGAGGTAATGGGTGTTGGCATCGAGCTCCCATTCCAGCAGATTGCCTTCCACGCTGAAGTGTGGATTGTTGGTATAGCCAAGGAACAGGGCGGGCAGGAAGACCGTAGTCTCGCTGCCGGGCTGCAGCCACAGGTGTGGCTGGGCCATGAAGTCCAGATAACGCTCCAGCTCAGTATAGCCGTCGCCCTCGCTGTCGCGGTTGGTGTCGGCATAGTTCAATGTGCGCGAGCGGGGATTGGTGCCGCGCAGCTCCTCCCACCAGTTGGGCAGTCCGTCGTTGTCCTGGTCATAGTCGGCAGGCCAGGCGCCTTCGGGATAGTCCTCGAAGCCTCCGGCATCTTCCTCGCTGTCAATCTCGCCCTTGATGCCCGACTTGGAGCCCAGGTAGGTGTAGCTGCGGTTCTGCGTCTCGCTGACGATACGGCGGTCGGTCAGGTCCTGCTCAGGCATGTTGGCACCTACGTCGCTGAGCACACTCTTGTAGGCATCGCGTGCCGTCTCAATGTGGGCATAGCTGGGCCAGAATGGCTTGTCCACAAAGTACTGCCAGTCCACGCTGGGCCGCCCGTCGCGGATGTTCATGCGGTAGGTGACGCCCTGCTTGTCATCGGTCAGCGAGCCATTCTTATTGTCGCGCACGTTGCCCGTGACGTAGGCGCTCTGCGTGCCTTTCAGGTTTCCTTCAATGTCGAGGCTGAACAGGAAAGTCTCGCGCGTGTCGGGGCCCATTTTGTAGTAGTTGTTCACGAAGTTCACCTCGTGAGCTCCACCGTCGGTGGTGCGCCCGTTCCAGTTGTAGACCACGTTGTTGAAAATGTCCAGCCTTCCGGCATACTCGCCGTTGGCGTTCGTTCCGCCGCCCATGCTCCAGTTGCGCCCGTTGCAGTTGGCCAGAAGGTTGTGGTGGAACGAGCCCACGTCGCCGCCAATGGTGGCCGCATAGCCGTGGTTGGTGCCTTCAGCGTAGTTGCGATGGCCGGCAATGCCCAGTGCCTCGCTGATGATGCTGCGCTGGAAGGTGATGTTGCGCGAGGAACGGCTTGAGAAGGTCTCGTCGGTGCCCCACGAGGCGGTGATATGGTCCAGGATGGTGTGGTCGCTGTAGACGGTGCCCAGGGCGTTGCCCGTATCGTCGGGCGTGCCCAGTCCGCGGCGTGCCCGCAAGAAGCGCACAATGTTGTCGCTGCCCACGCCAAGGTCGCTATGCTTGATGCAGATGCCCTTGCCGGGAGCAGTCTGTCCGGCGATGGTGACGAAGGGGTCGGTCCAGATGGTCTGGAAGCCCAGGTCGATGATGCCGCTCACCTTGAACAGCACGGTGCGTGGCCCCTGTCCGTTGGTAAGCGCCCAGCGCAGTGAGCCCGGGCCTTCGCTGTTCAGGTTTGACACGTAGACCACCTTTCCGCCGCGTCCGCCACGGGCAAAGCGCCCATAGCCCTCAGCACCGGGGAAGGCCAGGTGGCGGGGTTGGAAGCTCCACACGTCGCCCGCCGTGGCGAGTCCGTTGGCATCCACGCGGTCTATGCGCCAGTAGTAGGTCTGCATAGAGTTGAGAGGCAGCTCAGCGGTAAGCATAAGGCTGGTCTCGGTGCCCAGGGTGGCCTGTGCGCTGGTGGGCGTGGCGTTGGCAATGGCCAGCGAGTCCGTGCCGAAATAGAAGTACTGTGACACGGTCTTCCCGTCGCGGGCAGCCGTCCAGCTGAGCTGGGGAGTGTCCATGTCGGCATGTGTGTCGCCATTGGCAGGCACAGGGTTGGTGGCCAGCATGCTCACCTCGCGTGGGTTCTCCACATCGGGCGTTGTCAGGGTGTAGTTGTGTATGGGGGTGGTAGTTTGCAAATCCCCAGTAGCGGTGCTGAACTGCCATTGGCAGGCGCCTGCTATCTGCTGGGCGTTGGCGTTGAGCAGGTTGAGGAAGTCGGCCGTCAGCATCTGCTCCTGGTCCATGAGCTGGCAGCCCACGGTGGTGCCCTTGTCCTGAGCGGGCCACACGGCATCAGCAGCCGAGGCCGAGGTGAAATAGCAGTTGCGCACGATGGAGCCCTCGCTGTTGGTGGCGGTCACGCCGCCCCGGTTCTCGCGGTTGCGCAGGGTGATGGTAGCGGTGGTATAGCAGTTTTCCACCACCACTTCGTTCAGGTCGCCATTGCCTATGCGCCCTACGATGGCTCCCATGTCGTTCTTGCCGTCCAGGTGGCCGGTGACATAGCAGTTCTGCACTTTCGTGGTGCCCAGAGCCTGGGCAATGATGCCGCCACTGTTCGAGCCCCAGCCGAAGATATGGCTGTCGGCCACATAGCAGTTGATGATGCGTGAGTTGATGGCACGGGCAGCAATGCCGCCCAGATAGGCGCCAGCATAGGAGAACATGTCGCGCAGGCCCAGATTGCGCACCTCGGCATTCTCCAGTACACGGAACAGGGCAATGTAGTTGGTACCCTGGGCCGAGGTCATGTAGATGCCGCTGATGCAGTGGCCATCGCCGTCGAGCACGCCCTGGAAGGCGGTGTAGTCAGTCTCGCTTGAGAAGGAACCGATGGCAGGCGTCTCGGGGAAGGCCTTCCCGCCCTGCAGGGTGGAAAGGTCCTGCTGCATCACGCCCTCGTTGATGACGATGTCCTGCGTCAGACGGAAATAGCGGCCCAGGCTGAAATCTTTCTCCGAGGCCACATCGCTGGCCAGTTTGGCCAGTTCGGCTCCATTTGAAATCAGAAAGGGTGCTTCTTTCGTGCCGTCACCGCCGGCATAGCTCTGGGCCACGGTGTGCCCATCCCACGATTGTGCATGGGAAGTGCATACCAAGAACAATAATGGCAGCAGCTGGCAGCAGCGTCTTAGTAGTAGTTTCATCGCTAACGGGCGTTATAGTTGTTTGTTAATTCTGCAAAGGTACAAATAAAAGGTAAATATTCCAAATTTTCTGCCTTAAAAACAATAAAGACGCCTCAGTTTGCCACTTACACCGCTCCAGCCGCCAAGGCTCTGCACGGATGGAGGACTATTGGCAATCCAACGCGTGCGCGCGCGTAAATAAGAGGGAAAAAGAAGTGCTACTGGTGCTACCAGGCCAGTTAACTTCCTTTGGTTCAGAATTATGCGGGTGCATTTTCTCTCGAAAAAAGTGCTACCGAAGGTGCTACTGAAGTGAAAGAATGAAGCAGCAACAGGGGCAAGCGATTATTCCAAAAAACTCGTTGACTTTTTCCAAAAACTCGTTGACTTTTTCCAAAAACTCGTTGACTTTTTTCCATACAATGGCATTCTTCTGGAAAAATGCACCAGTAGCACTTTCGGTAGCACTTTTCTTGAGAGGAAATGCACCCAAAAGTTATTGTCATTCAGTAGGTTATCACGGCCAGTAGCACTTGTAGCACTTCTTTTTTGCCTTATATTTACGCGCGCACGCGTGAGAGCACTTCAACCGGTCACTCATTTCCTGACCTAAGGAAATGGAAAAAGGCCCGCTCCCTTGCGGGGGCGAGCCTTGCTATAGTTGGAAAGAATGTTCAGGGAAGATTACTTCACGATGAACTTCTTGCCGTTCTGGATGTAGAGCTGACCCTTCTGCAGCGTGCTCACCTTCTGACCGTTCAGGTTGTAGATGGCAGCGTTGGCAGTAGTGGTCTGAACATTCTCGATGCCCACGGTAACAATCTGCTCGGCAATGCTAACCTCGGTGATAGGCTCCACATCGGGACCATACTTGTAGTTGAAGCCGTAGAAGCCCAGCTTAGAACCGTCGCAGTAGAACTTGTAGGCCTTGCCAGCCTCCACGTTGAACTGAACGGGGCCGTAGTACTTCTCAGATACAGTGTTGTTATCGAAGACAGGATTCTGCTCACCGTCAACAGTGAGGTGGAACTTCTTGTCAGCGTTCAGCACAATAGCAGCAGCAATAACACCGTCGTACTTGGGAACGATGGTGTAGAACGTACCACCAGGCTTGTTGCCATTGGTGCCGTTACCACCGGTAGAAGCGGTGTAGCCCCACTCGCTGGCATGCTCATCAGCAACAGCAGCGTTGAAGTCGTTGCCGCCTTCCTCACCATACTGGATGGTAGCCACAACCTCTTCGTTGGGCTTCACTTCGACAATCTGTCCGCTGGTGAAGGTGTCGCCCTCAACGAGTGCATAGGTCACGTCGCCAGCAGGAGCGTCGGCTTTCTTGTCCAGCTTAGCATAGGTGACGTTGTCGGCAATGAACCAGCCACCATTATTGAAGGTAGGCACGCAGACAGTCAGATTCAGCTTGCCGTCCTCACCCACGTAGGTCATGACGCCACAGCCATAATTATCAGCAGCGAAGGACTCGGCAGCCTCTGCCATGCTGTTGGGCTTGTAAATGACTTTGCCTTCAGCATCAGTGCTCTCAGTGTAAGCAGCACCCCAGCTCAGAATCTGAGCCCTGTTGCCGTTGGCATCAATGTAAGAGGTAGAGAGGTTGTAGCCCTTCTTATAGAGCTCAGCCACCTTCTCGTTCCAACCGTCACGATAGAATCCCTGCATACCAACGAGGTAGAGACCGGGCTCCAGACCTTCCACAGTCTGAGTGAAGCTGCCAGTACCCTGGTAGATTTCAGTACCGAATTCATTGGTAACGGCATTCGAGCCGTTGCGCTTTGGAGTGAACTGCCATGCACTGCCAGTCTTGAAGGTCAGTTGCTTCTCTTCACCAGGTTCGAGCTCGTCAATGTCGGCAGCTTCGTAGCCAGCAGCAATCATAGCAGAAGCGTTCTCCAGGAGGTCCTTTTCCTTGACAATAGCATCGCGCTCTTCCTGACTGAGGAACTGCCAGACAGTCTGGGCCTCGTCGGCGCAGTTGGCATCTTCGCCATCGCCTACGATGGCGTTACCAGCGATGGCATACTTGTCAGCATCGTCCTTCAGATAGATGTACATGCGGTTGTCTTCAACTGGGCGGTTGGCGTTGCGCAGGAAGAAACCACCAGTGGTAGCTTCGAGGTAGTAGCTGCGTGCACGGTCGCCCGAGCAGTCGGCATACATCCAGTAGTCGTCACCGTAGCAGGTGCCTTCCCAGTCGATGAGGTTCAGCGTGTACTTGCCGTCGGCCTCAGTCACGTTGAAGGGCAGACCGTAGTCGTCACCCACAGCGCGGGTACCCCAAGAGTCGCCGCGGCTGAGGAACTTGCCTGAGAATGCATTGTAGATGTACTTAGCCGTGGTGGGCTTGAATGTCAGCTCAATGGTCCAGCGAGGATCGCCAGGATTAGCGCTGATAGGATTCTCAGTGAACAGCGTGCCGTTGAAGTTGCCATCGGCCAGACCTGCGAAGGTAGCGCCGTTGGTAGCGATGCTGTTCTGTACAGGCTCGTCGCTGTCGCCAGTGCTCTCATCAGCGCTGGTATCCTTCAGCTCGCCATTTTCGTTAGCATACAGGAAGACATTGCCGTTGACAGTCCACTTCGGGTTCTTGCCGCTCTGGCCCTGGTTGATACCCTTGACCACCTGACCGCTCTTGCCAACATTCATGAAGATGTTGTTGCGCAGGTAGTAGGCAATCCAGGTCTGGTTGGCCTGACGGTGGGTGTAGAAGTTCTTACCCACGGCGATGTTGTAGAGCGTAGAGTTGTCGATGGCGAAGTTCTGAGTGGTAAAGCCAGCCTCAGTAGCCTTGTTGCCGCTCTGCGTGCTGAACAGAGATGCCTCACTGGCGGGATCAGCAAAGATGGTAGACTTCTTGATGTTGAAGGCACCGATGGCACCACCACCATTGAAGTCGAAGGCAACCTTATTGCTGCCTACCAGCTTGATGACGCTGTTCTCAACGAGCAGCTCGCTGATCTGGTTCTTCACCTTGTTGCCATAGACGAGCTGCTGGGCTACGCCCTTGACGTTCATATTGAGGAACTTGATGGCGCCCATGTTGTAGAAGCCATTGCTCTGCATCTTGTATTCGTTGCCAGCAAGGGTGATGACGGGAGCGTTGAGGTCGGTAGCGTCGATGTTAACGCCGTTGAACTCGATGCTGCCACCCAGGGTCATGCCGTTCTTGACAACGATAGTAGCTGCGCCAGCGTCGATGTCGCTACCATTGAGGAAGCGCACGGGAGCGGTGGTGTTCAGCTCGGCGGTGGTGGGATACTCACCAGCCTCCCAGAAGCTCACCTCGATGCTGCTGGGCTGCTCGCTCTGTTCGAGGGCAGCGTTGATAGCAGCGATGAAGTCGGTGTTCTCGCTCTTGTCAACCTCAATCTTGATGGCGTCAGTAGCATAAGGAACAAGCCAGCGGGGGTCGCCGATCATGTTCTTGGCCTGCTGAGAAGAGGCGGTCACGGTGAACTTGCCAGCCAGGGCGTTTGCCAGCGTGAAGGGCACACCGGCCACGGGGTTCACGATTTCCTCGGCCTCGTCACTGGTGGCCTGAGCGTCGTTGATGTTGGACAGTACGTCAATAGCTTCGTCGCCTTCGCCTTCTTTCGCAGTCTTCAGGATGGTGTTGTTCTCAACGCTGTACTTCGGGTTGGCGCTGGCCTGGCCCTGGTTCAAGCTGGCCAGGAAGTTGTCCTTGCCGCAGTTGGCGATGATGTTGTTCTTCACCTCGAAGGTCAGCCATGTCTGGCCGCTCTGACGGTGCGTGAAGAAGTTCTTGCCGGAAGCGATGTTGCTCAGGGTAGAGTTGGTGAATGAGAACACCTGCTCCTCGAGTCCAGCCTCAGTGGCCTTCTTGCCGCTCTGGCTGGTGTAGAACGAGTTGCCAGTAGCAGTAGCAGCCCAGATGGTACTGTTGCTCACACCCACTTTGGCAGCAACGCCACCATTGCGGAAGTCAAGCACGAAGGGATTGCCGGCCAGCTCGATGACGCTGTTCTTGATGGCAACCTCGGGAATGAGATAGTTCTGCTTGTTGGAAGAGAACAGAGGCTGAGCCAGAGCGTTGATCTTGACGTTCTCGAAGATCACGTTGTTGATGGCCACGAAGCCGTTGGCATCCTTCTCGGCGTCCTCAGCAATCTCTGCCAGCTGAACGAACGGAGCAGCCAGTGCTGATGCGTCGATGGTAGCAGGAGCAGAAGCCACACCAGTCAGCGTGACATTGCTGTTAGCCACGATGCCCTCGGTGATGGTGTACTTGCCATTGCCCTCCAGCGTGAAGTCCTTCACGTCGGGATAAGCAGCGAGGTGAGCATTGATGTAGTTGCCAATCTCAGAGCCGCTGATGATGAGGCCGTCAGCGCGCATAGGAGCCTGGTCGCCATAAATCTTCACCACTTGGAGAACGATGTCGCCACCCTCATAGCCGAAGGTCTTGTCTTCCAGCATGTTCATGGTGCGGCAAACAATCTTGTAGCTCTTTGACTTGTCCAGTCCGTCGGCGATAAGCAGGGTTGACTTGTCCCAGGTGCTCTTGGTCAGGGCGATGTCGCCAGTCTTGGTAGCCACGGGAACGTCTGAGCCTACTTCGTAAACCTCAATCTGGGCATAGCCGGCTTTGCTGGCCGAGCCAGAGAAGTAGAACTTAGCCTTGTCAGTGCCTGTAACAAAGAAAGCGGGATAGCGGCTCTTGCCCACTACCATCAGGCCGCTGGTGCTGCCAGTCTTTGAAGTCACAGTGAAGTAGCCACCCCAGTTGGAGGCTGCACTGCCAATAATCATCTCATCGCAGGAAACTTCCTTGTCGACGATATCAGTACCTACCGAGAAAAGTTCCATCTTGGTGACGGTGCAGTTCGCCCAGTTGGCACCCTTGATGGCGTGCAGGTGGGCATAGCCCTTGTCCTGAACCAGCTTCTGGAGGTCAACAATCCACTTGTCACCCTCCTGAGAGAAATACTTGCTGGACCATCCTCCTTTGGTGTTGTCAATCAGGTGAGACTCAGCCTCATTTTCATTCCACTGGCCTTCAGTCACGTCTCTGTTCATCAGAATACGTGGTGCACCCTCGGTGCAGGTAACCTCAAGACGGAGGTAGCCCGACAGGTCGGCAAATGCATTGACTGACGGGTCGCCATAAGGCTGACCTGTAGATTCGTTGAGCACATAGGCACAGCCAGGGAATGGCTGGTCGCTCTTCTTGGTAGCGTTCTGATCCCATCCGTCCCACTCGAACATCATGTCCTTGGTAAGATCCTCAGCCACTTCACCATAAGCTTTGTAGGTTGTGGTGGTTTCTGAATAGAAATCGAACCACACATTCGGGCGGTTGGTCTGCTGGATGGTGCCTTTCTCAGTCGACCCATCATAGCTGTACTCAACCCACTGCATTGCGTCAGCTGTCAGCGACCAGCTGCCGTCACTGTTCTGCTGTGTCAAGTCATTGGTGATGATAATCTCGGACTGTGCGCCCCAAGGCACAACAGGAGTTCGAGGAGTCACACCAGCACTGACACTTACTGCGGCAGCTGCTAGGGCTGCCATTGCGAAAAGTTTTTTCATGCTGTTGTTAGTTTAAGTTAATAATAAGTAAGTTAATGTTATAAGTTAACGTATTTCTTTCCATTCTTTACGATGATGCCCTTCTGCTGGGGGCTGACGCGCTGGCCCTGCAGATTGTAGACGGTGCTGCTGGCGCTGCCGCTGGTGGTCACCGAGCGGATGGCATCCTGCTGCTGCCCACTGCCCAGACGGCGGTTGGCCCAGGGCTCCTCGGGCATATCGCCAGAGACGGGATTGCCGAAGGCAGCCAGATGCTCAGTAGTGAAGGAATTGGGGAATGCGTTGTAGTCGCCGGCATTCATGTACTCAGTCTGAGCGCCGTCGGTGCCGCAGACCAAGGCGATGCCCACCAGATAGAGGCGGCGCTTGATGGCGATGCGTATGGGCATGTCAGCGCTCCAGTTCACCTTCTTGCCCCACTTGTTGGTGTAGGCGTTATAGCCAGTGGCCGAGGTGTAGTCGGCCTCTGGATTGTCGGTGGTGGGGTTGCTGTCGGCAGCCTCGGCAAAGTAGTAGGTCATCTCCAGCTCGGAAAGACCGTCGATGGGCAGCTTGGTGAACTCGGTGGGCTTGCCCTCTTCCAGCTCTGAGTCATAGCGGGTGCTGCGCAGGCTGTTGGTCAGGTCAACGCTGAGCTTGAAGGGCTGGTCGATGGTGACCAGGGCGGCGTTGTAACCCGTGAGGAAAGCGTCGTCGGCAAGGGCGGAGTAGTTCAGGGCGCAGTTGCTCAGGTCGTAGTAGTATTCGTCCCATGTCCAGCCGTCAACAGCGCTGGGGTCGGGGGTGCCGCCAGAGATGAGCGTGGTTCCCACGGAGGCGTCACGATAGGCATTGTTCGACTTGATGGTGCCGTCCTCGTTCATGTACTGTGCCTCAATGCGGCCGCCGTTGCTGGGCAGACGGTCGTGGTTGAAGTTGTAGCCATGGCTGGTGCACTTGGCGTTGGGCAGGGGCACGAAGTAGAGGATGGCTTTCTTCAGGTTCTTGTAGCCGGCGGAGTAGTCGTACTCCTGACCCTCCAAGGTCATGTAGGTGCCATAGAGACACAGCTTGTCCTCCATCAGCGTGATGCCGCGATAGTAGCCTTTGTTCAGTGTGAAGCCCGTTTCGGGATCGGTATAGTCGTTACGGAAGGCCACCTGATAGTTCCAGTCGGTGGCGTCCATGCCGTTCAGGGCCATGCCGGCGTCGTTAAATGGGTTTTGCAGCATGGAGGCGTTCCAATAGAGTGTGTCGGTGGGGTAGGCCGGGTCTACGGTAACGGTATCACACGTGAGGTATATGACACGATTACGCTCCAGCTTAAACGATTTGTCGACTGCATCCTGAGCAGAAGCAGCGGCAAAGCTAAACAATAAAATGGTGATTAGCGTAGAAAATTTCTTCATAAGCAGTTGTGTTTTTAGTTCTTCGTTCGCTTTTGGCGGTAAAATTAAGCATAATTTGTTTATTACGCTTAATTTTACCGAAGATTTTAAGTTTTATTAAATGTTAGTATCCATTTGTTCCAAATTCCTCTGCGTTGGCAATCTGGTCGAGGAACTCCTGAGGCACGGGGCGCAGCAGATGGCGCTGGTTGAAAATGGTGATGAAGGGGTTCTTCTCCGAGAGATAACTCTGTGTGAGTCGGCCGGTGCGCTTCAGGTCGTACCAGCGCCACTGCTCACCGCAGAGCTCACGCGCGCGTTCCTTTAGTATAAAGTCAATGTTCAGGTCGTTGGCGGTGACCTCCATCTTGTCAGCATCGGTCGACAGGGCTGCGTGGCGGCGAACGGCGTTCAGCAACTGCAGGCCTTCCGTCTGGTGCTGGCCGCTGATGACGGTGGCCTCGGCGGCAGTGAGATAGATGTCAGTGAGGCGGATGATGGCGATGTCCTGCTCACACTCCTGATTAGAGTGCAGGTATTTCACGCACGAGAACTTCTTGAGCGATGGCTGCAGCGTGCGGAAGTTGCTGTTCTTGGCACGTCCGCCCACTTTCTTGTCAGGACCGTCGCCCACCTTGTCCATGTACATGTTGGGGCCTGCTGCCAGGAACTTCTGCTGAGCGCACCAGGCTGAGTCCAGGTCCCAGTTGGGAGTGAAGCAGCCCATGGCGTCGGCCTTGTCCTCCAGCTCGAACACGGCATCGGTGGCCACGCCATTGTCGGCGTAGAAGTTGAAGCCTGTTCCACGCAGGTCGAGGGCGGTCTTGACATTGCCCGTGATGGTATAACTAGCGGGTCGGCGAGTGTTGTAGAGCGACACATCCTTGCCATAGGTGGCCCAGGTGCTGCGTGAGATGACATGCTGCTTGGTGCCGATGTAGTACTTGTAATAGAAACTGTCAGAGAAGCGTGTGTCGGGGGTGTTCTCGCTGGGCTCGAAGCACTGCTGCAGCAGATAGAGCGTGGGCCGCCAGACGGTGGCATTGGCACGGCCATAGCGCCAGCCGTCACTGCTGATTCCGAAGTTCTGGGCGGCTGATGAGATGGCCATCTGGTAGTACTGGCGTGAGCGGCCGCGGTTCCACCATTCGGGGTTGTAGCCATTCACGTGGTCGATGGCCTCAATGAACAGGTTCTCCTGATTCTGCTTGTTATTCTCGGGTAGCCAGTACTTTGTGCTGCCGCTCTGCGTGGCATCACTCTGGTAGAGCTTCTTGGCGTCGATGACCTTGCGTGCGGTCTCATAGGCCAGCTCAGCGTACTGCTTCCTCTCTGCCGAGCCTTCGGCATAGAGGCGGGTGCGCTGCAGATAGGCTTTCGACAACATGGCCAGAGCCGAATACTTGGTGACGCGACCACGGTCGCCCTGTGTTTCAGGCAGGTTTTCGGCGGCAAACTTCAGGTCACTGATGATTTGGTCGTAGAACTGCTCCTCGGTGGCACGCTCAGCACGCTCCACGGCTCCGGCCTGAGCCACGGAAGTGTTGTTGAGCACCACGCCGCCCCAGTTCTCCACGATGTGCCAGTTGGCAAAGCCACGCAGGAAGTAGGCCTCGGCCACTTTGGCCAGGCGGGTGCTGTCATTGCCCCGGCCCTGATAGAAGATGGCGGTGTTGCAGTAGGCCACGGTGCCATAAAGGGCGTTCCATACCACGCGGACCACGCCCGTCGAGGTGTTCAGGTTTTCATTGTAGTTGGTCAGCTCGCCATGGCTGCCATTGCGGCCGTCGTTCATCCACAGGTCAGTGCCCATTTCCATCAGGTCAATGCCGTCCATTTTGCCATAAAGGTAATAGATGTTCTCGTAACAGGCCTCTACCAGACCGTTGAAGCCGGCCGTGGTGGGATAGACGATTTCCTGATCAAGCGAGGAGTAGTTGGTCTCGTCGATGGAGCACGAGGTGAACGCCACGCTGGATGACAGGATACAAATGACAAATGATAATGCTGCGCCCAGGCCACAGCTAGCGGAATGGTATTTCATACGTGTCATGGTAATCATCATTAATTACTGATTCCTAATTTCTAATTAAAAGGATACGTTCACGCCAAAAACGAGCGTCTTGTAGAGCGGGAATTTGTCGCTGGCATTCGACTCAGGATCCATGCCCTTCAGCAGCTTGTGCTCCTTGGACAGGATGAGCGGGTTGGTGATGGTGCCGTAGAGGCGTAGCTTGGTCATGCCCAGCTTCTGCAGCACGGAGCGCTGGAAGGTGTAGCCCAGGGTGATGTTCTTCACCTTGAAGAACGAGCCGTCCACATAGTACATCGACTCCTTCTGGGCCGAGGTCATGCTGTATCCCTGGATGGGGCGGGGATAGGCGTTGGTGGGGTTCGACTCCGTCCAGTAGTCGTATACGTCGGGCTGGTTGGTGCTGCTGACGTACGACAGCAGCTCACCGTTGATCATCTGGCCCCAGCGCATGTTCATCATGATGCTCAGGTCAAAGCCGTAGAAGGTGAACTGGTTCTGGAAGCCGATGTTCCAGTCAGGAGTACGGGCACCCAGAACCTGCCGGTCGGTATTGGCGTTCACCACGTAGGTGTTCTCGCGGGTGTAGTAAATCTGGTTACCGTCGTCGTCCACTTCGCCGGGCACGTAGTAGGCGCCCTTGTATTCGCCGGTCACGTTGCCGTCGTCGTCATGCGTCTGGTAAGTGTAGTTGGGGTCCCACACCAGGCGTGGAATCTCCACCTTCACCGTTCCCACCTCGTTGCCAAAGCATTTGGCCATGTCTTCCTCGTCCTTCTGCCAGATGCCCAATTTCTTGTAGCCATAGAAGGTGTTGACGGGCTGGCCCAGGAAGAGGTTCAAGGCTACCAGGTTGTCCACCGACACATTGTTGCCCAGGTTAATCTCGGCCAGCTCTTCCTTGTTCTTGGCAAAGGTGAAAGTGCTGGTCCAGGTGAAGTTTTTCTTCACGATGTTGCGGGTGTTCAGCGTCAGCTCTATGCCTCGGTTCTTGATGCGGGCAATGTTCGAGGTCTTCTTGTAGGTGGTCTTGGCATTGTAGACGCCGTAGGCCGTGGGCAGTGGGCGGTCGTAGAGCACGTCCTTGGTGTCGGTGGTGTAGTATTCAATAGAACCGTCGATGCGTCCGTTCAGGAAGCCGAAGTCAATACCGTAGTTCCAGTTGTAGCTTTTCTCCCACGACAGAATGGGGTTGGTCACGTGCTCCGTGAGCTTGTAGGGAGTCATGTCGGTGTCGCCCAGTGTGATGTGTGTGGCCGAGGGCTCCACCATCTGCAGGGAAGAGTAGGGCGCAATGTTCGAGTTGCCCGTCACACCGTAGCCTACGCGCAACTTCAGGTTGTTGACCCACGACTTGGCCGACTCCATGAAGGGCTCGTCGCTGAGGCGCCAGCCCAGTGATACGGCGGGGAACGAGTGCCAGCGGTGGTCCTTGTCAAGCACCGACGAGCCGTCCCAGCGCACGGAGGCCGACAGCAGATAGCGTCCCATCAGATTGTAGGCGCCGCGCAGGGCATACGACATCTTCGATGTCTCGGTGTACTTTGTGGTGGTCTCCTTATTGTCTGTTCCGGTGAAGTTGTAGTAGATGCTCTCGTCGTAGTCAAACTGCTCATTCCACATATTGCTCGATTCGCCGGTGCTCTTGCCATATTCCGTGACGCCGGTCAGGGTGATGTCGTGCAGCTCGCCCAGTTGGAAGTTGTAGTTCAGCACGTTCTGCCAGCTGTAGCCCCAGCCGTGGCTGTTGCTGTAGGTGGCCGAGCGCTGATTGGGCGACTGCGAGCCTGTCAGCTCCATGTAGGTGTTCAGGCCGTCCCATTCGGCATTGCGCGAAGTGGAGACGCTGGCGCTGATCAGCGACTTGAACGACAGGCCCTTCAGCGGCTTGAATTCCACGAACGGGGCAATGTTGAGCGATGTGGACTTCGTATTGTGCTGATAGGCAAAGGGAACGTCATCGGCCATGATGTTCACATAGCTGTTCATGTCGTCGATGGGGTAGATTCTCAGCGAGCCGTCGTCGTTCCACACCTTGCCCAAGGGCAGCTGGTTGAGCGACTTGCTCAGGCGCGAGTTGCGGCGGTCGCGGTTCTTGTAGGCCACAGTCGACTGGAAGCCTATGCTCACCATCTTGTTCACTTTGTAGTTCGAGCCGGCACGGAAGGTCAGTGCATCAGCACGGTCCTTGCGGTATAGGCCCTTCTCCTGCTGATAGCCCGCGCTGACGTAGCTCTGGCTGCGGTCGGTGCCACCCCTGACGCTCACGTTGTAGTTCTGCTGAATGCCGGTTTGCAGTATTTCGTCGCGCCAGTTCACCCACTGATTATTATTGTAGGCGTCAATGGCGCCGTCGGTCAGTTTCAGTCCGTCGCGCAGGGCTTTGTTCACTATGTCGCTCTCATCCTCGGGCATGTACTGGCTGCTGGCCCTATAGCCCTCCACCACGAAGTCAATCCACTTCTGGCCCGAAAGGGTGGTGGGGTAGCTGGGGAAGGCATTCACGCCCACGTAGGCGTTGAAGTCCACTTGCGTCTTGCCTACCACGCCTTGGCGGGTGGTGACGATGACCACGCCGTTGGCGCCCTCAGCACCGTAGATGGCTGTTGACGAAGCATCCTTCAGCACCTCGATGGATTCTATGTCGTTGGGATTCAGGTTCTCAATATTGCCGCCGGCCACGCCGTCAATGACGAACAGCGGGGCGCAGTCGCTGGTAAGTGAGCGGTTACCACGCAGCAGGATAGTGGGCGATGCGCCTGCCTGGCCCGAAGAGCGGGTGATGTCCAGACCGGCAATCTTTCCCGACAGGCCCTCCATGGCGTTCAGTACGGGGGCCTGCTTGATGTCCTCGGCCTTCACCTGCGAGATGGCGCCCAGGGCGTCGCGTTTCTTCACCGTGCCATAGCCAATGACCAGCACCTCGTCCATCATCTTGCTGTCTGGCTTCATAGCTATCTGCAGGGTCTGCGTGCCTTTTGTCTGCACGGTCATGGGCAGATAGCCCACATAGGTCAGCTCGATGGCCGTCTTGCCGCCCATGTTGATGGTGAAGTCGCCGTTCAAGTCGGTGATGGCTCCCATCTGGGTGCCCTTTACTTTGACGCTGACGCCAATCATTGGGTCGCCCAGCTCGTCGACCACATGTCCTTTTACGGTTTTTGCCTGCTGGTTGACAGCTGTCTGTTCTGGTGTCACCATGGCGTCTGCCATTGCGCTTGCCGGCATGAGCAGTGCAGCACCGATGCCGAGAATAGCTAGCCAGGGCTTTCTCATGCCCGTGTTAGGCCGTTTACCCGATAAGTTCATATAGAAAAAGTTTGGTTAGATAGATCGATTATTAGTAATTCCTTGGCAAAGATACGCAAAATAATCTTTCCGTGCAAATAATTCTGGGAAAAAGCACTGTTAGTACTTTTCTTCTAGTTGCGTCTGCTCTTTCGTGAAGTAGTTCTTCTGGCTGTCGGTGACGATAATCACGCGGTCGCTTTGGCGCATGTAGGCCCCATCTAAGGTGAACTCGGCTTTGGCCCCATCATAGTCGCCCAGGAACTTCATCGTTCCGTTGGCAGGGTTCATCACCCATGCCCGCTTCTTCGTGCCCGAAATTTTGCTCAGGTCCAGCTCCACGGGCTTGCCACTGTAGTTGTAGACCAGCATGAAGTCGTGGCCGCGCAGGGCTATGATGCGGTCATAGCGCAGTCCGTTCTGGCTGTTGATGACGCTCTGGTCGGGCTCGGCCTCGGTGTAGGGCAGGGCCAGCATTAGCCATTTCAGGTATTTCATCTGCTTGTAGCCAGGGTCGTTCATGGCATCCCACCAAGCTTTCTCAGCTCCAAACGAGGCCAGCACGCCAGGGCGCATGAACTGCATGATGCTGTTGTGACCGTAGGTGTGGCCCAGGCATCCGGCCAGCACGGCCCAGTAGGCATAGCGGCGCACGTCGTAGTCCTGCCAGCGGGGAGCTGAGAAGTCGTGCAGCCCCTGGGGTATGTCCTCGTATGAGGGCTCCCCGTCGATGACGGGTTTCTGCTGTCCCTTCACCTCACGGCGCAGTTCGATGTCGCTCCATCCGCTGCGGCTCATCTCCACAAAGCGCCAGTTGTCCTCCTCGGTGTTGTCCTTGATGGTGTAATCGCCGTCGCCATTGCGCTGCCCGTAGCGCCGATGCCCGCTCTGGAACATGTTGAAGTCCAGCCACTCACGGTCGTTGTACCACCAGGCGCTGGTGGTGCGGCCACGGGGGTGGAAGGTCATCAGGTGGTTCGGGTCGGCCTTCTTGATGGCTCGGGCCAGTGCATCCCACGACTCCATGCCCTTGTCGCCCATGATGTCGCCGCCAATCATCCAGATAATGTTGGGTTTGCCGGCATAGCGCTCGCCCAGGAATCGTCCGTATTGTGCTGCCTTGCTGGGCGTCATCTTCTCAATCTGTGAGCCCCAGATGCAGTCCATGGCTATATAGATGCCCTGCGAGGCGGCAAAGTCGACAATATAGTCCAGGTGCTCCCAGTAGCCATAGGACGTTTTATTGCTTGCCGATTTACTATTTGCAGAGGGCGTGTACTTGTCGAAGTTGAAACTGTCATCGTTGGCCTGCTGCCCATAGATGTTGAACGTGGGAATGGCGTTGAGCACCTGTATCTGCTCCACATTGTACCCCTCTTCATGCTCGCGGGTCAGGTAGAACTCCACCTCGTCGCGGTTCAGCCGTTCAGGCATCAGCCACGACGTGTTTCCCAGCCAGAAGAACGGCGTCCCGTTTTCGTGCACCAGATAGCGCTGGTTGTCAGTCACCTTCAGCTGTCCGTTGTCCCACGGCTTGTACACTTTCGCGGCCTTAACACCGGATGAGGCCAGCGTCAGCAAGGCTATCAGCATCCATTTCTTCATGATTATTGTCTTTGTATTAGTAGTTCTGTAGTTTCGAGGGCAAAGTTACGAAAAAAATCCGAAACAACAAAGCATATGCCCAAAAAACATGCAAGGGGTGCGAATGGCCAGCGCTTTATTCATACGCGCATAACAAGTTGCTACTGGCGCTATAGGGCGCTATAACCGATTGAGCAACAGTGTTTCCGGGAGCACATTGTCAGCATGTTATGTGTCCTGGTAGCACCGGTAGCATGTTGTATCCCTTATTATAAGGCAACAATCGTTTGTGCGCCCCTATAGCGTCTCAGAGCAGAATGTACTCCGTGCCCGGTCGTGTGTCCAGGTCGTAGAGGTAAGTCTTTGGTAGGGTGGGCAGGGCGATGGTGGCTTCAGGGCTGATGATGGGGCTGACGTCATCGGGCAGGGCGTAGGTAGGATTGGGGTTCTGCCCCTTGGCTTTCCTGAGCCCTTTTCCCTTCAGGGGGACGAGTGAGCGCAGGCGACAGACGCCGCCATTGGCTGAGCGCAGCACGGCATGGGTGAGCCGTCCGTCCTTCCACTGCAAGTCGAGCTCGAAACCACCGCGGGCCTTCAGTCCTTTCACGCTGCCGCTGGGCCACACGCTGGGCAGGGCGGGCAGCAGGTTAATGAAACCGTCGTGGCTCTGCAGCAGCATCTCGGCAATGCCTGCCGTGCAACCGAAGTTTCCGTCAATCTGGAAGGGCGGATGCGCATCGAACATGTTCGGATAGGTGCCGCCGGTCTGCTTGGTGGCTCCGAAGATGAGGAAGGTATCGGCGGTGAGCGTCAGCTGGTCCTGTATGAGCCGATAGGCATGGTCGCCGTCCAGCATTCGAGCCCAGGCACATACCTTCCAGCCCATCGACCATCCGGTTGAGGCATCGCCACGGGCGTTCAGCGATGTGCGGGCGGCCTGGCATAGCTGCGGAGTGCGATAGGGGGAAATGAGGTTCGACGGGTAGAGGCCATAAAGGTGTGAGAAGTGGCGGTGATGGTCATCGGGGTCGTCCAGGTCGTCAATCCATTCCTGCAGCTGTCCCCAGCGGCCTATCTGCATGGGCGGCAGCAGGCGCTGTTGCTGACTGAGCGTGTCGAGCAGCGTGTCATGGCGGCCCAGGATGCCGGCTGCCGTGCGTACCGCGCCATAGAGCTCTGCCAGAATCTGGTTGTCCATGGTCACGCCGGCATCCAGCGGGCTGGGGCGCCCCTTCCCGCCATGCTCGGGCGATTCGCCAGGACAGATGACCAGCCAGCCCTTCGTGGGGTGCTCCACCAGGATTTGCGAGTAGAAGCGTGCAGCATCGAGCATGATGGGATAGGCTTGTCTGAGGAAGGCAGCATCGCCGGTGTAGAGATAATGCTCCCACAGGTGGCGGCAGAGCCAGGCGGCGCCCGTGGGCCACAGGCCGCTGCTGGCGCGGTCGACGGGTCCGGTGATGCGCCATTGGTCGGTGTTGTGGTGCAGCACCCAGCCCTGTGCGCCATACATCTGCTGGGCTGTCAGCCGGCCGGTGGTGCTGACTTCGCGTATCAGGCGGAACAGTGGGCCGTTCAGCTCGGTCAGGTTGCACACCTCGGAGGGCCAGTAGTTCATTTCCAGGTTGATGTTGGTGGTGTACTTCGAGTCCCATGATGGCAGCATCTTCTCGTTCCACAGGCCCTGCAGGTTGGCTGGATTGATATTGTCGGGCTGTGATGATGAGATGAGCAGGTAGCGCCCAAACTGGAAATAGGTGGCCACCAACTGATTGTCGGGGGCACCGCCGTTGGCTTCGCCCTGGCGCTGGGCAAACAGGGCTATGCGCTGGTTGGTGGGCACCTGTGGGTAGAGGTCGGGGCCCAGGTCTAGGCTGACGCGGTCATAATACTGGTGGTACAGCTGTTCATGGCGGGCCTTCAGCTGGTCGTAGGTTTGGGCCACGGCCTGGTGCAGCCGTTCGCGGGCCTGCTGCACCTCGTCGCCCGTGATGTCCTGATAGTCCACCACATTCGTGCCAATGGTGAGGTAGACGGTGGCCTCGTCGGCCCCTTTCACCGACAGTTGCCCGTCGGCCATGTTCACCGTGCCGCCTTTGGACTGGGCGGTGAGCAGTCCCATGAAGCGCACCTTGCCCTTCACGTTCTCATGCTTGGCCGAGACTCCCTGCAGGTAGGCGCAGTGCGCGGACAGCCCGCCGGCGGCGCTCAGCTGGCAGTTGCCCGTGAGTACATTGTCGTGGGGCGACGTCATGGAGGCGGTGAAGGTAAGCCGTCCAGGCTTAGAGGCCGACAGATGTACGGTTATGACCTTGCTGCCCAGTGGTGCTATTATCTCGCGCTGATAATCCACGTCGTCCACGGTATAGGTCACCAGCGTGCGGGCGTTGTCAAGGTCGAGCTGTCGCTGGTAGTGGCTGTAGGCTGCATGGCCGGGCATGGCGATGTAAAGGTCGCCGAAGGGCTGGAAAGGCATGCCCATGTTCTGTCCGGCTCCAACGGGCATCACCTTTTGGTTGGCCAGGTCCAGGGCCTCCTGATACTTGCCCTCGAAGATGAGCTGGCGCACCTTGGGCAAGTATTCCCTGGCATCGGGGTTGCACACGCTGTTGGGCTGCCCAGCCCAGATGGTTTCTTCATTCAGTTGTATGCGCTCCACGCCCGGTGTCCCGAAGACCATACCACCCAGTGTGCCATTGCCTATGGGCAGGGCCTGCGTCCAGGTCTGAGCGGGGCGGTCGTACCATAGTCGGTAGCCTTGGTCTGTTGCTGCTGACATGGCAGTCGGCACCCTGCTCTTCATCAGTTCCTCGGGCTCTATGGTCACCTTGCTCTCGTCCACCATGCTGCGGTCCAGCTGGAACACGTCGGCAAAGAATTCGTAGACGGCCTGCCGCTTGGAGGGGCCGAAGTCATGGCGCTCGTCGGGCAGGTGCACATTGCGCACCTGGCTCTTGGCATCGTAGAAGCCGAAGATGCGCTGTATGAAGGGATATTCCAGCTCGGGGTTGGTGCTGGTCCAGTCGCCGCCGTCGCTCACCAGCAACAAGGGGCGGGGGGCTATGATGGCGGCCAGCTCGGCCTCGCAAGTGCCGCCGCCAGCCAGTTGTATGGGCATGCCGCTCTCACAGGGGCATCCGCCATCAAAATGGCTGGCCACGTGAACCACGGGGGCCGACGCTGTGATGCGCGGGTCAAGCAGGCTGAGCAGCACGGTGTGTGTGCCGCCGCCACTGCCGCCATTGGCAGCTACGCGCGTTGTGTCAATATCGGTGCGGTGCGTCAGCATCCAGTCGAGCAGCTTCAGGCCGCAAGCCGCCTGGAACACATGGGCGCGGGCGGTGTGATGGTCACCCACCTCGGCGGCCGACTGTCCGTAGCCGTAGAGGTCGAAGTCCACGCAGATGGCACCCATGCGGGCCAGTGTGGCCAGGCGCTGTTGTTCGTCATCACGGTAGCGCGAGGGCCAGTGGCCGTCGGGGCAGATGATAAGGGGTTTCTTGCCCTTTTTCAGTGAGGTATAGATGGTGCCAAAGGCATGCTGGCCCGGCGTCAGCTCCAGACAGATGTTCTGCGTGGTATAGCCGTCGTGCTTCCTGACTTCTGAGAGCAGGGGCTGCGCGTCCTTCACGCAGGAATCTAGGAACTGGTCAATCTTCAGACGTTCGCGTACCTCTTTTATTAATAACGCGCGGCGCTGCTCCCACTGCTGGGAATCAGCATAGAGCCCCGACAGGTAATCAAGCATCTGGCGGCCGTCGTCGTCATGGCGCCGCGGATATTCGTAGCGCTTGATCTTGTAGAGATTACCACTTTGCTTCCACCAGTTCCAGTCGTAGTGCTTGCAGATGTTGTCGAGCGTCTGTTCCAGCGAATACGGACGGATGCGGAAGTCGGCGTAGGGCAGGGCGACGCCAGCGGTGTCGACATTGGCATCGAACTTGAACCTCACGCCGAAGCGCGTTGCCACGTCCTTCATCACATCGCTGACGGGGCGGGCGTACTGCGTCTCATAGGTCTGAGCGGTGCTGAACGATAACTGGCAAATGATAAATGATAGGCTTAGCCAGAGTCTTTTCATAATCTTCTTTTCCAATTTTTTACGTTATTACGGTATCACGTCATTGCGTCATTGATGAAAGGAAATCTTTCCGATGTCCTTCCTGTTGGCCACGGGATGGCCGTCGACCATCAACGTCAGGCCCAAGCCCTGATGATAGCGCTGGCCCGTGCGGTCCCAGATGATGGTGAGCACATGGCCGCGATAGCTGATGCCGTCCAGGCAGAAATAGTCCCAAACGCCAGCAGGCACCAGCGGTTTCACCACGATGCTGTCGTCCAGCTGAGGCCTGAGGCCCACCAGGCCAGTGATGACCAGGTCGTTGAAGGTGGAGTGGTTGTAATAGCGTGAACGCTCACGGTCGCCCATCAGCCAGGCGCCGGTTTTCTCATCCAGATACTCCCCGATGTAGGGCCGCCCGCGGTGATGCTGGCTTTCGGTGTAGAGCTTCATCTGGCGGAAGAAGACGGAGTCACCGATGCCGTGATTTTTGCCGGGATAGTTGTTCAGATAGTTGGCCAGTGCCGTGAGTGTCTGGCTGGTGGCGAAGGGCCAGATGGCCCCGTCCCATTCGCACTTGCCCACGCCGTGCGAGCGGAATTCAGGATGGCGGCGCTCGGCGGTGGTCAGGCCGTAGGGTGCTGAGAACCCCTGCTCATCCAGTAGCTGCTGCCAGGCTACGTCGTAATTCTGCTGGCCAGCAGTCATGTTGAAGTACCAGGGCAGGAAACCAATGGCCTCGCGTACTTGTGCCAAGGTGTCGCCGCGAAGGGTCTCGAAGAACTGGTGATCCCTGTTCCAGAGCTTATTCTCTATGAGGGCTTTCAGCGTGTCAGCCTTCAGCTCATAGCGCCGGGCCTTTTCATCCTCGCCCGTCAGACGGTTCATCCAGGCCAGTGCCTTGGCATTGCCATACATATAGCTGTTGATAGTGGGTCGTGCGTACTGCTTCTTACGGCCTCCGCTGATGCTCTCCTCCATGCCATCCTGCACGTCGCCCTGCCAGTAGAGTCCGCTAGGCAGTCGGTTGGTACGTTCCCAGCGGGCGAACTCCTCCTCCAGCCGGGGCTTCAGGAAGAGCAAGAAGGTAGTGTCGCCCTCCACCTGCCACAGCTGTTGCACAGCATAAGGGTTCCAGCTGGAGAACTTATTCATCTTCTCCATGGCCTGTCCGTTGTTGCCGTAGTACCATGTGCGCAGTATCTGGTGCAGATAGGTAGAGTCGCGCAGCCAGCGGCTCTCCATCACATGATGGCCAATGGCACAGGCTATGAGGTTGTAGCGGTCGGCATAGGAGCGTTGCACCAGGAACTCGGTCATGCCATAGCCGGCGGGCGTGCGCTTGATGTGCTTGCGCAGTGTCCACCAGCGGTAGTAGTACATCTCGCGCATCTGCTCATCTGGGCAGTCGAAGAGGGGGATGTTGTGGTGCATCCATTCCGACGCCTCGGCGTTGGGGATGGTAGTCACAATGTTTTCGTCCTCCATGGTGTTGAAATGCTCGGCATAGTGGGCGAAGTCATCGTAGCTGAGGATGGCGGCTGAAGAGCTGTCGCCGACAGGGTGCGAGGTGACATTGGCAATGTGATAGACGGCCTTGGCATCACGCTCGTCGGCGCGGGGCATGTCGAAGTCCTGGTCGGCAGGAGTGTCAATGTCGGGCTTTGCAAATAGGGGGCCGGTGCGGAAGATGATGCGCGAGATGCTGGCCACGGGCGTGTCGAACTGCCGCTCGCAAACTTTCTTATCGCCCAGGTAATAGGTGGCCCGATGGAGGGCTGTGGAGAGCACGGCGCGCAGATGATAAACCTGTCCTGGCTCATAGCGCTTCAGGATGGTGCCGAAGCGAGCGCCGCCTTTCACCCTGATGACACCTGCAGAGTCCATGACAATGCGCGAGCACACGGTGCCCTGGTCGTCGGCAAATTCGATGTCCAGTTCGCCGCAGTTGCTCTGTCCCATGTTCAAGTCGAAAGTCACTTCCAGCTCCTTCGTGTTGGGAATGATGCGCTCAGCCTTGGCATAGTCGTATGGGTCGCTGTCGTGCAGGCTCAGCCATCCGTCTTTCAGCACGATGGGACACAGACGGGGCACGTAGAGATTCCAGTCGGTCAGGTCGGCCAGTTGTCCCTGCTGCGGGAAGGGCTGGGCATGTGAAGAGGCATTCAGCCGCACGGGCACGGGGATTCGCGACACCCACATGTCCTCCTTGTTATTAGAGTAGGTCACCCACAGACTGCTGTCCTTGGGCGTTCCGTTACCTTCCTGGATGCCCCGGGTGTACTGCGGGCCGTAGCTCTTGTACTGTCCGCCATGACGCAGGGGTGTCACCTCGCCGTTCACCAGTGACAGGGTGGTATAGTCCAGTCCGTCCTGTGACAGACTGATGGCCAGGGGCCAACGGTATTCTGAGGGGTTGTAGACCGTGGCATAGGTGCCATCGGTGAGGCGCTGCCCCCATATCTTTGCGTTTGAGGTGACGAATCCCGGTGCTCTGTCGCAGCCCAGCCGTCCACCGCCCATGTCCACCAGTCGCCAGGTGTTGCCGCCGTCGGCTGAGAGGCTGGTCACGGCGTGCTTCCACAGGGCCACCTTCCGCCCATCGGGTAGTGTATAGCCACTGAAGGCCTTGTAGGGCTTGTCCAGCGGAATCAGCTTCTCGCCGCGGTCGGCCTCCTCCACCCACTGCATACGCTGCATTGGGTCGGCCAGCATAGCGTCGACAGCCGCCACGAAAGCCTTGTCCTTGCTGCGCCGATAGTAAGGGTAGATAGTATTTTTCTCATTGAATCCGTGGTTGTAGTAGACAAAGTAGATGGGGCCCAGCGAGCCGTCGTCGTTCACCTGTCGCACCACGCGGCCTATGCCATTGCCGTCGTTGGGGTCGTCCTTGATGGTCAGGCAGATGCCGTAATTGCCTGTGGCCAGCAGGATGGAGGGGTGGGGTGAATGGGAGGAACGCGCGGAATGGGAACTGTGCGAGCCATCGGCCACATACCAGCCTACGCGCTGGTGCATCACGGCCTTCAGCTGATGGGCGGCGGGCAGGTCCTTTCCCTCCTTGACATAGCCCTCGGGCACTGGGTACTCAGGAAACAGCTCGGTGGGCTCGCTCCAGGTGTAGCCGTCGGTGCTGGTCTGCAGCATGGTCTTGCCCGGTGCCTCGTGCTCATGGCGTGGGTCGCTCAGGTAGTGCATATAGAACTTTCCGTGCCAGTAGGCCATCATAGGCTGGTGATTATAGGTCCAGGGCTTTTCGCCGCGCATGGTCTGAATGGTGTGCACGCCTACTGCGGGCTTCAGTCCGCCGTCGTGGCGCTCAGGCCGGGCAATGGTGGCGCCACTGTAGTGCACCACATCACGATTGTACTTGATAAGTCCTTCCACCAGCTGTTCGTCGGCCATGAAGACGGTGCCGTGCTTATGGCCTACGGGGAAGTTGACGGCCCCAGTCTGGTCCTGGAAGGTGAGAAAGTCGCGGGTGCGGTGTGCCCCGTAGATTTTGTGCTGGTAGCTGTCATAATAAATGTAGTACCAGTCGCCCACCTTGGCCGTGCTGGGACCTTCGGTGAAGCTCTCGGTAAAGGGCTCAGAGGCAGTGCTCCACGGGCCATAGGGGGAGCGGGCGAAGGCCACCTTGATGTTGCGCATGGGGCGGGTATTGTCCTTCAGCACCATGACAAAGTCGTTCTTGCCGCGTTTCACCAGCGTGGCGTCGATAACCGAGAAGCCGGGGTCGTAGAACAGCTGAGCCTTGCTGAAGGTGCGGAAGTCCTTGGTGGTGAGATAATACAAGCGATGGTTGTTCTTGTGGTCTTCCTGCCCGTCGGGGAAGAGGCCGGGCACGCACGATGCCCAGATGACCACGAACTGTCGCTTCTGGTCGTCGTAGAACAGCTCGGGTGCCCAGGTGTTCACCGTGGTGGTGTCCATGCCCGTGCTGATGAAGCGCTGCGGCGTCCAGTGAATCAGGTCTTTCGACGAGGAATAGCCGAATCCGCGGTCGCCGCGCCACGATGAGGTCCACACCAGGTGGAAGGTGCCGTCGGGGGCCTTCACTATGGAGGGGTCGCGCATCACCTGCTGTGTGCCCACGGCGGGGCGCAGGAAGACGCCCTGGATGGAATCCCATTTCAGACCGTCGTGGCTGAAGATGAACCGCAGCCCCTCCGTGGCCGGTTCGTGGAAGGAAGTGGAAACAAAGATATCTTTCGACCAGCTCAGGGCAAAGCATGAAAAGATGGCCAGCAGTGTCAGTAGTCTTTTAGTCATCGTTCTAAATAGTTTGTTGCTGCCCGCAAAGTTACGGATTATTTTGCAAATAGTCAGCAATTTTTTCCACTTTTTTGCTGAATTATGGGAAAAAGTCTTTATCTTTGCACAACTAATCTTGTACTAAAGCAGAAAAATGATGAGAAAATATTGTGTTGGAAGCACTCTTCTTGCTCTTAGCCTGAGTTTGCTCACCTTGGTCGCCGTGGCCCAGCCCGTCTCCGTGGCCGGATTGTTCCCGCTGGAGGGCAGTGGGCGTCAAGTCTATCAATTCAATGAGGGATGGCGCTTCTGCCTGGGCGATGTGGCTGGAGCTGAGGCCGTAGCCTTCGACGATGCCCAGTGGGAGGTGGTCACGGCGCCCCACAGCGTACAGCTGGCGCCTGCCGACGTCAGTGGCTGCCGCAACTATCAGGGCGTGTGCTGGTACAGGAAGCACTTCCGGGTGCCCCAGGAGCTGGCTGGACGTCTGGTCACCGTCCATTTTGAGGCCATCATGGGCAAGCAGCAAGTCTACGTGAACGGGCGCCTGGTGGGTGAGTATCGCGGTGGCTATCTGCCTGTGATTATCAATTTGACGCAGGCGGGCGTGCAGGCGGGCGACGAGTGCCTCATAGCCGTGAAGGCCGACAATAGCGATGACAAGAGCTATCCGCCAGGCAAGCTGCAGGCGCAGCTGGACTTCGCCTACCATGGCGGCATGTACCGCGACGTGTGGCTTATCGGTCGCTCGGCAGTTCACATCAGCGACCCGCTGGAGCGGGGGCAGGTGGCCGGGGGCGGCGTGTTCGTGCATTTTGACAATATCAGCGACCGCAGTGCCGATGTCTTCATCGACGTGGAAGTGGGGAAGGCCCTTTCCCAGCTGCTCCCCGCAGGAAGGGGAGTGGCATCCGCCCAGGTGGCCGCCGTCATTAAGGATGCTGACGGTAAACTGGTCAAAACCTTGAAGCAGAAAGTCAGGCTGGGCGACGGAGCCTATCAGACGGCGCGGCTGAGCACCACTATCAGGAACCCACGCTTGTGGTCGCCTGAAGATCCCTATCTCTACACCGTGGAACTGCGGGTCTCCGCTCCCTCAACAGGTGGGGCCATGGCTAGCAGTGCCGATGGCGGCATGGTGCGCATGGGCATCAGGAAGGCAGAATTCCGTGGACGCGACGGATTCTGGCTGAACGGCAAGCCCTACCATCAGTTGGTGGGCGGCAACCGCCACCAGGACTTTGCCTACGTGGGCAATGCGCTGCCCAACTCGCAGCAGTGGCGCGATGTGTTGAGGCTGAAGAACGCTGGCTTCACCATTATCCGTGCTGCCCACTATCCGCAGGACCCTGCCTTCATGGATGCCTGCGACGAGCTGGGCCTGTTCGTCATTGTGCCCACGCCGGGCTGGCAGTACTGGAACAAAGACCCGCAGTGGGGCGAGTTGGTGCACCAGAACACGCGTCTCATCATCCGCCGCGACCGCAACCACCCCTCGGTACTCATGTGGGAGCCCATCCTCAATGAAACGCGCTATCCCAAGGACTTCGCTCTGAAGGCACTGCAGATAACGCGCGATGAATTTCCGTGGCCTGGCCGTCCCGTGGCTGCCGCCGACCTGAATTCAGAGGGCGTGAAGGACAACTACGACGTGGTCTATGACTGGGCCTACAATGTTCCCGCCGTGGCGGGGCAGGGGGCCGATGCCCAGGGCGACTATGCTAACGGCAAGTGCGTGTTCACCCGTGAATGGGGTGAGTACGTGGACGACTGGTATGCCCACAATGCCATCAACCGCGCTGCCCGGGGGTGGGGTGAGCAGGCCATGCTGGCAGCAGCCCTCTCGCTGACCGATACCTACGGCATGATGTTCCGGGGGCAGCGCCAGTTCATAGGCGGTTGCCAGTGGCATCCCTTCGACCACCAGCGCGGCTATCATCCTGATGCCTACGTGGGCGGCATCTATGATGCCTTCCGACAGAAGAAGTATGCCTACGAGGCCTTCAGAGCTCAGCTGCCCGCCCAGGCTGATGCCGCCGCACCTTCGCCCATTGCGCCCATAGGGCCCTATCTGTACATTGCTCACGAGATGACACCCTTCTCGCCGAATGACGTCACCATTTTCAGCAACTGCGACAGCGTCAGGCTGACGGCACTCAGCGGCTGGAAGACCATGACCCTGCCAGTGGCCCACGATGCTGCCGGCATGCCCTGTGCCCCCGTGGTGTTCAAGGACTGCTGGGACTTCTGGCAGGCTCGCAACCTCAGCTACACGCAGCGCAACTGGCAGGGCGTGAAGCTGGTGGCCGAGGGAATCATTGGTGGTCAGGTGGTGTGCAGAGAGGAGAAGATGCCTTCACGCCGTTCCACGAAGCTGCGCCTGCAAGCCGATGAGATGGGCAGAAAGCTGGTGGCCGATGGTTCTGACTTCATCGTAGTGGTGGCTGAGGTGACCGACGACAATGGCAACGTGCGCCGGCTGGCCCGCGAGCACATCAGCTTCACCGTGGAGGGCGAGGGCACCATCATTGGCGATGCCTCAATCATGGCCAATCCACGACAGGTGGAGTGGGGCAGTGCACCCGTGCTGGTGCGCAGTACCCATCAGGCAGGCCCCATCCGCATCATTGCCCGAGCCACCTTTGAGGGCACCCACGCGCCCACAGCCGATACGCTCACCATTGAGAGCATACCCACCCCCATGGCCCAGTGCTACCAGGACGTCAGCACCACCACCCAGCGACTGGCACCTGCACACCAGGGCACCAGAACTCCAGTCAACATGATGACCGACGAGGAGCGGCGCAAGGCCTTGCGCGAGGTGGAACAGCAGCAACAGGATTTCGGCACCGCAGAATGAGCAGGTCTTCTGGATTTGTCTTTCACCTCCATACGCGCGCGTATATTTCGCGCGAGAGAAAGTGCTACAAGTGCTACTGGCAGTGATAACTGGCTGATGTCGTGGCGCTTACGGGTGCAAATTGACCTCTCAGAAGTGCTACCGAAAATGCTACAGGTGCTACCGGACAGAAAATGGCGGCGAGATTTTCCAAAAAGTCAACGAGATTTTTCAAAAAGTCAACGAGATTTTCCAAAAAGTCAACGAGATTTTTCAAAACGGCGCCGCCGTTTTTCAAAAAGTCGACGCCATTTTCTGAAAAGTCGGCGCCGCATGAAAATTTCCCGATGAGACATATAGAAAAGTCGTTCCGCTACTTTTCTATATGTCTCATTTCTGCACAAAAGCACATAAATGCGCAACTGGCAGCTCACCCCTACCAGTAGTGTTTCCAGTAGCATTTTTCAAAAATCAATATGCACCCGCAAATGGTTGTTATTCAGTGTGTTACAACCGATAGTAGCACTTGTAGCACTTTTTTCTGCCCTTTATCCCGCGCGCGTTAGGCATCAACATAGATGATACGCACTTTGTGGCAACAGCAATATCATTGCCTCTTTGAAACAGCATTGAATGTTGCAGAAATTGCACCGGTTTTCACGCTTGCGTGCGATTGCATATAGGAAAGAAAAGTGAGCAAAACCGCCTTTTCAGTTAATAAAACATAAAATTCGGGAATGACAAGGGCTAGTTACACGCAAAAATACTACCTTTGCGACGAAATGTGCAAACTAACAATACTTAATAAACAAATCTTTTTAAGCTTATGAAGAAATTATTTACTCTGATCACCTTGTTCTGCGCTGCCCTGGGTATGCAGGCTCAAGGAAAGTTTGCCCTGGATGATACGTATACTGTTATCGCCGCAGGTTCAAACTACACCACCGTGCCCAACATCACGCTGACTATTGGCGTGGAAGGCGAGAATGACTATGAGGCCCCCTCTGCTGATTCGCATGTGGAGGGCTACACTCACTACACCAAGGGTAACGGTGTGAATGGTAAGGAAGAAAGTGGCACGCAGTACAGCCTGAAGCCTGCCAAGAATGGTAAGGTGAGCGTGGCCGTGGTGCTCAATGCCAACAAGGCTTTCTTTGTGACTGAGGATGGTACCGCCCTCGCTAACTTTGATGGTATCAAGGTGGAGGAGAAGTACTACGGAACCTATGAGTTCGATGTGAAGGCCGGCAAGACCTACAGAGTCTACTGCACTGGTTCGAAGCTGGGCTTCTATGGCTTTGAGTACACTGTGAGCGATGATGGTGGGCAGGGTGATGACCCCGTTGTGCCTACCAACAGTGAGGTGTACGATGCCATCGTTGACGGTCATCTGGCTGCTGAGTTCGCAGCTGTGTCGGGTGCTGACGGCGGCGTGGCCAACAACATCGCCGATGGCAAGTCCATCGTTGTCATCAATGCCGGCAAGGCCACTGTGACCGCCGTGGGCGGCACTACTCCTGCCAACGACCAGGAGATTGGCGGTGCTGCTCAGCAGATAGTACCCGGTGCTGCCGTTGAGGGTAAGGAGAATACCTACGAGGTGGCCGAGGTCAAGGCATGGAACGACATCAACTGGGGCCTGAAGAACCAGGGCGACATTGACTTCTGGTACATCACCGGAACGGGCAACCCCTATGTGAAAATGTATGCCAAGCAGAACAGCAAGGACGGCGAGCTGGTGGAAGGCAGCTATTCAGCTGACTACGTGTACTACGAGCCCGATGGCTCCATGGGCTTGCCTATCACTGGTCTGTACTACAAGTTCACCGCCACCGCTCAGGGTGCCTTCAAGGTGAAGGTGTGGGCCAACAAGGGTAACCGCAAGACCTTCGTGGTGAATGCATCGACCAAGAAGGCTGAGCGCCTGCTGGCTTCTGGCTACATCAATGGCGTGAACGACGAGAGCGGCAAGAAGAAGCTGCTCACCGTGGAGCAGGTTGACTCCGTGCACCATCAGTACATCTATGGCAGCTATGAGGCTGCCGTGGCCGCTGGCGAGAAGACTGCCGAGGAACTGGAGCAGATGAAGGCCGACGCCGACGCCATGGCCGTGGAGCGCCAGTATGTGATTGGCAATGGCAACCAGAACTTCTGGGGCTGGCTGACCTTTGATGTGGAGCCCGGCGAAGAGTACTGGGTGTTCCAGCACAGCTCGCAGATTGGCTTCGGTGGATTTGAGTTCCACGAGGGTGTCACTGCCGATGACCTGATCAATGGTATTGAGGCCGCTTACGTCTACACCACCAACTTCTCCACCTACGAGGATGAAGCCACTGGTGAGCGCGTCACCTGGAAGGGTGAGAAGGCTGTAGGTGCAGGACAGTTCGTCAGCACCGAAGAGGAAGGCGCCATCTTTGGCGACTACTATCAGAACGTTCCCGGAACGGCTCCTCGCCAGAACTACTGCCTGCTGCCTGAGGATGTGCTGGCTCACTCGGCCAAGACGCATGCCCTGACCATTGCTTTCTGGGTGAGCGCTGAGGGCTACACTCCTGAGCAGTACACCTACGCTCCCTTCTTCACTGCCTACGAGCAGCAGAACAGCGTGAACACATTCCCCATGATGGCACTGCAGAGCCGCGGCAATGTGCAGGTGAACAACAACGGTTGGTGTGACTTCACCGGCGAACAGCATGTGGACGGCAAGGTGAACATCTACAACACCAATGCCTGGGAGGCCAACGACCCCGCTTTCAATTCTGCCGGCAACTGGCTGGCTGACCAGAAGTGGCACTACTTCACTGCCGTCTTCACTGATAAGAACGTGAAGACCTATCTGGACGGCCAGGTGAAGAACGAGTGGAACCTGGATGGCGAGTCAATCGGTCAGCAGCTGGGTGGCTTCTTCGACAATGGCGCCGCGCTGAAGTATGTCTGCCTTGGTGGTAACCAGGCTTGGGACTGGGGTGATCTCGACTCTCCCTTCCGCTTTGCTCGCCTGCTCATCAAGAACAGCGCCATGAGCACTGGTGAGGTGAACGCTCAGATGAAGGTTGACTTCCCCGGATGCGTGGAGTACTGGGCTTCCAGTCAGGAGGACGCCATCACCAGCATTCAGCAGCAGCCTGTTGACGCAGCTGTCTACAGCCTCTCGGGCCAGAAGGTGGATGCCGGCTATAAGGGCATCGTCATCAAGAGCGGTAAGAAGTTCTTCAACAAGTAAACTTCTCACAGATACCTTTTTAGCGGGTCACCAAGGCTGGTGGCCCGCTTTTGTTGTGCCTTTTTCAACCTGCCGACGAAAAATCTCCATAAAAATTTGCAAAATTCCCTAAGTCTTTGTATCTTTGCACACTAGAACAAATCAAAAAAAACAATAACTAACTTAAAGAACTTCTTATGATGAAAGCTAAACATGCATTCTGCAGTGGGCTTTATGGGCTAATGGCCATGGGCTTGCTGTTATTGGCATCGTGTGCCGACCACTATGATGGCGACGAGTCATGGAGTCCGCAGGTCAAGAACTCCACGCTGCAGTCGCCCGAGGCCAAAGGCATCCAAGTCGTGTCGAGCCCCGATGGCAGCACGATGACCATCTCGTGGCCTGTCGTCTACGGAGCAGGAGGCTATTCGGTGGCGCTCTACAATGTCAACGACCCTAGCGCGCCTGTGCTGGTGAAGTCAGACACCATTGACGGATGCTCGCTCACCGCCCCCCGTGAGGAGGACACCAACTACTCTTTCTCCGTGAAGGCACTGGGCAACACGAAGTACAACAACAAGGAGGCACAGGCCACCACCGAGCTGGCGTTCACCACCTTCCTGCCCACCTATGCTGAAATTCCTGATGGCAGCGACCTGAAGGAATGGTTTGCTGCCAACCCCGTACCGCAGGACAGCACCAGCCATCTGTGCTATGACCTGGTGCCAGGCGGAAACTATACCGTGTCAGGGAATATTAACTTTGGCGGACACCAGGTGACGCTGCGCTCCAGCTCAAAAGCCACCAATGCCAATGTGAAGATGCTGGCCAGTTCCACCTTCACCACCTTTGCAGGTTTCACGCTGAAGTACCTGAACATTGATGCCGACGAGCTGAACCACAGCCTCATCAGCTATTCCGACGAGCCCGATGATTCCATCAAGAACCTCATCGGCACGGCCAACTACTACATCGTCATGGACCCCGTGGTGGTGCAGGGATGCAACATCACCAGGCTGGGAACCAGCATCATCGCCACCAACTCCACGAAGTACAACCTGCGCACGATGAGCATCTCCAACTGCGTGGTGGAATTCAACAAGGAAAGCACGGGCCACAACTCGGCTGACTTCGTCTATATGAAGTCGGGCTACATCACCGACTTCACCCTGAAGAACTCAACCGTCTATTCGCCGGTACGCATCTCTAATTATTTCATTACCCACGGCGGACGCCCGAAGGACCTGGGCGATGGTGAGCAGCGCCACGTCAGCATTGTCAGTTGCACCCTGGCCAACCTCACCTATGGCGGCAACTTCTGCAACTACCACAACGGACAGACCTATTACTACTACACGCTGCGCAACACCATCGTGCAGGACTGTGGAAAGCCCAACTTCCTCACCGGTCTGAACAAGGGCCAGTCGAGTGATAACCCCGTATGGGACGTGAACAATAACACCTGCTGGCGCGATGGCGCCGATGCCAGCGCCAGTCAGACAGGCATCAAGAATCCCGGTCTGTGGCTGACCACCGACCCTGGCATTGACCCCGCCAACGCTCAGTTTACTCCCGCTGCAGCACAGCAGGAGGCCGGGCAGGGCGACCCCAGATGGAATACCAATAATTAACCACGCAGACTATGATGAAAAAGTATATTATCACACTATGCCTCGGCGCAGCCATGAGCTTGCCTGCCTTGGCGCAGGACAAGGTGGTGACGGGAACGGTCTACGATGAACTGGGAGAGCCTGTCATCGGAGCATCCGTCATGGTGAAAGGCACCAAAATAGGTACCATCACCGACTTTGATGGCAACTACAAGCTGACCATCCCTGAGAAAGCAAAGATTACCATTACCTATATTGGCTATGTGCCCCTGGAAACCACGGGCGGCGTGGTCAGGCTGCAGGAAGACCGCCAGTCACTGGAAGAAGTAGTGGTGGTGGGCTACGGCACGCAGAAGATGAAGAACGTGACGGGCGCCGTGGAGGCCATTGCCGCTGAAGACCTGAAAGACCTCTCGGTGGGCAGCCTGGGCGATGCCCTCGCCGGACAGTTCAATGGTGTGAGCGTCAGCCGCGGAGCCGGTGCCTATCGCCCTGGACAGAGCCCTTCGCTGCAGATTCGTAACGCCTCGGCAAATACGTCGCAGACGCCGGGAGCCACCAATGGCGGTGACCCGAATGCCTCGCCTCTTTATGTCATTGACGACTTCATTGCCACCGAGGACGCTTTCAACAACCTTGATGTGAGCGAGGTGGAGAGTATCACCGTGCTGAAGGATGCCGCAGCCGCCGTCTACGGTGCACGCTCGGCCTATGGCGTGGTGCTGGTGAAGACCAAGAAGGGAAAGGCGGGCGCTCCCCGCATCTCCTACAACGGACAGCTGGGTTGGACCGATGCCATCTATACACCGAAGATGCTCAGCAGCTATGACTATGGGCGTATATGGAATGCCGTCACTGCCGCCGGAACGGCCACGAAGGACTATGTGGACAACGCCCGCGTGCTCTTCCAGGCCAACGAGCTGGAGCAGATGAAGCATCTGAACTATGACCTGCTGGACGACGAGTGGCGCTCGGCCCTCACTCATCGCCACAGCATCAACGTCAGCGGCGGTTCTGACAATGCCACCTATTTTGCCAATGTGTCCTACTATAATCAGGACGGTAACATTGGCAAACTGGACTACGACCGCTGGAACTACCGAGCTGGCATGAACACCAACATCGGCAAGTATGTGAAGGCAACCCTTGAGGTGAGCGGTGACTATGGCAAGAAGAACAACGCCATCATTGCCAAGGGTGGCGGCACCGACGGCGACTACAGCTATCTGATGACCCACCTGCCCTTCGTGCCCAGCTATGTGGATGGCTATCCCATTGTCTACTCGGGCATGCAGAACACCATTCCCACCAGTGACACACGCCTGTACAATTTCCAGGCCGTGCAGAACTGTGATGACTACGTGCGCAACATGACCAACAACATGACCATCAACGGCGCACTGACCTTCGACCTGGGATTCATCAAGGCGCTGAAGGGACTCACGGCCAAGGTGTCCTACTCCAAGACCATCAACAACTCGAAGAGCAACACCATGAAGACCTACATGGACGTCTATATGCTCAGCCAGCGCAATGCCGAATATCCCCACCTCTATTCCTGGAGCGGACAGAACACGGCCGACTGGTACAATGCCAGCACGCTGACCACCCTGCTGCTCAACAATGGCAGCCTGCTCAGCCGCACCATGAGCCGCTCTGACTCCTACCAGCTGAACTTCACGCTGCAGTATGCCCGCAAGTTCGGACAGCACGACTTCAGTGCACTCTATAGCCTGGAGCGCTCAGAGAACGAGTTCGAGGACCTGACGGGCGAAATCACCGACCCCGTCAGCTATACCGACGGACAGTCCAAGTCGGCCATGGGCGAGCAGGCCACTTCCTTCGGCCGCAGCGTGGGCGGCATGCTCTCGCATGTAGGCCGCTTCAACTACGCCTATGCTGACAAATACCTGTTTGAATTCCTCTTCCGTGCTGACGGCAATGGCTCCAAGTTTGCTCCCGAAAACCGCTGGGGCTACTTCCCCAGCTTCAGCGCCGGTTGGGTGATGAGCGAGGAAGAGTGGTTCCAGAAGGCCCTGCCCTGGGTAGACTTCCTGAAGCTGCGTGGCAGCTGGGGCTATCTGGGACGCGACAACATCGTGGCTTTCCTCTGGCGCCAGCAGTATAACCGTGACTTGGACAAAGGTGCCGTCTTCGGCCAGGCATCAACGGGCACGCCCGTATCAGCCGGCTCGGTGATGCCCGTCCGTGGCGTCAACCCCTTCGTGCACTGGGATAAGAACTACAAGACGAACTTCGGTCTTGACATGCGCTTCCTCAGGGGCCGCCTGTCAGTCGACTTCAACTACTACTATGACCGTGGCCGTGAAATCTTCATGACCTACACCGGCACCTCCATGTTCCCCACCACCGTGGGCACACAGGCTTCGCCTGAGAACTACGGCTCCATCGACAACTGGGGATGGGAACTGAACCTTGGCTGGCGCGACAAGATTGGCAAGGACTGGCAGTACTGGGTGAAGCTCTCCACGGGCTGGAACGACAACAAGATCCTGGAGGGTCCCTTCCCCGCCACGCCCGAGTTTGAGAGCATCGTCAAGGGCCAGCGCATGGATCGCGGCGTCTGGGGCATGAAGTGCCTGGGCATGTTCCGCAGCTATCAGGAAATCCAGGAGTACTTCACCGAGAACAACATTACCAACTACTTTGGCAAGACCATCGACGACGTGCACCCCGGTACCCTCATCTATGCTGATGTACATGGCGACAATGACGGCACGGGCAACTACGGCGGCCCCGACGGCAAGATTAACAACAACGACTACGTGCGCCTGTCGAAGTACAGCAGCAACCCCTACGGATTCACCATGAACTTCGGCGGCTCCTGGCGCGACTTCTCCATCACCGCCCAGCTCTCAGCCGCATGGGGTGCCTACAACATCGTGCAGACCGACTTCCGCAAGTCGGCCGACGATATGGAGTATCAGAACCTGCCTTCCTTCTGGCGCGATATGTACGTCTACGAGGACATCTACGATGCTGCAGGCAACGTCACCGTGCCCCGCAATGCCGAGGCTGCCTATCCCAACATGAAGTACAGCTCCATCAACGAGCAGGCCAGCAGCTTCTGGCTGGTCAACGCCGCCAATGTCACTCTGCGCAACATCTCCGTGGCCTACAGCCTGCCCAAGAACTGGATCAAGCCCATCGGCGTGAGCAATGTGCGACTGAACTTCACCGTGCAGAATGCCCTCTACCTCTACAATCCCTATCCTGACAAGTCGTGGGCCAGCTACGGAGGAACCTACGGGCGCTATCCCAACCTGCGCAAGATGACCTTTGGTATCAACGTCAGTTTCTAAAAAGACCCACCCCCTACCCCTCCCTTGAGAGGGAGGGGAGTAGTCAGATTTGAAAACTCATATAAACAGAAATATCATAAACTTATGAAACACAATATTAGTAAAAAGATAAAGGGAGTGCTCCGTTTCATGGTCTATACACTCCTCCCCCTCGCAGGGGGAGGGTGGATGGGGGTCGCTTGCTCCGATGATTTCCTCGACGATATGACCGTCTATGGCAGCTTCAGCGAAGACAAGGTCTACAGCAGCTACGCTGGCGCCCTCGACCGTGTGAACACGCTCTATCGTGAACTGCTGCCACAGGCCTGCCAGGGCGGTGCCAATGGCTCCAACGGGCAGAACGGCTACACCTCGACCGGCTCACCCGAGGTGTGGTCGAAGTCGTCGCTCGAATATGGTGGCTTCACTGACTTCACCAACCCCGACAACGAGCTTGACTACATCAACATCACCGACTACTTCTACGTCATCAACAAGAGCGACAGCCCCTGGGGCAACATCCGCAATGCCAACGACATCATTGAGCATGTCGAGGCCAGCACGGTGCTCTCCGATGATGAGAAGAACAAGCTGCTGGGCCAGGCCCTCTTCTTCCGTGCCTTCCGCTACTGGACGCTGGTGAAGCTCTACGGCGGCGTACCCATCATTGACCATCCGCAGGATCCCATCATCGGCGATGGCGACGGAAGCGACAAGATTGTGCCCCGCTCACCTGCCAAGGACTGCATTGCCTTCATCTGCAACGACTTGCAGAGGGCTTCCGAGATGCTGCCTGCCAGCTGGGGCTCGTCCGACTACGGGCGCATCACCGCCGGCGCAGCCGCAGCGCTCAAAGGCCGCGTGGAGCTGTTCTATGCTTCGCCACTCTTCAACCGCGCTGACCAGACCGACCGCTGGGAGACGGCCTACCAGACCAACAAGCGCGCCCTGCAGCTGCTCAACCAGGGCGGTGTGGGCCTGGCATACGCCGCCAATGGCGGTGCCAGCAACGGCCTCAACTGGGGAAAGATGTTCCTGGCCAACGACGGTAGCGACGGCACCGTGGGCGAGACGGTGCTCGCCACACTCTACAACAGTCGTGACAAGGTGGAGACGGCCAACTACGACAAGTGGAACGGATGGGAGCACAGCCTGCGCCCTGTCAATGCCAACGGCAGTGGCGGTCTGCACCCCACGGCCGAGATGGTCGACCTCTTCCCCATGGCCGACGGCCTGCGCCCCGGCCAGAGCTCACTGCCCTACAACACCGTGTGCTTCTGGCTCAACCGTGACCCGCGCTTCTATCGCACCTTCGCCTTCCCCGGCGTGGAGTGGAAGTTCGACACCAGCGGCAACGACCTCAACTCCTATGACGACGTAGGCAAGAAGTACGTCTATAGCTACTTCCCCCATCAGTACAGCGGTTCGGGCACCGACTTCCAGCTGTGGAGCTACACCTGGTATGCCAATGCCGAGGATGCCGACAAGGTGAGCAGCCTCTCCAACGGCTATACCGCCGACCTCATTGCGCAGAAGAACAGCGCCGTCTACATCCGCAAGCGTAGTGACGACCTGAGTCTCTCGGCCAATCCCCTCTATCGCTTCAGCATCAGCGCCTCCACGCCGAAGGGCTTCCAGCAGTCGGGCGCACCCCTCATCTGGATGCGCTATGCCGAGGTGCTGCTCAACTTTGCCGAGGCTGCTGCCGGTGCCGGCCATCTGGACGAGGCTCTCGACGCCTTGCAGCAGGTGCGCGCCCGCGTGGGCTACACGGCCGACATGAACTACGGCCTGCCCACCGACCTCACCACCCGCGAAAAACTGCTCTCTGCCGTGCTCTATGAGCGTCAGGTGGAGCTGGCCTACGAGGGTAAGGCCTTCGACGACCTGCGCCGCTGGATGCTCTTCGACGGTGGCACCGAGGCTTTCCAGGGCCAGCCCGCATCATGGAAGCTCACCGGCTTCGGCGGCAACACCTGTGCCTATCTGGGTGTCACACCCCTCAACGGCCAGCGTCGCCACGAGATTGTGCTCTACACCCGCACCAACGCCACCCAGAGCAACGAGAGCGACCCCATCCTGAAGAACCGCCCCGCTGCCCTCACCCTCACTGAGAACCTCACCTATAATGAGGACGATGATGAGTACGGCAGCGATGCAGCCATGGAGCTGGCCGACTTCTACACCGCCTACCTGAAGCGCAAGAATGTGAATGCCGATGGTAATGACGAGACGAAGGGCATCCTCTTCCGTCCACAGTATTACTTCATCGGACTGAAGCAGAGCGCCATGCAGACCAACCCCACGCTGCTGCAGACCGTGGGCTGGCATGACTACAGTCACGGCCAGGACGGCACCTTCGACCCCCTGCAGTAAACGGGGACTCCCCCCGGCTCATCCAGCTGACTATCCCCCCTCTGACTTCCCTCTCCATGAGGAGTCAGAGGGGGGATGTCTTGTTGAATAACTGTGCTGCAAGTGAAATCTTGTAAGACACTTTTTCAATTGTCACTAATCAAATAACCCTTCACGGCAACGATAAACGCCTGTAATTCAGTATGTTGCAGTGAAGGGTGTATTTGAGTTAGGAATTACCTCCTAACTCTACTAAGGTTTTTGCTTTTTCTAAAAATCGTTGAATTTTTCTGATGGGGCGTTGACTTTTTCTCATGGGGGGCCGACTTTTTCTCATGGGAGGCCGCCATTTTTTCATGGGGCGGCTTCCTTTTCTCATGGGGCGGCTTCCTTTTTTGTGTGATGAGCCAAGATTTTCCGATAAGAATCCACTCCTCCTCCTGTTTCATGCTTTGGCAACAGAGGGATTATGACAGTCTATCACAA
>CAMNJH010000002.1 GCA_946541275.1 uncultured Prevotellaceae bacterium
TCCACGGTGGGCACATAGTAGAATGCCGACTCGGCGTCGTTACCGGGCAGGCCGGTCTTCTCCTTGTTCACGGTATGTGTGTAGGCTGCCATCAGGTTGATCCACTCGGCGGGCTGAGCGTTCAGGGTCAGGTTGGCCGTCCAGCCATAGCCCTTCGAGGTGTTCTCCAGCACGAATGCCTTGGTGAGATTGCCGCGATAGCCACTGGGATACATTGGGCGATTGTCGACACCATTGAAACGTACGAAGCCACCAACATTAGGCGTTGCCCAGTCAGAGATGAAGACGGCATTGACAGTCTTGTTGAAAATACCCTCAGCAGTGACGGAGAAGGGGAAGGAGACGGGAATCTTGAAGTCAATGGCCAGAGAGGTCTTCCACACCTGAGGCATCTTAAAGTCGCTGCTCACTGCGGCAATGCCCTTTGAAGGAATGGCACCATCGTTGGGTGAGATGGTGGAGGGATAGCCCAGAGATACCAGCTTGTCATAGAGAGCGCCAATAGTGGCCTTGCCGTTGGAATTGGTCACCAGACCACCGCTGAACTCATCCATTGTGAAGCCCATCTTGGCGGCTCCAGCAGCGTTGATGGCGGCTGCATACTGCACCATGCCACCATTGGTAGGCATATTGGTTAAGAACACCAGAGGCAGACGGCCCTGGAACAGGCCAGTACCGCCACGTACTTTCAACGACTTGTCGCCGAATACATCGTAGACGAAGCCCACACGGGGTGAGAACGTCAGGTTGCTGTCGGGCCACTTGCCGGTGTCAATGTGGCGTCCGTTGTAATTCAGTTTATAGATGGCGTTGTTGGTCATCAGGTCGCTGTTATCGAAGAAGATGCCGTCGACGCGTAGTCCGTAGGTCAGTTTGAAACGGTCGGTCATGTTCCAATCATCCTGAGCGTAGATGCTGGCCTTGTTGTAGGTGACGCGGGCAGCAGGGTTCTGCTCACCGCCGTAACCATAGGTGAGGCCAACGACCTCAGGGGCAGCGCCATTGAGGAATTCAGCCAGTGAGGTGTAGCGGTAGTAGCCCGTGCCGTTGCGCTGGTAGGCGTTGTCGGCCATCTGGTACTCATAGCCTACGCCTGCCATGATCTTGTGTCTGCCAACGTAGTAGGTCAGGTCATCCTTTACGTTCCAAACCGTGTTGTGCACACCATTGTTCCAAGTGAAGAGCTCATAGCCCAGAGACATGTAGTTGTCATCGTCCTTCAGGATGTCAATGAAGGGGAAAGGCTCAGACTCAGAGCCGCGGATGTCATCGAGCTTTGAGTAGGTGGCCAGCAACTGGTTGGAGAGGCTGGAGGTGATGCGGCTGTTCAGGTCGAACGAGAATGACTTCACAATGTTATCCTGCGAATAAAGCGAGTTGGCGAAGGCCATCGAAGCCTTTGACAGACGGTTGTTCGCCATACGTGTGCCACCGTCCATGGAAGTACCGTTGGTCTGTTTCCATCCCGTGGTCTTAGAGTAGTTGTAGCGCAGGGCCAGATGATGCTTGTCGGTGATGTTCCAGTCCAGGCGAATCAGCAGCTTCTTGTTCTCGTCGGTGGCGGGATAGCTGGTCCAAGAGCCCGTGTTGTATCCATACTTCTCGCGTACGAAGTTGGAGACGCGCTCCATGTCGGCATAGCTGGTGCGCGAGATATAGTTGTCGGGAAAGGCAATGCCGTCCTCTGAAGCACGCCAGCGGTTCACCTCATTGGGCGACTTCTCCATTTCGCCATTGACGAAGAAGAACA
This sequence comes from uncultured Prevotellaceae bacterium, assembly GCA_946541275.1. Taxonomy (GTDB): domain Bacteria; phylum Bacteroidota; class Bacteroidia; order Bacteroidales; family Bacteroidaceae; genus Prevotella. The sequence continues at coordinate 1,751 of CAMNJH010000002.1, forward strand.
GTTTGTTCTTGATGATGGGGCCACCCAACGTGACGCCGTAGGTGGTGCTCTGGCTCTTCAGGCGTGCACCATTGATCTGCTCACGGTCGATGGCATCGCCCTGCATGTTCTCATTCTTATGATACACGTAGGCAGAGCCCTTGAAGGTGTTGGTACCCGACTTGGTGATGGCGTTCACGCCACCGCCGATGAAGTTGGTCTGACGCACGTCGAAGGGCGAGATGACCACCTGCATTTCCTCAATGGCGTCGATGCTGATGGGGTTGCCGCCGCCGGGCAGACCGCTGCTCAGACCGAAGTTGTTGTTGAAGTTGGCACCATCAACGGTGAAGTTACCCAGACGACCGTCACTACCGACGAAGCTCATGCCATTGCCACCATAGGGCGACAGGCGTGTGAACTCGGTAATGCCACGGTTAACGGTAGGCATGGCCGTGAGTTGGGCGCTATTGATGTTGGTGGCAGCGCCGGTCTTCTCCTGAGCGAATTTCGAGGCTGTTCCGGTGACGACCACCTCGGCCAGGTCGGTGGCGCTCTCAGAGAGCCATACCGGCAGGTTGTAGGTCTCAGCCAGCTGCAGGGTGATGCCGCGCAGCGTCTTTGTCTGGAAGCCAATGTAGCTCACGGTGACGGCGTATGGGCCACCCGTACGCATACCCTGGATGCTAAATCTGCCGTTCACGTTGGTTACTGCAGTGTAGCGAGTGCCCGAAGGTTCATGCACTGCTACGACAGTAGCACCAATGACTTCCTCATCAGAACCTTCGAGTGTGACCTTGCCGGCCATACTCGACGTGGTTACCTGTGCCACTGCGCTCATAGTCATTACAAGCAGCATGGCAATCATTAGAAAAAATCTCTTTTGCATATTAATAATTATAATGTTTGTTTTTTCGGGTACAAAAGTAATTAAAATTTTTGAGAACTTAGTGCTTTTCCAGTATTATTTTTCATCAAGTTTTAAAATAATGAGCAATAGGTGCAGCACCGCTCAGGTATTGGCGCTACACCTATTGCTCAAAATCATCTTCCAGCTCGTCAATATCGAAAATGTCATCATCTTCTACGTCAACGTATTCTATGTCATCATCGGCGTCCTCGTCGGCCAGTTCCTGGGCAAAGGTATCCATGTCCTTATCGCGGTGCACCAGCCGGTCGTCGGCTTGAATGGCCTGCAGTTTGTTGCTCTCGCTGTTCAGCTCGCGCCACAGCACATCCTTCAGCTCGTCCAGGTGCAGGCCGGTGACGGCCGAAATGAACACGACGGGGACAGGCTCCTGTCCAGCGGCCTGGAAGTCAGCTTCCAGCTGCTCTTTCAGCATTTCCATCAGCTCCTCGTCCAGCAGGTCGCACTTGGTAACTGCCAGCACGCGCTGTTTTGACAACAGCTCGGGGTTGAACTGCCGCAACTCATTGAGCAGGATGCCATACTCATGCGTGATGTTATCGGTATCGCCGGGAACCATGAACAGCAGGAGTGAATTGCGCTCAATGTGGCGCAGGAAGCGCAGACCTAGTCCCCGGCCTTCTGATGCCCCCTCAATGATGCCGGGAATGTCGGCCATGACGAATGATTTGTTGTCACGATAGCCCACGATGCCCAGTGAGGGCTCCATAGTGGTAAAGGGGTAGTTGGCTATCTTGGGCCGGGCGTTCGACAGGGAGCTGACCAGTGTTGACTTGCCCGCATTGGGGAAGCCCACCAGACCTACGTCGGCCAGCAGCTTCAGCTCCATGATGATGGTCATCTCCTGCATGGGCTCGCCAGGCTGTGCATAGCGTGGTGCCTGGTTGGTGGCGCTGCGGAACTGGAAGTTGCCCAGTCCGCCGCGTCCGCCTTTCAGCAGGAGTACTTCCTGTCCGTCGTAGGTCACGTCGCACACGTACTTGCCAGTCTCTGCATTGTAGACCACGGTGCCGCAGGGCACGTCAATATAAACGTCCTTGCCGTCAGTGCCGTGGCATTTGTCCTTGCCTCCGTTGCCTCCGTGCTCTGCAAAGATGTGGCGCTCGTACTTCAGGTGGAGCAGCGTCCAGTAGTTGTGGTTACCGCGCAGGATGATGCTTCCGCCTTTTCCGCCATCACCGCCATCAGGTCCGCCATTGGGGTTATATTTCACGTGGCGCAGATGCATGGACCCGCGTCCACCCTTACCCGAGCGGCAGAGAATCTTGACGTAATCTACGAAGTTGCTTTCCATTTCTTTGTCTTCTGGGATTTTTCTAGAATCTAGGAATGCCTAGGATTATCTAGGAACGTCTAGAATTGCCTAGGATTGCCTAGACCACCTAGGATTTCCTAGATTTCATCCACCACCTTGCAGATGTCAGCAAAGATGCGGTCCAGCTCGCCCAGACCATTGATGTGATGGTGCAGACCTTCCTGCTTGTACCACTCAATGAGGGGCTGCGTCTGTGAGTGGTAGACCACCAGGCGCTTCTTGATGGTTTCCTCGTTGTCGTCGGCCCGGCCACTCTGCTGACCGCGCAGGATGAGGCGCTTCATCAGCTCGTCCTCGGGCACGTCCAGCTCCAGCATGGCGGCCACTTTGTCACCGCGCTCAGCCAGCATCTGCTTCAGTGCCTCAGCCTGAGGGATGGTGCGTGGGAAGCCATCGAAGATGACGCCCTTGTGGCCACGGCCGAAGGAGTCGTAGACCGAAGCCAGGATGCTGATCATCAGCTCGTCGGGAATGAGCTGTCCTTGGTCAATGTACTGCTGGGCCGTCTTACCCAGTTCACTACCTCTCTTAATCTCTGCGCGCAGCACGTCGCCGGTGGAGATATGCTCCAGGCCATAGTGCTCAATGAGCCTGTCGCTCTGCGTTCCCTTGCCTGAGCCAGGAGCGCCGAATATCACAATGTTCTTCATATTAATATGTTGTTCTACTTGGTTTCGTTTAACTTTATACTCCTTACCTTTGTACCACACGTCAGGTAGCAGATCGCCTGGACGGGCATCTGTCATGTCGCTGGGCAGATGGGGCAGTTTTACTACTCGCATAGGGTGTAGATGTCTTTCAGGCCACGTCCTTGCTGGTCGTAGTCCAGTCCGTAGCCTACGATGAAATCATTGGGAATACGCAGCGCCACATATTTCAGGTCAAGAGAGACCTTCAGTTTTTCTGGTTTCACCAGCAGGGCGCAGATGTTGACGCTGGCAGGATTGCGGGTGCCCAGTGTTTCTATCATGCGCTTCATGGTCAGACCCGTGTCAACGATGTCTTCCACGATGATGATGTGGCGGCCCGAAAGATCCTCATTGATGCCCAGTACCTCGGTCACCTTTCCCGTAGTGGTGGTGCCCTGATAGCTGGCCAGTTTCACAAACGATACCTCGCAGGGAATGGTCATCTCGCGCATTAAGTCGGAGGCAAAGATGAAAGCGCCGTTCAGCACTCCCAGCAGCAACGGATTCTTACCCTCCATGTCGTGGCTGATCTGCCGGGCCACTTCTTTTACGCGCTTTTTGATTTCTTCTTCGGTAATGGACAGCCCGAAAGTCTTGTCTTTTACTTGAATGGTTTTCATTCTAGAATGGATTATTCAGTATTTTGCATGCAAAAATACGAAAAATAATCCGTGTTACAAAGAAAACTACCAAAAAAAGTGAACAAAGCTTGCAATGTGTAGCAGACTTTGTGTGTTTTTTCAGTTACAATTATTGTGAAAGGCAAAGAAAAACACAGAAAAGTTTGGCCAACTCATTGAAACTTCGTAATTTTGCACCGTTATGAAGATTTTTACAGCTGCTCAGATTCATGAGCTGGATAAATATACAATAGAGCACGAGCCCATTGAGTCAATTGATTTGATGGAACGGTCAGCCCGCGTGCTCACTGATGCCATCATGGAGCAGTGGAATTCCAGTGTGCCCGTCGTGGTGTTTGCCGGACCAGGCAACAATGGTGGCGATGCCTTGGCAGTGGCCCGTATGCTCATAGAAAGGAATTACCAGGTGCAGACCTATCTTTTCAATATCAGCGGAAAACTGTCGGCTGATTGTGCCACGAACAAGCAGCGCCTGGTGAACGCGAAGGGTCACCCGCTGCTGACGGAAGTGACACAGCGCTTCGAATCGCCAAAGCTGGAGGAAGGCATGCTGGTGATTGACGGACTGTTTGGCACGGGGCAGAACAGACCGCTGGCAGGTGGTTTCGCCTCGCTGGTGAAATTCATCAATAGCTCCAAGGCCGACGTGGTGAGCATTGACATGCCATCGGGACTCATTGCCGAAGACAACGCGTACAATGTGCGTGCCAATATTATTCGTGCTACTCAGACGCTCACCCTGCAGCATGTCAAACTGGCTTTCCTCTTCCCCGAACATCAGCAGTTCATCGGACAGCTGAAAGTGCTCGACATTCATCTGAGTCAGGAAGGTATTCAGAAGATGGATGCCTCTTTCTCGCTGACTGAACAGGCCGACGTGCTGCCGCTGCTGCTTTCGCGCGACCCCTTTGCCCATAAGGGCACCATGGGCCATGCTTTGTTGGTGGCTGGTAGTTATGGCATGGCGGGGGCGGCCATACTGGCGGCTCGGGCTTGTATGCGCTCTGGTGCTGGCAAGCTGACGGTACACACACCGCGCCGCAATGTGGCCATCCTGCAGTCAACGATTCCTGAGGCAGTGCTCCATACCGACCGCGAAGAGACCCTTTTCTCAGAAGCTCTGTCAACCGAAGCTTTCCAGGCCTTGGCCATCGGGCCGGGACTGGGCATTGCTGAGCAGACAGCCATTGCCATGATAGCACAGTTGCGGCGTGCTCAGTGTCCTGCCGTGGTTGATGCCGATGCACTGAACATCCTGTCGTCCAAGCATGCCTGGATGCAGCAGCTGCCCAAGGGCATCATCCTGACGCCCCATCCGCGTGAGCTTGAGCGCTTGGAAGGCCAGTGTACAGACAGCTATGAGCGGCTGACCAAGGCGCGCCTGCTGGCAGAGCGACTGCAGGGCTATGTAATACTGAAGGGGCATCGTACTGCCATCTGCATGCCCGACGGGCACGTGGCTTTCAACACGACGGGCAATGCGGGCATGGCTACCGCAGGCAGTGGCGACGTGCTCACCGGCATCCTCCTGGGGCTGCTGGCCCGGGGCTATCAGCAGCGCGAGGCCTGTATGCTGGGAGTCTATCTTCATGGTCTGGCTGGTGACCTGGCAGCTCAGGAACTGGGCGAAGAAAGCCTGATGGCCAGCGACATCATACAGTATCTGCCCAAGGCATTCATGAAATTGAAGAGTCAGAGAAAGTCGTAGTAAGCAGTGTTTGAAATGAAAAAGAGCATCAATATAAATAAGCTTGTTGGCATGAAGTTGCTCAAGGCCTTCTGCCTGTCTCTCATCCTCTCCCCCCTGTCGTTCAGTGCTGCTATGGCACAGACACAGCTGAGCAGCTATCGTCCTGGTTTGACGCCTGAGGGGGCGGTCTACTTCCTGCCAAAGACGGCCCTGCGCATCAGTGTGCTGGTGGAGAAAACCACCTATCAGCCTGGCGACTTCGCACCTTATGCCTTGCGCTATCTGCGTGTGGCTGACGTGTCGCAGGACCCTGCCACCAGTTTTCGCGTGGTAGGCATCACCCAGACTCCATGCCCCGTGCCCGACACGACGAAGGTCTACGCTGTGAAGTTCAACCCCACCACGGTGGCTTCGCGGATGGTGCTTTCAGATGATGGGCGCCTGCTGGGCCTGAATGTCGACGATGCCCGCGATGTTGTGCTGCCTGCCCCGTTTGCCCCCCAGCCTCAGCCTGCCATTGTCAACCCCCGTCAGTACATGAGTGAGGAGATTCTGTCGTGTGGCAGCACGGCCAAGATGGCCGAGCTGACGGCGCATGAGATTTACGACGTGCGCGAGAACCGGTCGCTGCTCGTCAAGGGACAGGCCGACTTCATGCCGCAGGATGGCCGGCAGATGCAAATCATGCTGGACGAACTGGACAAGCAGGACCGCTCGCTCAGCTCGTTGTTCCTGGGTGTGACGCAGCGCGACACCACCGAGCATATTGTTTGGGTGACGCCATCGGCTCCCGAGGGCAGGAAAGTGCTGTTCCGCCTGTCGCAGATGCACGGTTTCGTGGAGCCTGATGACCTTTCGGGCGCACCTTATTATATTTCCATTGACGACATCAGCCAGCTGCCCGCCCCCGACGAGAATGCCAAGAAGGGGAAAGCAAAGCAGTATGAGGCAGGCATCTATGTCAACGTGCCAGGGCGCCTGCGTTCCACCATTTACAAAGGAGTTGACGCTATAAAGGGCGGAGAATTCCCCGCCCCTCAGTTTGGCCAGACCGTGCTGCTCAGTGCTCATCTGTTTAACAAGCGCTATGCCACCCGTCTGCGACTGGATGGGCTGACGGGCGCTGTGCAGCGCCTGGATGCCGACCAGCCTAAGTAATCGTTTCTTTAAAGCCTGTTATTTTTCCATCAGGTGGGCATAGCGCATGCCCACAGCAATCTGTTGTGCTGTGCTGGCGTCGGCCAGCATGGACAGAAGCTGATAGGCAAAGGGGAAGGCAGCAGCAGGACCCTCGCCAGTGACGATGTTGCCGTCAACGGTGCACAGCTCGCCCGTGTAGGTAGCCCCTTGGAGCAACTGCTCAAAGCCGGGATAGCATGTGGCTTGCTTGCCATTGAGCATGCCCAGCTGGCCCAGCACCACGGCAGGCGCAGCGCAGATGGCGGCAATCATCCTATTGGCTTTCATCTGGGCCAGCACGGCCTGGCACACTCCCTGATGGGCATACAGGTTGCTGGCTCCGGGCATGCCGCCAGGCAACAGCAGCAGGTCAGCATCGCTGAAGTCGCAGTCCTCAATCAGTGCGTCGGCCACCATCTGAACGCCGTGTGCCGACTCTACTATTTGCGAGCCGTCCATCACGCTCACTGTTACCACCTCAACACCGCCGCGACGCAGCACATCGACTGGAATCAGGGCTTCCACATCCTCGAAGCCGTCAGCCAGAAATACATACACTTTTGCCATAATTACTTTTTTTTGTAAGGGTTATTATCTTAGGGAAGTTATTTCTCGGGAACAAAGATACGCTTTTTCTTTGAAGTTTCCAAGTTTTTTTCGTATTTTTGCAGTCTCCATATTATATATTGAGGTAAGAAATGACCAATGACAAGAGTACTTCACGAATGATGACGGGCTATCTGCGCTATCTGCGATTACAGCGCAGCCTGTCGGGCAATACGCTCGATGCCTACAAGCACGATGTGGAAAAGCTGTTGCGCTTCCTGCAGGGCGAAGGCAAGAACCCGGAAGAGGCCATGCTGGAGGACCTGCAGACCTTTGCCGCCCAGCTGCACGACATTGGCGTGGGGCCGCGTTCGCAGTGCCGCATACTGAGCGGAGTGCGCTCTTTCTATCGTTATCTGGTGATGGACGGCTATCTGGAAGACGATCCTACGGAGCTGCTGGAGAGCCCAGTGCTGGGCGAGCATCTGCCAGAATTTCTCACTGTTGACGAGGTGGACCAGTTGGAGAGCAGTATCGACTTGTCCAAGCCCGAGGGCCATCGTAATCGTGCCATCATTGAAGTACTGTTCTCGTGCGGATTGCGCGTCAGCGAGCTGGTGGCGCTCAAGTGGTCACAGCTCTATCAGCAGGAGCGCTATCTGCGCATCCTGGGAAAAGGATCAAAGGAGCGGCTGGTGCCCATTTCCGACCAGGCCCTGAAGGAGATAGACCTGTACTTGCCTTGGCGGAATGAGCTTAAAATAAAGCCGGGCGAGGAGGACTACATCTTCCTGAACCGGAGGGGAGCCCACCTGACGCGCACCATGATTCTGATTATGCTGAAACAGCAGGCTGAGCTGGCGGGCATCAAGAAGACCATCTCCCCCCATACGCTGCGCCACTCCTTTGCCACGGCGCTGCTCGAGGGCGGTGCTGACTTGCGCGTCATTCAGGCGCTGCTGGGCCATGAGTCGATAGGGACTACCGAGATTTACACCCATATCACCATGCAGACGTTGCGCCGTGAGGTGCTGGAGCATCATCCGCGCAACATGAAGCACGACTGACAGGTCCTATTCCAGAAAGCTGAGCGTAGTGCCCTGCGGGGTGACGGTCAGTCGCACGCGGCTTCCTTCAATCATGGGGAAGTTGGGGCGTGCATGACCCACGGGGAATCCGTAGCATACGGGTATGTCATAATGCTGCAAATACTCGTGAAGCATGTGGTTCATGTCGTCGAAATCGCTCTGCGGATACTTATATTTGGTGAAATGGCCCACGATGATTCCCCTCAGGCGGCCCAGTATGCCGCGTATCTCCAGCAGATGCAGCATGCGGTCAACCTTCGACATCTGCTCATCGGTGTCTTCAATAAACAGAATCAGGTCGTTGTGCTGGTTGAGGAAGTCATAGGGCGAACCGGCCAGTCCGCAGAACACAGACATATTACCCCCCACCAGTATGCCTTCAGCCTGTCCCAGCTGGTTCAGCTGGTGTGGCGGCAGCTGATAGTGGGGCAGTTGTCCCCGCAGCAGCTGTTGCAACATGACGCTCACGCTGTCGGTTCCCCCCTGTGCGGCAATGGCGTGGCACATGGAACCATGAATGCTCATCACGCCGGCCTGCACCATGGCGCTGTGCAGGGCGGTGGCATCGCTGAAGCCGATGAGCCATTTGGGCTGATGACTGAACTCCGACAAGGGGATATGATGCAAAAGCTGTACGGCGCCGTCGCCCCCACGGGTGCACATGATGGCGCGGATGGTGCTGTCGCGCAATGCCCAAAGCAAATCGGCCGAGCGCTCATCCACGGTACCGGCAAAGTCATGGTAATTGCATAGGGCATGAGGCCCCACCACGGGTTCATAGCCCCACTGCCGCAGGATGTCACAGCCTTCCACCACCGTCTTTTCCTCGGGCACGCTGGAGGGCGAGATGACGGCAATGCGGTCGCCGGGCTGCAGGAAAGGTGGGCGCACCAGCTGGCGCTGACCATGGGCGGTCAGCGAAAGCAGTACTGAGACGGCTATCAGGAGCAGCGAACGTGCGTTCATGGCTCTCTCATTACTATAATGGTCAGTGACTGGGGGTCAAAGCTGACCCCGTTGCTGTTCTCAATGAAGTCTGTCAGCACCCCCTGGTCGGCCAGTTCTCGCGGAGTGCCGATAATGATGCCCGTGGGCGTCATCAGCCACAGGCGGTCGGCTACCTGCAGGGCCAGCTCCAAGTCGTGGGTGGACAGGAAGATGGTTTTTTGTGCTTCCCGGCTGATGTGTCGAAGCAGTGTGAGTGTCTCCACCTTGCTAGGGTAGTCAAGGAAGGCGGTAGGCTCGTCCAGGAAGATGATGCTGGTCTGCTGTGCCAGTGCCTTGGCAATCATCACTTTCTGCCGCTCGCCGTCGCTCAGCGTGGTCACCATCCGCTCTGTCAGCTCGCCAATGCCCACCATGCCGATGGCCTCGTTCACAACCCGCACGTCATTGTCGTCCAGGCGGCCCCAGAAGCCAGTGTAGGGTGAGCGCCCCATGGCCACCATCTCGCCTACGGTCATCTGCTGTACGTTGGGCCGTTCGGTCAGCACCACCCCTAGCAGGCGTGCCAGCTCCTTGTCGGTGTAGTCCTCAATGTCGCGTCCTTCTATGGTGATGCTTCCTCCCAGCTTGGGCTGAAAAGCTGAGAGCGTGCGTAGCAGTGTTGATTTTCCGGCGCCGTTGCGCCCCAGCAGGCAAGTCAGTTCGCCACGGCAGATGCTGGCCGTGATGCCGCTGGCTACCGTTTTTATGTCGCGGCGGGTTCTATAGCCTATACTGACGTTGGTCAGCTGAATGGTTTCGTTTGTCATGGTGCAAAGATACGAATTATTTCACAAACAAGGCGCTATAATTCACAATTATTTAGTACTTTTGCATCGTGGAAGAGGCTTTTCATTTGCTAGAAGGCAGCGGCTACGAGTTGCCTGCCAACCTGAACAATCCGTTCAGCTATACCCCGCATCCGCTCTGCATGGCGGCGGCACGTCGGGTGTGCGCCTATTTGGATGAACAGTCCGAATGGAGCGAAGAACTGGCAGCTGGCAAGATGCTGGGCGTGCTGGTCTGCCAGGATGACTGTGGGCGGCTGGGATTCTTGGCGGCGTATAGTGGCCAGCTGGGCGGACGCGAGGACTGGCCCTGGTTTGTGCCCGCTGTGTTCGACTATCTGCAGCCCACGGGCTACTTCAAAGGCGAGGAGGCAGCCATCTCTGCCATCAACCACAGGATAGAACAATTGGAGCAGTCGGCAGAGATGAAATCAGCGAAGGCTGCCGTTCAGCAGTTGCAACAGCAAGAGCAGGAGGAGTTGGCCGCCTACAAACAAATGATGCAGGCAGCCAGGGAGCGACGCCATTTACTCCGGCAGGCTGGCGATGACAGGGAAGAACTGACGCGAGAGAGCCAATTCCAGAAAGCCGAGTTGCGTAGGCTGAAAGCTCGCTGGAGCGACAAGGTGGAGGAGGCCGAGCGCAGGTTGATGCCGCTGGAGGATAGCATCAACGCATTGAAGGAAGAGCGCAAGCGCCGTTCAGATGCCCTTCAGCGCTGGCTCTTCGACCAGTTTCTGATGCAGAATGTGAAGGGCGAGCGTCGCACGCTGACCAGCATTTTTGCCCCTACGGCCCAGGGTGTTCCCCCATCAGGGGCTGGTGAGTGCTGTGCTCCGAAGTTGCTGCAATACGCTTTTACCCATGGTCTGCGACCACTGGCCATTGCTGAGTTCTGGCAGGGCCGTTCGCCCAGAATGGAAGTGCGTCATCACGGCCAGTACTACCCTGCCTGCAGGGGCAAGTGCAAGCCCATATTAGAATGGATGCTGGACCAGGATGGCCTGGCCGATGGTCAGCCTCAGACCGAAGCACAGTCAGTAGCCGAAGGCCTTTCCATTGTGTATGAGGATTCCTGTCTCGTGGTTGTGAATAAGCCAGCGGGACTGCTCAGCGTGCGAGGAAAAACGGGCGGTGAGTCGGTGGAGAGCCTGCTTAGAGCCCGCTATGGCCGGGTCTTCATGGTGCACCGCTTAGACCAGGACACTTCGGGCCTGCTGGTGGTGGCCCTCACGGTCGAGGCTTATCACGCCTTGCAGCCCCAGTTCATGCCCGATGTGGAGCCAGCAGGAAATGGGCACTGCAGGGTGAGCAAGAAGTATATGGCTTTGTTGGAAGGGGTGGTCCATGGCCATGGCACCATTAGCCTGCCCTTGCGACCTGACCTGACCGACCGCCCTCGCCAGGTGGTTGACCACACTCATGGCAAGGAGGCCGTGACTGACTACGAGGTGCTCAGCGTGGCCGATGGCCTGACGCGCATAGCCCTCATCCCCCGCACGGGGCGCACTCACCAGTTGCGCATGCACTGTGCCCATGCCGAAGGTCTGGCCACGCCCATCGTCGGCGACCGCCTATACGGCAAGCCAGCCCAGCGGCTGTGTCTGCATGCCGCTGAGCTGGCTTTCTATCATCCGATGACGGGTGAGCGAATGCATTTCACGTCGCCCGTACCCTTTTAGTTTCTCTTATTTCACGTACTCCGAGAAGTCCGTCAGGTGCATGTCACCCTTGCGGGCCAGCGTGTCGTGCATGGCGAAGGCTGCGGTGAGGCAGTGGCGTGTGTGGCCGCCGGTGCCCAGCTTCAAGTATTCGCGTAGCAGCGGACGGTAGTCGGGGTGTGCACAGTTCTCGATGATGAGCTCGGCACGCTGCATGGGGCTATGGCCGCGCAGGTCGGCGATACCTTGCTCAGTGACGATGATGTTCACATCGTGCTCCGAGTGGTCCTGATGGCTGACGAAGGGCACTATCGACGAGATGAGGCCGCCCTTGGCTGTCGACGGGCAGGTGAAGATGCTCAGGTAGGCATTGCGCTCGAAGTCGCCGCTGCCACCGATGCCGTTCATCATCTTCGTGCCGCTGATGTGAGTGGAGTTCACGTTGCCGTAGATGTCGCACTCGATGGCGGTGTTGATGGCGATGACGCCGAGACGGCGGATGACGGCAGGGTGGTTCGAGATTTCACTCTGGCGCAGCGTCAGGTGGTCCTTGAAGTAGCCGATGTTGTCGTAGACCTGCATCAGGCACTCGTTCGAGACGGTGAGCGAGCAGGCCGAGGCGTCCTTCACGCGGCCGTTGAGCATCATGTCGATGACGGAGTTCTGGATGACCTCGGTGTAGATGTTGAAGTCGGGCACGTGTTTGTCCTCGCCCAGTGCGCCCAGGATGGCGTTGGCGGTCGAGCCTACACCGCTCTGCAGGGGCAGGAACTCCTTGGGGATGCGGCCGGCATGGAGCTCGGAGACGAGGAACTCAGCCGTGAGGTAGCCAATCTTGTCGGTCACGGGGTCGCTGTCCTTGAAGGCGCGTGCCTCGTCGGGCAGGTCGCACTCCACCACGCCTACAATCTTCTCGCGGGGGATGGATACGTAGGGCTTGCCGATACGGTCGCCTACATTGAAGATGGGGATGGGCTTGCGGTAGGGCGGGTCAAGGGGTTCATAGACGTCGTGGATGTACTTGGCGTTGGGGCTGTGGAAATGATTCAGCTCCAGAATGACCTTCTTGGCCAGACGGGCTGCCGTGGGGCTGATGCCGCCGGCGGCGGTAAGATAAACGCGGAATTCGTCGCCCACTTCCTCAATGTCGCAGACCTCCAGGATGGCCCAGTCCACCTGTCCGTAGAAGCCATAGCGCAGCTCCTGTGCCATGTGGCTCAGGTGCAAGTCGTTGTAGGGGATCTCGCCCATGTTCACGTGCTTGCGGAAGTCGGGGTTGGTGGTGTAGGGAGCGCGATACTTTATTGCCTGTGCGGCGGCCAGGTCGCCATCGGTGCTCTGCCCGGTGGAGGCGCCAGTGAAGATGCCCACCTTGAACTCGCGTCCGGCCTCGTGCTCCTTCACTGCAATCTTGGCCAGCTCCTTGGTTGTTGCCTTGGCCACGCCAGCGGGCGTGAAGCCACTCATGGCGATGTTGTCGCCGTTCTTAATCAGCGCTGCTGCTTCAGCAGCTGTCATGCGTGTATAAGCCATTTTTAATTGAGTAGTAGTTAAAATTACGTGCAAAGGTAAGAAAAAGTTAGGAGTTAGGAGCGTGGAGCCATGAGTTATCGCAGGCGAGTTAACATTTTTTATTCTTTGCGTGGGAAAAATTCTCCATCTCCTATCCCCAAACTCCTAACTTTTTCTTACCTTTGCACGCAAAATCAGCTGGAAACATGAAGAAGGAACTGAAGCGCTGGCTGCCCGACGTACTGGCAGTCGTATTTTTTGCCCTGTTGGCCTTTGCCTATTTCTATCCCGCCGTCACCGATGGTCGTATTCTCTATCTGGAAGATGCCTCCGCAGGCGTAGGGGCCGGCGAGGAGGCGCGCCAGTACTATGATAAGACGGGCGAAGTAACCCGTTGGACCAATGCGCTGTTCGGTGGCATGCCTACCTACCAGATTTCCCCGTCGTACGACAGCACGAAGACCCTCTCATTCTTTGAGAAGGCCTACCATCTGTGGCTGCCCAACTACGTGTGGTATTTGTTTGCCTATCTGCTGGGATTCTACATCCTGCTCCGGGCTTTCAACTTCAAGTCCTATCTGGCAGCGCTGGGCAGTATACTGTGGGCCTTCAGTACCTACTTCCTGATTATCATTGCAGCCGGACATCTGTGGAAGGTCATGGCGCTGGTCTACCTGCCGCCAATGATTGCCGGTATTGTGCTGGCCTATAAGGGCAAGTATATCAGCGGACTCATTGTGACGGCCATCTTCGCCACCTTCGAGATGCATCCCAACCACCAGCAGATGCCCTACTACTACATGTTCATCATCCTGGCCATGGTGATAGCCTATCTGGTGGAGGCCATCCGCCAGAAGCAGCTTGCTCACTTCATGAAAGCCACGGCAGTCTGCCTGGTGGGAGGTGTGCTGGGCCTGATGGTCAACGCCTCCAACCTCTACCACACGTGGGAATATCAGAAGAACACCATGCGTGGCGGCTCGGAGCTGGTGAACAAGGACAGCAACGACCAGACGAGTGGCGGACTGGAGCGCAGCTACATCACGAACTACAGCTATGGCATTGGCGAGACCTGGTCGCTGCTGGTGCCCAACGTGAAGGGTGGCACCTCCAACAAGCTGCTGCAAGATGACGAGAAGGCAAAGAAAATACTGACCGAGCGCCGTGTGGACATAGGCAACGGCCAGTCGGCATCCTGCGCCGAGATACTGGACTTTGTGGACTATCAGTTCCAGCGCCGCATATTCCGTCAGTATTGGGAAGAGAACCTCATGCCCGGCGCCACGGGCACCAGTGGCCCCGTCTATGTGGGTGCCTTTGTGCTCATGCTCTTCGTGATAGGCCTGTTCGTGGTGAAAGGCCCCATGAAGTGGGCTCTGCTGGCCGCCACGGTGCTGTCCATCGTGCTGGCATGGGGAAAGAATTTCATGGGTCCCACTGATTTCTTCATTGATTTCGTTCCGCTCTACAGCAAGTTCCGCACCGTGGAGAGCATCCTGGTCATTGCCGAGTTCACCATACCGCTGCTGGCCATGCTGGCATTGAAGCGGATAGTGGAGGAGCCTGCCTGTATGATGAAGCGGGTGAGCAAGCGCGTGCCCCTGACGCCGCTGGTGCTGGGCTTTACCCTGACGGGAGTGGTGGCCCTGCTCTTTGCCCTGTTCCCGACGCTGTTCTTCGATTTCACCACTAGCGGTGAGGCCGATGTGTTCAACCAGATTTTCGGTCAGCAGGCTGGCTCGGCCATCCTGTCGGCGCTGAGCGAGGCCCGCCAGGCCATTTTCACCCCCGACTGCTGGCGCTCCTTCCTCATCATCCTGGTGGGTGCCGTGCTGCTGTGGCTCTATCAGGCCAGGAAGCTCAAGGCCGTGCCCCTGACGGCAGCCCTTGCGGTGCTCTGTCTGTTCGACCTGTGGCAAGTGAACAAGCGTTATCTGAACGACGAGATGTTCCAGGACCCCAGCGTGCAGCATACCACTCATGCCATGAAGCCTGTCGACAAAGCCATCTTGCAAGACAAGTCGCTGGACTACCGCGTGTTGAACTTCACAACGAGCACGTTCAATGAGAACGAGACCAGCTACTATCACAAGTCCATAGGCGGCTATCATGCTGCCAAGCTGGGCCGCTACCAGGACCTGATAGCCAACGCCATTACCCCCGAGATGAAAACCATTGCCGAACATGCTGACAGCATTGCCGGCAGCGAGGCTTACACCGTGCTCAATATGCTGAACACCAAGTACTTCATCGTGGGTGATGGCGAGAACGACGCCGTGCTGAATCCCTATGCCTATGGCAATGCCTGGCTGGTGGACAAGGTGAACTACGTGGACAATGCCAACCAGGAGATGGAGGCCCTGCACAAGACCGACCTGCGCCATGTGGCCGTGGCCGACAAGCAGTTTGAGGCCGTGCTGGGACAGTCGGCCCAGCAGGACAGTACCGCGCAGGTGGTGCTGAACAGCTACGAGCCCAACCAGCTGAACTACACTGTTGACAGCCCCACGGGCGGCGTGCTGGTGTTCTCGGAGATTTACTATCCAGGCTGGCGTGCCACCATTGATGGAAAGGAAGTGGAGCTGGGGCGTGTGAACTATGTGCTCCGAGCCCTCCACATTGACGGCGGTCATCACGCCGTGGAGCTCACATTCAAGCCTACTACCGTAAAGACTACCGAGACCATTGCCTATATAGCTTTCGGTGTCCTGCTGCTCTTGCTGTTGGCCCTTGTGGCCCTGCAGGTGTACAGGCTGCGAGTGGCCCGGAAAGGCTGATGACACACTTCCACCGACACACAACTTGACGCCCATGGTGCTACACGAGATAACCCCGCTGGCCGAGCGTGACTTCATGTACGTGGCCGACCGCCACAAGAAAGAGTTCACCTACCCCATCCACTGCCACGAAATATTCGAGTTGAACTTTGTGGAGAATGCGGCGGGCTGTCGCCGCACGGTGGGCGATTCGAGCGAGGAGATAGGGCAGTACGACCTGGTGCTCATCACCAGTCCCGATCTGGAGCACGTGTGGGAACAGCACGAGTGCCACAGCGACGACATTCACGAGGTCACCGTGCAGTTCTTCGTGGACTTCAACGACGAGCACAGTATCTACCACACCAATCCCTTCAGCTCCATCTACAAAATGTTCCTCCGGGCCCGTAAGGGGCTGGCCTTCCCACTGTCGGCCATCATGCAGGTCTATCCGCTCATCACCCGTCTCTCCACCATACAGGAGGGCTTCTATGCCGTCACTGAGCTGTTCACCATCCTCTACGAGCTGTCCAAGCAGGACGGTGCCCGCGAGCTGGCCTCGTCGGCCTTTGCGAAGGTGAGTGTGGAAAGCGACTCGCGGCGTGTGCTGAAGGTGAAGCACTTCATTGAGGAGAACTACCGCGATGAGCTGAGGCTCGGGCAGCTCAGCTCCATGGTAGGCATGACCGATTCCGCCTTCAGCCGCTTCTTCAAGCAACGCACGGGCAAGAGCCTGAACGAGTATATAGTCGACGTCAGGCTGGGCCATGCCGCCCGTCTGCTGGTGGACACAACGCACACCATCTCGGAAATATGCTACGAGACAGGCTTCAACACCGTGTGCAACTTCAACCGCCTGTTCAAAAAGCGAAAGGGCTGCAACCCCACTGACTTCCGGGGGAAGTACCGGAAGACGAAGATTATCGTTTAACGCTTCTCTGCCAACTTAACAATGGCTTATCGCGCGCACGCGTTATAACGCGCGAAAAGAAGTGCTACAAGTGCTACTGCCGGCTCTAACTGATTGGTATAAAGCCATTTGCGGGTGCATTTTCGCCCGTTGTTCGTGCTACCGGAAGTGCTACCGGCCCAACCTCCGCCCGGTTTTTTTCAAATAGTCGGCGCCGCGCGGAAAAAAGTCAACGGGATTTTCTCAAAAGTCGTTGACTTTTTCAAAAAAGTCGGCGCCGTTTTGAAAAGGTTCGATGAGACATATAGAAAAGTGGTCCTCCGACTTTTCTATATGTCTCATTTTGCACAAAAAGTCAATATTGTGCAGGCAGTTGCGCGGTAGCAGCAGTAGCATGAAAGGGTGCATTTTCCTATTACCGAATATGCACCCGCAAAGTGTTGGGTTTCAGATGCTTATAAGGACCTGTAGCACTTGTAGCACTTTTTTTCTAGCTTTTTTTTGTAATGCGCGCCTGCGCGCGAGGGAGCTTTTCCAGGTTTTTCTATACTTTCCTAGGTTCTCCTAGGCATTCTTGGGATTTCCCAGGTATTCCTGGCTATTCCCATGCATTCCTGGGAGTTCCTAGGTTCTTCTGGAATTCAGGGAGAGGCTGCTACGGTGCGCATAGCAGTATTTTTTTTTGCCAAAAGTATATTATTTTGCAAAAAAAGTATAGAGCAGTTCCAATAATTTTGCTTAATTTTGCAGCCGAATAACTACAACTAAAAACACTCATGAGTAGAATTGCTGATTTTTTCATGCTAGCTGTGCTGTGTGCAGTTTCTTTTGCTGGCTGTAAGCAAAAAGCAGAGCAGCCTCAGAACAGTCCTTTCGTAGAACGCCAAGGCGCCAGCTTCATGCTGGATGGCCAGGAGTATCGCTATGTAGGTACCAATTTCTGGTATGGTGCCATTCTGGGCTCTGAGGGTCAGGGTGGCGACCGCCAGCGCCTGTGCCGTGAGCTGGACCAGCTGCATGCACTGGGACTGGACAACCTGCGCATCCTGGTGGGTAGCGACGGCGAGCGTGGCGTGACCACCAAGGTGGAGCCCACTCTGCAAGTCAGTCCCGGCGTGTATAACGATACCATTCTGGCTGGCCTTGACTACCTGTTGCAGGAGATGGGCAAGCGTCAGATGAAGGCCGTGCTCTACCTGAACAATTCATGGGAGTGGAGCGGCGGCTATGGCTTCTATCTGGAGCAGGCCGGCGCCGGCCATCAGCCCCGCCCCAATGAGGACGGTTATCAGGCCTTCATGACGGCCATGGCCCAGTACGCCCAGAACGAGAAAGCCCAGGAGCTGTTCTATCAGTATGTGCGTGACATCATCTGCCGTACCAACCGCTACACTGGTCAGGCTTATGCGGACGATCCCACCATCATGTCATGGCAGATAGGCAACGAGCCCCGCGCCTTCAGCGAAGAGTCGAAGGAGCCCTTTGCCAAGTGGCTCAGCAAGGCTTCGGCCCTTATCCGCTCGCTGGACAAGAATCATCTCATCTCCATTGGCAGTGAGGGCATCTGGGGCTGTGAGAACGATACCGCCCTGTATGAGCGCGTCTCGGCCGACCCGAACATTGACTACCTGAATGCCCACATCTGGCCCTACAACTGGAACTGGGCCAAGAAGGACTCGCTGCAGGAGAACATTGAGCGTGCTTGCACCAATTCGGGCGAATACCTGAAGGAACACATACGCATAGCCCACAAGCTGCAGAAGCCGCTGGTGGTCGAGGAGTTTGGCTATCCGCGCGATGACTTCCGCTACGACGCTGGCTCGCCAACCACGGCCCGCGACAAATACTATGACTACATTTTCAGCATGGCCATGGGTGACAGCATCGTGAAAGGCTGCAACTTCTGGGGATGGGGCGGCGAGGCCCGGCCCGTGCACCAGGAGCAGTGGCAGGTGGGCGACCCCTACTGCGGAGACCCCGCCCAGGAGGCCCAGGGCCTGAACTCGGTGTTCGACTGCGACTCCACCACGCTGGCCATTATCAAGAAGTATAACCACTGACCCCCCTTCACCGCCCGCCACAAGGCGGCCTAAAGGAAAGAACATGATTCAAACAAAATAAGCAACCGTATGAAACAAAACCTCCATTTACTCATGAAAGCGCTGGTGCGGAGCAGGAGCATGGTCATAGGACTGATGCTGCTGTTACCGCTTTCGCTCATGGCGCAGAACATTGAGGTACAGGGCACGGTGACCGACGCCTCAAACGGCGATGAGATTATCGGAGCCTCTGTCAAGGTGAAAGGCACGAACAACGGTGCCATCACAGATTTCGATGGACATTTCAAGCTGTCGGCCAAGGTAGGCGAAACACTTGAAGTGTCCTATGTGGGTTACAAGACCCAGCAGGTGAGAGTACCCCAGTCGGGCCTGCTGAGCATCAAGCTGGGTGAGGATGTGAACCTGCTGGACCAGGTGGTCGTGGTGGGTTATGGTGTGATGAAGCGCTCGGACCTGACAGGCGCTGTCAGCAGCATCGACGAGAAAGCTATCAAGCAGGGTGTGAACACCAACATTGAGCAGGCCATGCAGGGCCGCATTGCCGGTGTGCAGGTCACCCAGAACTCTGGTGCCCCTGGCGGCGGCATCAGCGTGCAGATTCGTGGTATCAACTCGCTGAATGGCAACGAACCCCTCTATGTCATCGACGGTATTGCCGTGAGCGGACAGACCGACGGCAACAGCAGCGCACTGAGCTCGCTGAACCCCAGCGACATCGTGTCACTGGAAGTGCTGAAGGATGCCTCGGCAACGGCTATCTATGGTAGCCGGGCCTCGAACGGCGTGGTCCTCATCACCACCAAGCGCGGACAGAACGGCAAGCCCAAGCTGAGCTATGAAGGCTACGTGGGCTGGCAGCAGCTGCCCTCACAGCTGGATGTGATGAACCTGGAGCAGTATGCTGACTACCACTCCGTCCGTGCCAAGCTGATGGGATGGGGCGAGAGCTATGAATACCGCGACCCCAGCCTGTTCACTGAAGGCACCAACTGGCAGGATGTGCTGTTCCGCACCGCCTTCATGCACAATCATCAGGTGGGCATCAACGGCGGCACGGAGGATATGCACTACGCCATCTCGGCAGGCTATCTGAACCAGGATGGTATTGCCATCGGCTCGGAGTTCAACCGCGTGTCCACACGTGTCAATTTTGACACCAACATCAATCCCTGGCTGCAGGTGGGCGTGAACGGCTACTATGCCAATACCGACCGCACCACCACCTTCGACGACAACAACGCCATACAGACGGCACTGAACCAGTATCCCGACGTGGCTCCCTACAACCCCGACGGAACGATAGGCTTTGGCGAGACACACGACTTCCAGTACCAGTCGAACCCCCTCTTTGAAGCCACTATGAGGGACAATTGGCAGAAGAACAACCAACTGGACTACAACTTCTTTGCCAACATCACCCCCGTGAAAGGCCTCAACCTCCGCGTGGAGTACGGCGGCAGCCGCTCGTGGGGACAAAGCCTCTACTTCGTGCCTGACTATAGCTACGGCAACGTGGTGGTGGAATCGGAACTGAGGAAGACCGAATCAAGAAACACCTACGAATCGTTCAAGCAGTACGCCACCTACGATTTTGACCCGCTGAAGGGACACCACCTGCAGCTCATGGCCGGACACGAGAGCCAGGAGGGCTTCTGGGGTAACATCAGTGCTGGCCGCAACGGCTATATCAGCAGCGCCGTGAAGAGCCTGGCCGTGGGCGACGCCGCTACCAGCAGCAATGGCGAACAGGGCGCTGAATGGGCCATTGAGTCCTACTACGGACGTCTGAACTATAACCTGCTGGACCGCTATCTGCTCACCGCCACTTTGCGTGCCGACGGCTCGTCGAACTTCGACAAGGGCTCTAAGTGGGGATACTTCCCCTCGGCTGCACTGGCCTGGCGCATCAGTCAGGAAAAATTCATGCAGAACGTGGAGTGGATTAACAACATGAAGCTGCGACTGGGCTGGGGACACGTGGGTAACCAGTCAACGCCCGGATATGCCTACGGTGTGGCCATGGCCAATGTAGCCACCGCCTGGGGCACGGGCTACTATCCGCAGAACATGCCTAACAAGAGCCTGAAGTGGGAAACCACCAATGCCTGGAACGCCGGTATCGACATGAACTTCCTCAAGGGTCGCATCGAATTCATTGTCGATGCTTATCTGAAGAAGACCGACAACCTGCTGCTGGAGGCCGCACTGCCCATGTATCTGGTTCCGTCGGAGAGCTGGAACGGCATGTCGCCACAGTGGGAAAACACGGGTTCCATACAGAACAAGGGCATTGAGTTTACCCTGAACACGGTGAACATCAAGAAGAAGGACCTGGAGTGGCGCACGGGCATCACCCTCAGCCTGAACCGCAACAAGGTGACCAAGCTGAACAGTGAGAGCGCCATGTTGCCTGGCAACATCGGCAGTACTGGCACTTACACCATGTCGAAGGAAGGTGGCCCCGTGGGCCGTTTTTACGGCTATAACGTTATCGGAATGTTCTCATGCGAGGATGACTTCTACCAGAAAAACCAGCTGGGCGAGTTCCTGTTGGACCAGAACGGTAACCGCATTCCCGTGGCACGTCCGGCTGATGGCGAAGGCAATATGTACGAGATTTCACCCAGCAGCATTTGGGTAGGCGACTATATCTACGAAGATGTGAACGGCGACGGCGTCATTGACGAGCACGACCGCAAGTACATTGGCGACCCCAATCCCGACTTTACCTTCGGCATCAACAATGTTATCACCTGGAAGGACTTTGAGCTGAGCTTCTTCTTCAACGGCAGCGTTGGCAACGACGTCTATAACTTCGTGCGCGAACATCACACTGACCCTATGGGTTGGGGCAACAAAATGGCCGATGTGGCTGACTATGCCCGCGTGGAGATGCGCGACCCCAATGGCTCGATTACCGACCTGTCGAACGTCTATCTGGCTAATCCCCGCACTGTCAAGGTGCAGCGCATTACCGGCAACGGACAGAACATGAACGACAACAACCGCGTCAGCTCGCGCTTCGTGGAGGACGGCTCCTACATCCGGCTGAAGACCCTCTCGCTGGCCTGGAATCTGCCCAAGGCATGGCTCAAGCCCCTGAAGCTCGACTGGGTACAGGTGTACGGAAACGTGCAGAACCTCTTCACCATCACCAGTTATAAGGGCTTCGACCCCGAACTGGGTAGCATCAGCCAGAATGTGAAGCTGCAAGGCCTGGACAACTATCGTTATCCCTCGCAGCGCATCTTTAACTTTGGTCTCAAAGTAAGTCTATAATATAATAAGGTATATGAATAAGAACAAGATATTCCAGATACTGGCCCTGGGCACACTGGCCCTGGGCACGACGGGCTGCAGCGAAGACTTCCTCGACCGTCCGCCCCTCAACCAGTACACGGCTGAGACTTTCTATTCGTCGGACGATGCCGTCATCAAGGCCACCGAGCCTCTCTACAACAAGGCTTGGTCATACTATAACAACAACGCCATCATCGGCATGGGGTCGCTGCGCGCCAACGATTCGTTCAACCCCTATCAGAACGCTGAGATGGCACTCTTCCAGACCACGGGCTTGACAGAGGACGTCAGCCACGCCTGGGGAGCCATGTACACTGTGGTCACCTTCTCCAATGCCATCCTGAACAACATTCCCCGCTACTGCTATCCTGAAGTGAGCGAGGAAGTAAAGAATCAGGCGCTGGGCGAGGCTCACCTGATGCGCGGCGTGGCCTACTTCTACCTGCTGCGCGGATGGGGTGAGGTGGTGCTCTTCGAGGACAACGACCAGGCTGCCGCCAGTCCCATCATGCCTCTCTCGACGGAAGAGAGCGTGCTGGAGTTCATCATCCGTGACTTCGAGGCTGCTGCCAAGCTGCTGCCTGCCGTGGGCAAGAACAACCATCCGTCGCTCTATGCTGCCAAGGCCCTGCTGGCCAAGGCCCTGCTGGCCCAGAGTGGCTGGAACAAGGCCACCCGCGACGAGGCTACGCTGCAGCGTGTGGTGAAGCTTTGCGATGAGGTCATCCAGAGCGGAACCTATGAGCTGCTGGACGACTACGAGAACCTCTTCCGCCCACAGTTTAATGACAACAGCGAGACCATCCTGGCCATGCGCTGGGCCGACCCACTCGTAGGAGGCTGGGGCACCGTGAACGCTCTGGTGCCTACGCTCAGCTTCTCGGAGGTGACCGACGTGGCTGCATGGGGTGGTAACCTCTCGCCCACGGTCGACATGCTTGACTACTACAATGAGGAGCCTGCCGATTCGTTCCGCCTGCGTGCAACGTTCTTCTCGCAGGGCCGCTACTACAGCTACATCCGCTCAGAAGAGGGTGGCTACACCTACAAGAAGAAATGGATGCAGAACAAGAAGGGCGTAGTGGGCACCACTGCCGACTGCGACGGCCATTTGAAAGGACAGGCTTCGCCGCTGAACACCTACATCATGCGCTATGCCGACGTGTTCCTCATTAAAGCTGAAGCCTTGCTGGGCAATCAGCAGCAGACCGACAATCCCGAGGCCCTGGCCGCCTTTAACGCCCTGCGCCTGCGCGCCAAGCTGCCCCCTCGCACCAAGCCCATCACTTTTGAGGACCTGATCCGCGAGCGCCGTATTGAGTTCTGCATGGAGTACACTAACTGGTATGACTTCGTCACCTGGTATCGGTGGAAGCCCGACTATATGCTGAACTTCTTCAACAACAAGCAGCATCGCGCCTTCATCATCAATGAAAACGACATCATTCTGAAGGACGACAAGACCTTTGCCTACACTGGGTTCCCCGTGGGTACATGGTATAATTCAGTATGGGACTACGACCTAGATGGCGATGGTGCCGGTGATGAGGTGCGCTACTGGAGCGACGGACTGCGCGACACCAATGGCAAGATAATCACCGTCAACGGCGTGCCGCAGGACTTGGAGCATGGCTACAAGTACAATCTTGACTCACTCATCCGTGCCAAGGAGCCCGATGGCGCTGTACGCGTCACTCTGAGCGAGCGCAACATCTTCATGCCTTATCCTGAGAGCGACGTCCTGCAGAACCCCAACTTCCGCCAGGATCCTATCAACTACAAATTTGATGAACAATAAGAAAGGAATAGCTATGAAACAGACAATTAAATATGTGTCAGCCTTCGTGCTCCTGCTCTGCTGCCTGAACACCTTCATGGCCTGCAGCGATGATGACAATGCGGGTGCGCCTGAAATTACGGGCGTGCGCATTACCAATCCCGCCTTTGCCGACAGCCTGTTCACCTCGTCGGCTCCTGACTCGCTGATTGTCATCGTGGGCCGCAATCTGGGAAACGCCCAGCGCGTGTACATCAATGACCAGCAGGTGTGGTTCAATTCCGTGTTCAACACTGACCACAGCATCATCGTAAAGATTCCTTCTGAGGACGACGGCTTTGAGCTGACTGCTTTCAACAGCGAGCTGAAGGATGAGATCCGGGTGGAGACCAAGTACGGCGTGGCTACCTACGCCTTCAAGATCAAGGCTCCCGGCCCGTCCATCTCGCGCCTGCAAGCCAGCTATCCCCGTGTGCAGGGCAATATTATCAATATCTATGGCCTGAACCTGGTGGACATAGAGAAAGCCTATATCACCGACATACCTGCTGCCCAGCTGGACAGTACCGTCTGGAAGGAGATAGGCGGCACCCATGTGGATGTGGGAAGCATTGAAACCGTGGTGATGGATCACCACCTGAACACCACTACCAACCGCTATGAGACCACCTCGCAGCTGCGCTTCACCATGCCTAATGTGACCTTTGGTGAGGGTGCCCTGGTGCTGGAGTGTGCTGGTGGTATCACTTACATTCCCTTCAGCGTGCTGCCTGGCATGCCTGCCATCTTCAGTGTGTCGAGCGATATGCCGCAGATTGACGAGAAGGTGGTCATCACCGGCCGTGACTTTGTGCAGGTGGAGAGTGTCAGCTATGGCGACGTCATCGTTACTGCCGAGGACCTGACCGTTTCGGAGTCGGAAGACAGCATCACCTTCAACTTCCCGAAGAAGCCCTCGCAGGGCAGCGCCACCACCATCAGTGTCACCACGCCTGGTGGCACCGTCTCGGCTCCGCGCTTCTATGACTATACCACAATCCTGACCACCTTCGACGGCGATGCCGCTGACAATGGCTGGGGCCCGAACGCAGAGTTTGAAGACGACGATACCGAGGACGGCCAGTATGCCCGCATCTACGTGCAGGAGGAAGGCCAGCAGTGGTGGGGCACCATGGTGTTCTTCCGCAAGGACTGGGATGGAAACGTGTTCCCCCTGCCCGGCTTCGACGTCATTCCCGCCACGGCTTCCACTGACGATGTCTACCTCGCCGCTGAGGTCTACAGCAAGTCCGATTATAACAATGGCTCGTTCTGGGGCTATCTGCGCTATTGGCTGCCCAGCGTGGCAGAATCAGGCGCTGACCCCATCGCAGATGTGAACCAGTATGACAACGGCTTTGAGTGGGAGGACTACGATGCAGGCATTGGCAAGTTTGATCGCCCCGTGCTTTCCGACATCAATGGCAATGCTCCCACAGGCCGCTGGTATCGCCATGTGCTTCCTCTGAGCGTCTTTGGCAAGTACACTGGCAAGACCTATCAGGATGTGGTCAACGATGGTATTCAGCAGTTCCGCATCCAGAGCATCAACCAGAGTACGTCGCGTGGTAAGATTGATGTACGTATGGACAACGTGCGCATCATCTACATTCCCAAGCAGTAACATTGAACATTTAAAGAGTTAGAAGATTATGCAAAAAGGAATATTAAAGGCAGCTTCATGCCTGCCGGTTTTACTACTGATGTTGTTCACTGCTTGTAGTGACGACCTGGGCAACGATCCCACCTACACGGGACGAACCAACGCCGCCACCCACCTGAGCCTGATGAAAGACAGTACTGCCGTTGATGCCATCTCAGTGAGCATGGGTGCCACGAGCACCATGTTGGGCATTGACAGCGATGGCGACTGGACGGCAGAAGTCAGTGACACCACCTGGGTGAAGATTTCCAATCATGCTGGCTATGGCTTTGCTGACCGCTGGTCGTTCCTGCGACTGAGCGTGCTGAAGAACGAGGGTGAAGCCCGCTCTGCAGTGCTCACCGTCAAGTCGGGCTCAAATCAGCGCACGCTGACCATCAACCAGCGCGGCACCGGCACTGACCCTGGCGACACTTTCCCCTCATCTTTTGCTACGCTTGAAGATTTCCTGCTGGGCTACAACTTGGGCAATACGCTCGACTCCTGGCCCGTGGGCAGCTGGTGGGACCCCACCACGAAGACACCCACCGACTGGGAGCAGGGATGGGGACAGCCCCTCACCACTCCCGAGATTATCAACACCATAGTTGAGCGTGGCTTCAATGTCATCCGTATCCCCGTCACCTGGGCGCCTCACATGGATGCTAATGGCAATGTGGATGCCGCTTGGATGGCCCGCGTGAAGGAAGTGGTCGACATGGTGATGGCCTCGGGCAGCTACTGCATTCTCAATGTTCAGCACGACACGGGGGCCTCTGAGAGCGCCTGGCTCATTGCCAGCATGGACGCTTACAACAATGGTGCTGCCGAGCGCTACAAGAAGCTGTGGCAGCAGATTGCCACCACCTTCCGCGACTATGGCGACCATCTGCTCTTTGAGTCGTTCAATGAGATTCTGTACACCAACTCCAATGATGGCTGGACGGCTCCTGCCGCTGGAAACGACTGCTACGAGGCCATTCGCCGCTACCATCAGGACTTCGTCGATGTGGTTCGAGCCACGGGCGGCAACAACGAGTTTCGCAATCTGGTCATCAACCCCTACTCAGCCAGTAGCACCGAGACAGTGCTCAATGAGCTGGTGGTGCCCAGCGACAAGCATGCCAACCACATCATGATGTCCGTGCACAGCTACGATCCCTACAACTTCTGTAACGACAATGGCGAGTGGAGCATCCTGACTTTCAATGATGAATGCCGTGAGACCATCGACGGTGTGTTCCAGCGCGTCACGAAGCGTGCCAGCGAACTGGGCATTCCTGCCTTCTTCGGCGAGTTTGGTGCCATCGATGGCAAGAAAGACCCTGCTGAGCGCATCAAGTATGCCACCTATATGGGCCAGAAGTTCAAGCAGCATGCTACCGCCGGCCTTTGGTGGATGGGGCTCATTGACCGTCCTTCGCTCACATGGTATGAGGCTGAGATTGTGGATGCACTCTTCAACGCTTTGAAATAAAAAAACTTAGGATTGCGCCAATTTTTTGGTGCAATCCTTTGTCGTTTCAGTAGAAAGCACTAAATTTGCACCGTAATATAGCAAATCCTATTATTAACATCTTATTTAATAAAGTAAAGCTTATGAAGAAATTATTTACGCTTATTGCTGCACTCTTTGGTGCAGTTAGCATGAACGCCGAGGAGGTGGACATCACTTCGCTGTTCACTTACACTTGGGGAAGTGCTGAGGAGGAATCGTTGGTCTTCAACGAGGACGGAAGCATCATCTACAATTCAAAGGCCTGGGGTGGCATGGCTGCTTGGCTGGTCGTTGATGAGGTCAAGGCCGACTGGTCGGGCTACAAGAAGGTGGTCTTCGAATTTGCCGACCCTACTACCGTGAGCACGCAGATTCTGGTTGGCGAAGCCTCTGGATGGGGAAACCCTGGCATCACCTCTCTGGAGGCTGATTTCACTGGCAAGGATATGAGTGCCGTTGAGCAGATTGCCCTGCAGACCTCTGATCCTACCACTCTCATTGTGAAGCGTGTCTATCTGGTGACGAAGGATGGCTCTGAGCCCGACCCACAACCCCAGCCCACTGACGGCGTGCTGTGGGAAGGTTCTGCCCTGGTTACAGGATGGGCCAACCAGCCTACTTTCCTGAGCGATGGTGGCAAGGAGCTGAAGGACGCTGGCGCTGAGGCTGGTGACTACATCTATTTCTATGCTTCCGCTCCCACTGATGAGTGGCAGGTTGAACTGTTCGAGGGTCACTGGGGTGGCATGTACGAGCGCTTCTCTGCAAAGCCTCTTGACAACAATGAGGATGGCACTCCGCGCGAGAGCACCGTTGTTGACCTGGCTGGCAAGGGCTATTTCGCCTTCCAGCTCACTCAGGAAGTGCTTGACAAGGCTTACACCGCTGGTGGATGGGGTGGCGTCTTCCTGCTCAATGGCGATGGCGACCTTACCGTGACCAAGCTGGAGCTGGTGAAGGCTGGACAGTCTCAGGGCACAACCGTTACTTTTGCCGTTGAAGAGGGCGCTACCTACTACTCGGGCCAGACGCTGACCTTCGATGGCATCACGCTGACCTTCGGCGAGGAAGGTGGCAACGACTTCGATGTTGCCAAGGCCGCTTCTATCGAGGGCAACGACAACTTCAAGTTCTATACTCCTGGCAATGGCGTCAACGGTAACAAGGAGGGTGGTACCTTCTACGTGCTGAAGCCCGAGAACAACGGTAAGATTACCGTGGCTGTGGTGCTGAATGCCGACAAGAAGTTCCACATCTCTGAGGACGGCACCGATCTGCCTAACTACGAGGCCATCACCGTGAGCGACAAGTACCTTGGCACGTTCGACTTCGACGTGAAGGGTGGCAGCACCTACAAGGTGTGGTGCGACGGTTCCAAGCTGGGCTTCTTCGGCTTCATCTACACCTCTGAGGGTGGCTCCAGCAACGTGGAGAGCGTGAAGACGGTGGCCACCGAGACGGTTGCTACCTACAACCTCCGCGGTCAGCGCGTGGACGCCAACTACAAGGGCGTAGTCATCCGCAACGGCAAGAAGTTCTTCCAGAAGTAATCCGTCTTAGAACATAAAAAAGTGCTACCGCAGGGCATCCCTCTGCGGCAGCACTTTTTTTATGTCCTTCCTTTGCTTCTGGTTTCTTGCTCACCTCTTCTCGTACACGCGCACGTAGTCAATCTCATAGCGCATGGGGAAGGCGCTGTCGTCAATGGTGCCCCCATTGTCGCCGCCCAGTGCCAGGTTCAGCAGGATGTACTGCGGCTTCGTGAAGGGATTGCTGTGCTGGCCCACTGAGCCGTTGACGGTGCTGCTCAGTGGCACTTCGTTCAGCAGTTCATCGTCTAGGTAGAGTCTGATGCTCACCTCGTCCCAGTCCATGCGCCACGTGTGGAAGTACAGGTCCCAGTGCTGATTGCGCTGCGTGAAGTGCTTGTAGTCCAGCTTCCGGCTGTTCCACACGGCCTCATAGCGCCTATCGTTACCCCATGCCACATTGGCCAGGATGTGGGGCTTTCCGTTAATCCTGTAGAACTCCATGATGTCTATCTCGCCGCACGAAGGCCACTCCATGCCCCGTCCCAGCGTCCAGATGGCAGGCCAGGCTCCGCTAGCCGTGGGAATGCGGGCGCTCACCTCCAGTCGGCCGTAGCGGAACTCCCGCTTGCCCATGGTGGTAAGACAGGCCGATGTGTAGTCTATGTTCTCCCTTTGCTGCCCCCAGTGGCGGCTTCCAGGCCTATAGGTTGGGTTCGGGCGGTGTTCGCGCCGGCCCTCAATAATCAGCAGGCCGTTCTCCTGCCAAGTGTTGGCAGGCTGATACCACTGCGCCTCATGGTTGCGCACGAAGCCCTGCTCATAGTTCCATGTAGTGCTGTCGGGGCGTCCGTCGCGGTTGAACTCATCGCTCCACACCAGTGTCCATCCCTCCTCCGTCTCTTTCGTGGTCTGTGCCGTGGCCGTGTTCAGCGTCATCATCAGAAGCAGCGCGCTGCCGCATCCCCTCAAGCCATTCATAACTTTGCTTTCTTTCATCTTATTTGTATTTATATGTCAGCGTGCAAAGTTACGAAAAGTCAGGAGCAGAACAAAAGATTTTAATTCTTTTTTGCTCAGGAGCAGTAACAAATCAAAATGATACTCCATTCTGGTTTATGCCAAAATGGAGTATCAAGCGGCGAAACTACATGTAGAGAACTTATCTCACCACTTTCTGACCGTTTTTGATATAGACGCCCTTCGACGGCTCCTGAGCCAGCTGGCGGCCATTCATGTCAAAGATGCGTGCAGGGGCCTTTGCTGCTGTCTTCTGCTTGCTGATGCCTGTTGTCTGCTGATAGTTGATGGCAGTGAGCCAATTCTGAATCAGGTTACTGCGGTTGGAACGGTTGGAGTTGTTAATCCATAGGTTTTCGATGAAGTAATGGCCATCAGGCACCAGGCGCTTGCAGTCGGCCACCACCTGGCTGATGCCACTGCTGGCACTCGACACAATCAGCCCAATGTTCTTGCCAGCCATCTGAGGGCCATAGTTGAACAGGTAGGACTGCATGTTGGCTGCCATCTGGCTCCACCACAGAGGTGTAATGATGATAATGGTTCCGTAATTAGTAAGGTCGGTTGATACGGGGTCGATGGCGGGATAGCTGGAGGCATCGTTGGGGTTTGCCTTGATGGCATTCAGCAACTGGGTACCCAGTTCATAGTTGTTGGCCTCATAGTGCAGCCCCTTCTCGGCCGGCTGAATCTCCAGCACGTCGGCCTCAATTTGGCTGGTCAGTGTGGTCATGATGTCGCGGCAGTTGTTGGTATAGCTGTAGTACACCACCAGTGTCTTGCCTGCGCTGGCTGTAGGCTGAGCGTTCACTTGACCTGCATCGTCACTGCTGCAAGCGACGGCTAGCAGGCTCACAACTGTCAACAGCATTTTGCTTAAAAACGTTCTTTTCATATTGCTTTTCCTTGTTAAATGTTTCTGGCTGCAAAGTTACGGCAAATATCCCAAATTCCACTTACGCGATTTACGGATTAATCTACCAGTTTTACGGATTCAACCTTTGGCCCTGTATAAGCCATTGCCTATATATATAGGGGGAAAAGAAGGTGCTACAAGTGCTACCGTGTCTATTAA
The DNA here is from genome assembly GCA_946541275.1 of uncultured Prevotellaceae bacterium. Classification (GTDB taxonomy): domain Bacteria; phylum Bacteroidota; class Bacteroidia; order Bacteroidales; family Bacteroidaceae; genus Prevotella. Next base: position 32,357 of record CAMNJH010000002.1, read on the forward strand.
CATGCTGATTATCAGGAAGCTATGGGTGCATATTTGACATTTGAAAATGCTACCGAAAATGCTACTGGCGCTACAGCACTTTCGTATTTGTCTCATGCCCGTTGGGTGCAAAATGAGACATAGAGAAAAGTAAAAATGAGGTTGTCTCTAAGTCTCTTTGACCATTTTTCAAATGGCGTCGACTTTTTCCAAAACGGCGTTGACTTTTTCACAAAAGTCGACCCCCTTTTTGGGTGGTAGCACCAGTAGCATTTCCGGTAGCATTTCCCTCAACCCTTTATGCACCCGCAAGTCACTGGAAAGCAGATGGATACAAGCGGTGTAGCACTTGTAGCATGTTGTTTTTTATATATATTATATAAAGAAGGCTGTTTCTCTCAATACATCAGTTCCTTTGCATTCACGTGCAGAATCATCTCCTTGTATGGTGCCAGGTCGGGTTCATCAGTCAAGTACTGGCGCATGCGCTGCAGGCTAGCTTTCAAAACCAGTGGAGCCACGTAGGGGTAGTCGGAGCCATAGAGCAGATGGCTGGGCGTGGTGATAGTGAGCAGCATGCGGATGACTTCGGGCGAGTGAGCACCCGCCAGGTCGTAATAGAGCGAGGCAAGATTAGCCTCCCAATCAATTTCGCCCACCATCTTGTTAGCCTGCATTACGGGTGTCAGTGACTTCATGCGAGGCACGGCCAGGGGCAGGTAAGCGCCGCAATGGGGCACCACCACCTTTACATTCGGATAGCGGGCCAGCACGTTGCGCGTTATCATGTTCGCCACGGCGCGTGTGGTTTCCGATAGATATTCCTGCATGGCCAGTGGCGTCTGCTGCATCACGGCTTTATTCACTGGTTCCGGGCGGTGCGGATGCAATATGACAACAGCTTTGCGCTCGTTCAATACGGTAAAGAGCGTGTCGAGTTCAGGCGTACCAAGATATTGGCCATTGACATTTGTCGCCAGCTTGATACCGTCGGCCTTCAGCGTGTCGAGGGCATAGATGGCCTCATGGATGGCAGCATCGACGTCGGGCAGGGGCAGTGTGGCGCAGAATAGGAAGCGCCCTGGGTGTTGTTTTTTTATGCGGGCAGCCGTTTCGTTACACTTCCTGATGACCGAGTGCCTGCTTTCCTCCCCTTTAGTGAGCGGCTGGTACTGGGCTTCTGGCTGCGGTGCAGCCAGTGTCAGAACAGAAGTTTGCACCCCAGCCTCGTCCATCCATTTCAGATGTGCCTCCACATCATATTTGGGCAAGGGGAATCCCTCGTCCATCAGCCGTCCCTCCTTTTCAAGAGCCGACACAAACTCAGGCGTGATGATGTGGCTGTGCACATCAATCACGCCTTGTGCCATTGTGACCAAAGGAAAAAGAGCCAAAAAGTAAAATAGAGAATATCTCTTCATCCTATTTACACACTTAACATTATCATCCATTTTCATCATATTTGCTGACAATATTCCCCTTGCTTTTTGGAGAATATGAACATGATATTGGAGAAAGGGATGGGGCCTATTCCATCGTGTGCTCCCAACCGCCACGGGTGTCAATGCCAGTGGCGTCGGCCAGCTGTTCCAGATGGGCTACCTCCTCGACTGTCAGCTGAATCTTGGCGGCCTGGGCGGCTTCGATGACGTGGCGCTCCTTGGTGGCGCCAATGATGGGCAGTGTGCCCTTGGCTATGGCCCATGCTATGCCAATCTGTGAGCAGCTGGCGCTGTACTTCTTACCTATGGCGGTCATCTCACCCGTCAGGGCTTCCAGCTGTGGTAGCACGGGGTTGTACTTCTTGCCGCGGTCGCTCTCAGCAGGCAGCGGGTTCTCCTTGTTGTACTTGCCCGAAAGGGCGCCCTGCTCCAGCACCATGTAGGCCCAGAACTCTATGCCGTTCTCCTTGCAGTAGTCCAGCACACCACCTCTTTCGCTCGAACGGTAGAGTAGTGAGAAGTGATTCTGCACGGCGCTCACCTTGAAGCCAGCCTCGCCCAGAATCTCGTTGGCCCGCTTGATTTCTGCAATGTTGTGATTCGACACGCCCACGCGTTTCACCTTGCCGCTCTGCAGCAGGGGAATGAGCCCCGGCGTCCAGCGCTCCACGTCCATGGGATTGTGAATCCAGTACATGTCTATGTAGTCGCAGCCCATGCGCTCAATGGAGGCATCGGCCATCTTCTCCACAGAGTTCTCGAACACCTCGGCTATCTGCGGGGTGAACTTGGTAGAGATCTGTACGTCCTCACGCTTCGCACTTTTAGCCAGCGTGCCAAGAATACGCTCCGACTCGCCCATACCATAGGCCGTTGCCGTGTCCCACAGGCTCAGCCCAGCCTTCATGGCAGCGTCAAACACGGGTTTCAGGTTTTCCACGTCAGTATTACTTCCAAACACAGTGTCGCCACCGAATGCTCCTGCACCCCAGGCCCAGGTTCCTAATGCAATCTTTGTCATCTTACTTTCTACGAATTTGTTGTTTACTATTTCCGGATGCAAAGTTACGGCTAAATGGGCACAATTGGCTTAAATGATTTACAGATTTATCAACCAAAATTACGGATTCTCAGTTTTTTTATGTATCTTTGCTTCCTCAAAGACAACTACGATGGAGAAAATTCTTAGAGTACACCGTGTCAATGACTACGCCCGTTACATTGGGGCGCCAGAGCTACATCCGCTTGTCTCGGTCATCCATTATGACGAGCTGGAGCATTGCAGGCATTCACTCAACAACTACGATGTGTATGGCATGTTCATTGGCGATGAGACGCTGGAGGAGCTGACCTACGGGCTGACCACCTACGTACTGCACCGCCATGCCTTGATGTGCGTTGCGCCGGGGCAGATAGGCGGCAAAGCCGATATAGGGGAGGAGATACAGACCAAGGGCTGGGCGCTGCTCTTTGACCCAGAGCTGTTGCATGGCTCGGATGTGGAGCGCAGGATGTCATCGTACACCTATTTTTCATATAATACGAACGAAGCCCTGCTGATGTCGGACGAGCAGCGGCAGACCATTGTCGCGCTGCTGGAGGAGATACGGAAGGAGGCTGCTGGTGAAAGTGACGAGCACACCCGCCACATTCTGGTGCATCGCATAGGGCTGGTGTTGGAGCATGTGGCCCGCTTCTATGCTTTGCAGCTCTCGTCGCCCTCCAAAGATAAGGACGACCTGCTGACCCGCTTTGAGAATTTGCTGAAGCGCTATTATAGCAGTGAGCTGCAGCGTGAGCACGGGCTGCCCACCGTGCGCTATTGTGCTCAGGAACTGTTTCTGTCGCCCAATTACTTTGGCGACCTTATCCGCCAGCTGACTGGCGACACGGCCACGAACGTCATACGCAGGTTCCTGATGCAGCGCGCCAAGGAACTGCTCGTCAGTGGCTCTACCATCTCAGAGACAGCCGAGCGGCTGGGCTTCGAGTATCCCCAGCATTTCACCCGCCAATTCAAAAGTCACTTCGGTATGACCCCAACTGAATTTTTGAAGAAGAGTACCTGAAGAGCCAACTTAGAAGAATGCCAGAAAGGTGTAGCCTTGTTTGTTAATGTTGGTTAATATGACCTGTCCTCAGTGCAAGATTTGCAGGTAAGTCTGGTTTTAGGAACAGAAAGGAATGAACAAAACAGACTCACAATGAAAAGAAAGCACTATTTCCTGATTTTGGCCAGCACTCTGCTGGCATTGGTGGCCGCTTCCTGCTCTGTAGGCAGCGATGATGATTCTTCAGAATTCTTTTCTGGCGATAATGGTTTTTACGCTTCAGATGGAGAAGCTGCTGAAGGAACGAGCACTGGCAATGGCCCAACAGAGAACACACATGCCGGTGTGGTGACGGCAGGCGAATGGAACGATCTGTACAATTGGGCATTCTGGTCGAAACTGATGACCGATACCAGCTATGCCGACAAGAGCAACTATTGGCAGTTCTATACCAATCATCGTGTGGCCATGCAGGTGACTGATGCTACTGGCATGGCTCAGGCTGGTGTGACCGTCAGTCTGATGCGGGGCAGCAGCACCTTGTGGCAGGGTGTCACTGACAATCACGGACAGGCTGAATGTTGGGTGGGCCTCTATCAGAAGGATGACAGCCCCACCTCAGCGATGACATCCCTCAGCGTCAGCATCAGCGGACAGCTCATGGAGGGACACCCCGTGGAGTGCGCCTGGGACTCTGTGGCCCAGCCCGTGGTGAATCATTACGTCATAGCTCCCACTGCCACTGTGAAGCAACAGGCTGACATCGCCTTCATCGTGGATGCCACGGGAAGCATGGGCGATGAAATACAATTTCTGAAGAGCGACCTGCAGGACATCATTGGCAAGGCAGCAGCCGTGCGTCCTGAGCAGACCTTGCGAACGGCAGCCTTGTTCTATCGTGATGAAGGCGACGAATACCTGACTCGCCATTCTGATTTCACACAGGACCTGTCACAAACCAGCCTTTTTGTCAGTAAGCAGAATGCTGATGGTGGCGGTGACTATCCCGAGGCAGTGCACTCTGCGCTGGAGGCCATGCTGCAAAATCTTTCGTGGGATGAAAATGCCCGTACGCGCCTGGCCTTCCTCATTCTTGATGCTCCGGCCCACCATCTGGACAACGTCATCAGCTCCTTGCATCGCTCCGTTCAGCAATGCGCCCGTCAGGGCATCAGACTGATACCCGTGGCAGCCAGCGGTGTCGATAAGAATACGGAGTTCATGCTGCGCTTCTTTGCCATGGTCACTGGCGGCACCTATGTCTTCCTGACCGATGACAGCGGTGTGGGCTACAGCCATCTGGTGCCCACCGTGGGGAAGTATAAAGTGGAGTTGCTCAATGAGCTCCTGATCCGCCTCATCAGCTATTATACCGAGTAAATAGGTGCAAATGAGACCATTTTAAACAAAATAGAGAGAAAAACGAATATCATTGCGAAAAAAAAATCATACCTTTGCAGCAAGTAAAAACCTCTATTTAGTTTAAATGGTAATGAACAGAATGAAGTCCACCGTGTTGGCGCTGGTGATGACAACCATGTCGCTGGCAGTAGCTACAGCAGCCGAGCCGTTTGTAGTGTTCAATGCTTCAGGCAGTGTGCTGCCAGTGAGCGGTGCAAGTATAGGATATGACCAGCGCGAGCATCAGTGTGTCCAGCGCGCCGTGGCCAGTCTTCAGGCCGACGTGGAGCGGGTGACGGGCGCCAAGCCCGCCATTGCTGACGAGCCTGGCATCCTGGTGGGCACTGTAGGGGTCAATCAGCAGATTGACCGCTGGGTGAAGAGCGGTGAGCTGAGCGAGCTGAAAGGCAAGAGCGAAAAGTATATCATCAAGACCATAGGCAATCAGATTGTCATTGCTGGCAGCGACAAGCGCGGCACGGTGTTCGGCATCTACGAGCTGTCGCAGCAGATGGGCGTCTCGCCTTGGTACTACTGGGCCGATGTGCCCGTGGAGCACCATGCCGAGGTCTACGTCAGGCAGGGCGAATACACCGATGGCGAGCCTACCGTGCGCTATCGTGGCTTGTTCCTGAACGATGAAGCACCCTGCCTGACAAGTTGGGTGAAAAATACCTTCGGTACCAACTACGGCGACCACCGCTTCTATGAGAAGGTGTTCGAGCTCATCCTGCGTCTGAAGGGCAACTTCCTGTGGCCAGCCATGTGGGGCTGGGCCTTCTATGCCGACGACCCCGAGAACTCGCGCGTGGCCGACGAGATGGGCATCATCATCGGCACCAGCCACCATGAGCCTATGGCCCGCAATCATCAGGAGTATGCACGCCACAGGCAGGACTGGGGCCCGTGGAACTATCAGACTAACAAGGAGCGTCTGGACCGCTTCTTCCGTGAGGGAATTGAGCGCATGAAGGGCACTGACGATGTGGTGACCATCGGCATGCGAGGCGACGGCGACGAGGCTATGAGCGAAGATGCCGACACACGGCTGCTGCAGACCATTGTGGAGAATCAGCGGAAAATCATTAAGCAGGTGACAGGCCGCCCTGCCAAGGAGACCCCTCAGGTGTGGGCACTCTACAAGGAGGTGCTGGACTATTATGATAAGGGCATGCGCGTACCCGATGACGTCACCATTCTGCTTTGCGATGATAACTGGGGCAATGTGCGCCGTGTGCCATCGGCTAAGGAGCGCCAGCATCCGGGCGGATGGGGCTTGTACTACCATGTGGACTACGTTGGGGCACCGCGCAATTCGAAGTGGCTGAATGTGACGCCCTCACAGAACATGTGGGAACAGCTGACGCTGGCCGCTGACTACGGCCTGGACCGTATGTGGATACTGAATGTGGGCGACTTGAAGCCCATGGAGTATCCTATCACCCTGTTCATGGACATGGCTTGGAATCCACGTTCGGTGAGCCACGACGTCGTGGCCACACACACCCGTCCCTTCTGTGCCGAGATGTTTGGCGAATCCCAGGCCGACGAGGCAGCCCGCATACTGAACCTCTGCTGCAAATATGCAGGCCGCTCAACGGCTGAGATGCTTGACGCACGTACATATAATATAGAGACGGGCGAATGGCGTCGCGTGGCCGATGACTATATGCGTCTGGAGGCCGAGGCCTTGCGCCAGTTTCTGACGCTGCCTCAGCAGTATCGTGACACCTATCAGCAGCTGGTGCTCTTCCCTGTGCAGGCCATGTCAAACATCTACCAGATGTACTACGCCCAGGCCATGAACCATAAGCTCTATGCAGCCAATAATCCCGATGCCAATCTCTGGGCCGACCGCGTGGAGCAGGCCTTCAAGCGCGATTCACTGCTCTGTGCAGCCTACAACAACGAGCTGGCAGGGGGCAAGTGGCGTGGCATGATGACGCAGAAGCACATTGGCTACACGTCGTGGAACGACAATTTTCCCGCCGACCGCTTGCCACGGGTTCAGCGCATCACCGACCAGAGTGCTGGCGGCTTCACCTTTAGCGCCAAGGACGGTTATGTGGCCATGGAGGCCGAACATTACTATGAGGCTAAAGCTACCGGGCAGACGCAGTGGACGGTGCTTCCCTATGTGGGTCGCACACGTAGTGCCATGGTGCTGATGCCCTACACGGAGTCCACGGGCGACGCCCAGCTCAGCTATCGCTTCCGCATGGCTGGTGGGCAAAAGGCCAAGGTGCACGTGGTGGTGAAGTCAACGCTGGACTATCTGAACGAAGGCGGACTGGCCTACACCGTGAGCATGGATGGCGCCGAGCCGCAGCGCATCGTGTTCAACGACCGACTGAATGAAGATAAGGAAAACATCTACAGTGTGTTCTATCCCACTGTGGCCCGCCGCGTGGTGGAAAACACTATTGATGTACAACTGTCTGGAAGTGAGGAGCATACGCTGGTCATTCACCCCTGTCACCCCGCTATTGTGTTCGAGAAAATAGTGGTCGATGGTGGTGGTTATCAGCCTCAGTTCCTCTTCGGCGAGGAGTCGCCCGTGGCCCGAAAACGTTAGTTTGCAGAGGCTCAGTGACTTGACATTTTTTAACGACAAAAAGACATCCTCTGACCTGCTAAGTACAGATAATTTTTGCTATCTTTGCAACTGTTTTCGTATAACACTAATAGCTAAAAATATTATACCGTTATGATACAAACAGTTGTGAAGCGCGACGGGCGCATTGTTGGCTTTAACGAGCAGAAAGTGATGGCCGCCATACGCAAGGCCATGATGCAGACAGACAAGGGTGAGGACGAGCATCTGGTGAACCTGATAACCGACCATGTGGCTCAGCGCGGCAAGGCGCAGATGAACGTGGAGGAGATTCAGGATATGGTTGAACTGGAGCTGATGAAGTCCAGCCGGAAGGACGTGGCTCAGAAGTATATCGCCTATCGCAATCAGCGCTCTATTGCCCGCAAGGCAAAGACGCGTGACATCTTCCTCGATATAGTCAACGTAAAGTCGAACGACATCACGCGTGAGAATGCCAATATGAATGCCGACACCCCGGCTGGCATGATGATGAAATTTGCATCCGAGTCGACCAAGCCCTTTGTTGATGACTACCTGCTCAGCGATGAGTCGCGCGAGGCAGTGAAGCAGAACCTGTTGCACATCCACGACAAGGATTACTATCCCACCAAGTCGCTCACCTGCGTTCAGCACCCCCTGGACAATATCCTGAACTGTGGCTTCATAGCTGGCCACGGAGCCTCGCGCCCTGCCAAGCGCATTGAGACGGCCAGCGTGTTGGCATGCATCTCGCTGGAGTGCGCACAGAACGAGATGCACGGCGGGCAGGCCATTCCCGCCTTCGACTTCTATCTGGCTCCTTTCGTACGCCTCACTTACAAGGAGGAGCTGAAATATCTGGAAGACCTGAACGGCGAGGACTACTCTGCCCTCTACGACGAGCCTCTGATGGACTACCTGAAGCAGCCCCTGAACGGACTCACCGGCATTGACCGCGTACGTCAGCATGCCATCAACAAGACTGTGGGCCGCGTGCACCAGGCCATGGAGGCCTTCATCCACAATATGAATACCATCCATTCGCGTGGAGGCAATCAGGTGGTGTTCTCCAGTATTAATTATGGCACCGACACCAGCGCCGAAGGCCGCTGCGTAATGCGCGAGATATTGCTCAGTACCTACGAGGGCGTGGGCGACGGCGAGACCGCCATCTTCCCCATCCAGATATGGAAGAAGAAGCGCGGCGTGAACTATTTGCCCGAGGACCGTAATTTCGACCTGTACCAGCTGGCCTGCAAGGTCACGGCACGCCGCTTCTTCCCCAATTTCCTGAATCTGGATGCTTCATTCAACCAGACAGATGAGTGGCGTCCTGACGATCCCAAGCGCTATCTGCACGAAGTGGCCACCATGGGCTGTCGCACGCGTGTCTTTGAGAACCGTTTTGGCCCGAAGACCTCTATCGGCCGCGGTAACCTGTCGTTCTCTACTATTAATATTGTGGGGCTGGCCCTGGAGTGCATGAAGATAGAGAACAAAGAGCAGCGCATTGGCCAGTTCTTTGCCAATCTGGACCACATGCTCGAAGTCACCGCCAAGCAGTTGGACGAGCGCTACAACTTCCAGAAGAAAGCCTTCGTGAAGCAGTTCCCCCTGCTGATGAAGAGCCTTTGGATAGGTGCTGACAAGCTGGGTCCTGACGACACCGTAGAATCGGTCATCAATCAGGGCACGCTGGGCATTGGCTTCATCGGGCTGGCTGAGTGCCTGGTGGCGCTGATAGGCAAGCACCATGGCGAGAGCGAGGAGGCACAGGAGTTGGGCCTGAAGATTGTGACGTATATGCGTGACCGCGTGAACGATTTCTGTGAGCGCTATCACCATAACTACTCCGTGCTGGCCACGCCAGCCGAGGGACTGGCCGGGCGCTTCACCAAGCGCGACCGCGAGAAGTATGGTGTCCTGAAAGGCATCACCGACCGCGACTACTACACCAACTCCAACCATGTGCCTGTGTATTACAAGTGCTCCGCCCGCCACAAGGCTGAGTTGGAGGCCCCCTATCACAACCTGACTCGCGGCGGCCATATCTTCTATGTGGAGATTGATGGCGATGCTACCCACAATCCGCAGGTCATCATGAGCGTGGTGGACATGATGGACAAGCTCGACATGGGCTATGGCTCTGTGAACCACAACCGCAACCGCTGCATGGACTGCGGCTATGAGAACGCCACGCCCAACCTTCAGGAGTGTCCCCGCTGCGGCTCGAAGCACATAGACCGCCTGCAGCGCATCACGGGCTATCTGGTGGGAACCACCGACCGATGGAACAGTGGCAAGCTGGCCGAGCTGAACGACCGCGTCACCCACATCGACGACGGCGATCAGCAGCTTTTCAGCTAAAACCGTGGCAATGAAAGGCATGATTGGTAAGATGTTCATCGTGCTGGGGCTTCTTGCTCCTGTCATGGTGAGTGTAGCCGATGTGAGCTCATCCGCCGTGATGGACGGGGAAGTGCTCTCATCGAATTTGCCCTTGGTGCTGATTACCACGGAGGGCAATATTAACGCCGACTCGAAAGTGGCCGGATGGATGAAGATTATTGACCACGGAGAGGGGAAGCGCAATGTGGTGACCGACACGCTGTTCAACTATAACGGGCGCATCGGCATCAAATGGCGAGGCAACAGCTCGCTCAGCTTTGAGCAGAAGAAATATACGCTGGAGACCCAGGATGCTGAGGGAAACGACCAGAAGGCATCACTGCTGGGCATGCCCCAGGAGAGCGACTGGGTGCTGCTGGCTCCCTATAATGACATCTCGTTGGTGCGCGACTGCTTTGCTTTCAGTATGTGGAACGAGATGGGCCACTGGGGTCCTCGCACGCGGATGTGCGAAGTCACGGTGAACGGCGAGTACATGGGTGTGTATGTGCTGTCAGAGCAAATCAAGCGCGACAAGAACCGTGTGGACATAGCCAAGCTGAAGGAGGATGACCTTGAGGGGCGTGAGCTGACGGGGGGCTACATAGTCAGGGTGGATGCCTTCGACGATGGCGATGCCACGTTCACTTCCAAAGTGCGGGGCATTCAGCCCGGCATGTGGGCTGGAGGGAATAACAGCGGCACGGTGACCTGGACCGTGTACTACCCCAAGAAGAAAAACCTGAAGCAAGAACAGATGGATTACATCAGCGAGTTCGTGGGACAGGTAGAGCAGTCGTTCCAGCAGCCCGACGCTGCTGACCCCGCCACGGGCTATGCACAGTGGATCAACGTGCCCTCCTTCGTGGACTATTTCATCCATACGGAGCTGAGCCTGAATGCCGACGGGTATAAGCGTAGCAGCTATTTCTTCAAGGACAAGGACGGGAAGGACGGCCAGCGGGGAAAGTTGGAGGCAGGACCCGTGTGGGACTATAACCTGGCTTATGGTAACTGCAACTTCTGCAATGCCAACAATGTCACGGCATGGGTGTATCAGGGCTGTTACACCAATCCAACACCTGCCTTCTGGAGCCGGTTGGCTGCCGACAAACAGTTTATGACTCAGGTGAAGCAGCGCTATGCCCAGCTGAGGCGCACCATTCTCAGCCAGGAGTACATCAACGATTTCTTTGATACCTATGCCGACCTGCTGAACGAGGCCCAGCAGCGCCATTACAAGAAATACAGCAATCTGCTGACCAGTGGCAACCAGGGTGGGGGATGGCCATGGTGGCCCTGGGGGGGAGGACAGATGAACCCCGCGGCAGCCTTTGCCGCCTACTTTGTGGAGAGCTACGAGGAGGAGATAACCACCGTGAAGAACTGGTTTGGCCAGCGGCTTGCCTTCCTGGACAGAGAGTGGGGCTATGAAGCCAGCACCAAGGTGGAAGCGCCAAGGGGCTATTTCGACATGGAGGTTGACGTGGCTGCCAACGGCCGTCGGCTCAGGCTCAGTGCCAGTCGTCGGCTTTGCTCTGTAGATGTCTTCTCTGTGAGCGGTCGACAGCTGCTTCACCGTGATGTGGATGTGGCATCAGACACCAGCTGTACGTTGCCCATGCCGACAAGTCTGCCAAATGTTGTGGTGGTGGGCTGTACGGCGACCGACGGTTCGTACATATCCCGGATATGCAGACTAAAGCGTTAATATTTTGCAAAAGAAAGAAGCGTCGTCGTTCCTATCAGGCAAGTCTATATATCTTTGTATTCGAAATGCTGCAGATACTGAACATCATTGAAGATACCATGGTCGACGGGCCAGGCTTCCGCACCTCCATCTACTGTGCCGGGTGCCGCCATAAGTGTCCGGGTTGCCACAATCCGCAGTCGTGGGATTTCAGCGGCGGTTACACCGTGAGCACTGACGACGTGATGCGCGTCATTGAGGCCGACCCCTTTGCCAATGTCACCTTCTCTGGCGGCGACCCTATGTACCAGCCAGAGGGCTTTGCCGAGCTGGCCAGGGCCATCCATCAGCGAACGCCCGAGAAGACCATCTGGTGCTACACCGGCTTCACCTTTGAGCAGCTGCTCAGCAACCCCCGCCAACGGGCACTCCTGGAGCAGCTCGACGTGCTGGTCGACGGCCCCTTCATCAAAGAGAAGCGCGACGAGTCGCTGGTGTTCCGCGGCTCCAGCAATCAGCGCATCATCGACGTGCCGGCATCGTTGAGGCAGGGCAGCATTGTTATACTGCCGCTATAAAATGAACCCCAGAAGTCAGGATAATGCTTCTGGGGTTCATTTTGTTTTGTGTATTGCTGCGCGGTTCAACGAGTAGCATTCTCTACTGTGAAGTAGATGTTGTCTGACGTCCGGCGTGTAGGATAGAGCTTGACGATGCTGCCAGATACGTGGAGATTAGAGCCTTCCAGAACCAGTTTGGATTCATCATTATAGTCACTACCCAGATTGATGTCCCAACTGTTGTTGGCTGCAAATTTCCACTCGGATTGTGTCAACACAGCGTCCGTCTTCACGAAGCAGTAGTTTTCCGCATCCCACGTCATCCGTTGGCTGTCGTCGGCCACGTTCCATCCGTTATACTCTCCCACCAGATTCATGTTGTTCACCTTGACGGCATTCAGTGCTGGTTTGTTCAGGTCGACTGTGACATAGTAGACACCCTCGCCTGCCACGGCTTTAAGGTTCGATTCTGTGTCGCCGCCACCCATAACGTCACCCGAGATATTGCCCCCAAAGGTTCCGGTGTTCAGCTGAGTATCCCAGTTGCCAGGCTCACGCTGGAACTTGAATTCGTTGCCCCATCCGTTGGGATCGGCAATGTACAGGAAGCCCGTGTAGATTCCGTTGAAGCCAGGTGATTCCAGTCGCTGCTCAGAAGTTGCCCATCCATCAGTAGCACCAATGAAATAGAGGAACCGTTCAGAGGCCTGAGAAGTGATTTCGTAGGTCATGTCAGCCATGTTCACAGTGAAACGATAGAATGGTGCCTTACCATCTACACAGAAAGATTTGTCCTGTCCTAGTGTGTAGCGACGATTGAAGGCCCCCTGCAGGTCGGTGTTGCTGCCTGTAGTACCATACAGGTAGTCCCAGTTGCCGTTGGCAATAGAGTCGAGGGCGGCATCATCGCCAAAGGCGAACCAGATGTCGTAACTGCCGCCATTGCCTTCAAACTCGTAATAGTAGATAGGCGAATCCTCTACGTGCTCGAAGCGTTGCACCTTTTCGCTGTTCCACTCGCCGTTGCCGCCCACCAGATAGAGGTTGGCCGGTAAACCTATGATGCTATCGAAGGTGACCTGCTGAATTCTTGCAACAGGTACTCGTACTTGGCTGCCGTCGTCTTTTTCAATGACCATGTAGCGAAACACCTGCGCATTGGCGTAGGCAATTGACAACACTAGCATGGTCAGGAAAGTTAGGTATCTTCTCATATCATTTTTATGCCTTGTCAGGATGGATGCACTTCCAGATTCCTGCTGCCAGAGCGCCTCCGGCCAGTGGGCCTACGATGAACACCCAGAGCTCGCTCAGGGCCTGTCCACCAGCGAAGATGGCGGGACCAATGCTGCGGGCGGGGTTCACGCTGGTGCCTGTGAAGTGGATGCCCACCAGGTGAATCAGTATCAGGCTGAGGCCAATGGCCAGGCCGGCGAAGTTATTGGTGGCGCCGTTGGTCTTCGAGGTGGCGCCGAGCACTACGAGCACGAACAGGGCGGTGAGCACAATCTCCACGATGAGGCCGTTGGTCACGCCGAAAGCGCAGGCGTTAGCACCCGTGTCGGTGGTGATGATGGCACTGGGTTCAGCCGTGGTGACGATGAGCTTCAGCACGGCGGCAGCCAGGATGGCGCCGATGACCTGGAATAGCATGTACATGCCGCAGTCCTTCGAGTTCATGCGCCCCGTGAGGAAGCAGCCCAGGGTGATGGCAGGGTTGATGTGGCAACCGCTGATGCCTCCGATGGTGTAGGCCATGGCTACCACTGCCAGGCCGAAGGCCATGGCGGTACCTACGATGCTGGCCGTGTCGCTGCCACAGCCCAGAGCCACGGCGGCGCCGCAGCCTAGGAACGTTAGTACAAATGTTCCCACAAGTTCTGCTAAATACTTCTTCATACTTGTTACTTTTTTTAAAGGGTTAATAATATAAAGTTGTTAAATCGCGTTCGTTTGTTGCGGGTCATTGCTCCGTGTAGGCCACATAGTCAAAGTCGGCCAGGGCGTGGCCCGAGTAGTAGCGGAGATTGCCATTGTAGGCATAGAGGCCCAGTGTGACGCCAGTGAATCCGCCCGCTGTCTCGGTGGAGAGCAGCGAGCAGTCCACGTCGCCCAGGTGCTGATAGTTGCTGCCGTCAGTAGAGTAGTAGAACTGGTAGTTCTTGCTGTCGCTGCTGACGCGCAGCCACAGCTGTAGTGCGCTTACCTTCTTGGAGGCCAGCTGTACGTTGACATTCTTCAGGTTCAGTCGCAGGGTGACGAAGTGGTTGTTGCCGCTGTTCTGCATACAGGCCTGCACGAAGCCGTCTTGAATTTGGTAGACGCAGATGCCAGCCTCGTCGTTGGGACCAAAGTCATAGAAGCTCATCTTGGTGTCGAACGTGAATTTGGCCGACTCCTGGCGGCGACCAATGAAGGTAGGCGTATGGTTGGCTTTGAGGTCGTAGGTGGAGCCTATCAGGCGCAGCTTGCCGTTGCGCATCTTGTAGTAGGTGGAGTCGGGATTCTGCATGAACACCCATTCGGGGCCCAGGGGGCCGTCGAACTCATCGCGCACGCTGATGGGCTGGCGCTGCACGGGCTCTATAGGCTGCCCGCCGTTCACCACGGGCCATCCGCCCTCAGGCCATTCCACGGGGGCCAGGAAGGTCTCGCGCCCCAGGTGGTGATAGCTGCCGTTATAGTGTCGATAGGCCAGGAAGGCCAGCCACCACTGCCCCTTCTGGTCTTGTACCAAGTCGCCGTGGCCTGTACCCTGTATCTGGCTGCCCTGTCCCTTCATGTTGCAGTGCGTCAGGATGGGGTTCAGTGGATTGGGCTCGTAAGGGCCATAAATGTTGCGGCTGCGGGCCATGGTGATGCTGTGGGCCAGCTCCGTGCCGCCCTCGCTGATGAGCAGGTAGTAGTAGCCATCTTTCTTGTAGATATGGGGTCCTTCGGGGTAGCGCCCGCCCATGCCCTGCCAAATGGGTCGGCTCTTGGTCAGCTGGCGGCCCGTCTTCGGGTCAATCTCGCACAGGGTGATGGTATTGTCAGGGTTGCTCACCATGTAGCATTTTTCCCCTTCGAACAGCAGCGAGGGGTCAATGCCTTGCTGTTCCAGCCAGAGAGGCTCGCTCCAGGGACCACGTGGGTCAGTGGCCGTCACCATGAAGTTGCCGCCGTTGCCCACATTGGTGGTAATCATGTAGTAGGTGCCATTGTGATAGCGCAGGGTGGGAGCGTAGATGCCCAGCCACGAGGTGGCGTCCTTCAGCGGCAGTTGTGACTGGCGGTTCAGTACGTTGCCTATCTGCTCCCAGTGCTGCAAGTCCTGCGAATGGAAGATGGGCACGCCAGGGAAATACTGGAACGACGAGTTCACTATATAGAAGTCATTGCCTACACGGCAGATGCTGGGGTCTGGATGAAAGCCTGGTATAATCGGGTTAATCAGCTGGGCCGATGCCTGAAGCCAGCTCATGGCAAGGATGACAAAAAGGATTCTTTTCATGTGTCTTTAATATTTCTTTGCAAAAATACAAAAAAAATCTTTACTCCATCCATTTCAGACTGCTTTTTTTCTTTTTGACGCATTTTTTAGCCATCGTAGGCCTCGTGTACCAGTATTACCCCTATTGTCAGCATACCTCACAAAGCTGGTCTTTGCGCGCGCGCGTAATATACGCGCGAAAGAAGGTGCTACAAGTGCTACCGATGCCTCTAACTGATTGATGTATTGTCGATTACGGGTGCACGAACTATTCGTATTCGTGCTACCAAAGATGCTACAGGTGCTACCGGTTCATCCAGAAAGTGCTTTCGTGCCAAAAAGTCAACGCCCCATGAAAAAAAGTCAACGAGATTTTTCAAAAAGTCGTTGATTTTTTCAAAAAAGTCGGCGCCGTTTTTTGAAAAGCCGGCCCCCCCATGAAAAAAGTTGCCATGAGACATATAGAAAAGTCGAACGCGACTTTTCTATATGTCTCATTTCTGCACAAAAGGATGAAAGTGTGCAGGTGAATGGCGGGTGAAACCGGTAGCACAAACGGTAGTTTTTCCTGAAAAACAATATGCACCTGCAAACGTCTATGTATCAGACGGTTATAATCACCAGTAGCACTTGTAGCATAAACATGTTGCTATATATACGCGCGCGCGCGAACAGCGGAGGTATGGCGGGGGGACGCTGTGTTCCTGTCACCATTTGAATGTTTTTATCTGTTCAACTTCATAGCCGGCTTCACGGAGCAGATGAACAAGGCCGTAAGGCTGGATCAGGTGACCTGCACCGAAGACGAAAAGCGTGGGCGCTTCATTCATGGCTTCAATGATTCTGGGTAGCCATTTTTTATTGCGTTCATTGAATAGTAATGGCTGCTCGTCGGTTTCGGCTGACATGTAGCTGGTGAACTCCTCGAAATCGCCTTTTATCCAGGCCAAGACCGTTTTATCCCATTTTTCAAGTTCGTGAAGCATGGTTTGTTTACGCTCCTCGAAGTTGTTCAGTAATGCCATCAGTGAATCGGCTTGCTCGTCAATGGACTTTGCCATTTTTTCCCTCGTTTTCTCTAGCTCTTCCTGCCTGGCCAATTGGTCAAGTTCACCCACCTTCCAACCATTCAGCTTGGCTCTTATGGTGCAAGTAGCGTCCATGGGGGCACCCTTTCCTCTCAGCTTCTGCAAGGTTGGTACTTTGCTGAACAGTTCATTCGTTGTCATCAGAGAGAGCATGTTTGTAAATGCGTAAGGTTGCCAATGCCACATTTGCATGGCGGCAGAATCAGTCAAGTTCACATGGCAGGTCAGCTGCATCCTTTCTGTCAGCTTTTGCGCCCTCTCGGCTCCCAGGACTTCAAAAATGGTCAGGCTGTCAGGCAGCATTACCAGCTCCAAGCCAGAGCTCTGCAGTTCTTTATTGTGCTGGTCGTTGGTGATGTCGTATTCAACGTATAGTTGTTCGCACTGTTTCTCTGCCTCCAGATAGGCATCGTAACGCTCCAGTGTTTCACCTGATACCAAATGTAGCGACCCAAGCATGTATGATGGTTTTTCCACCCCACCACCGCTGACACGGAAAAGGAGCTGAGCATTGGATGAAATGATGGCTGCAGAAACGAGCAGCAGCATGATGAAGGTTCTTTTCATATACGTTTAAACCTGTTTGGCACAAAAAAAGGGTCACCGCTGTGACCCAACCTTTGTTAACCTTAAATCTAATACTATGAAAAACACGTTGCAAAGGTAGGCAAAAGTTTTTCAATTTGCAAGGTTTTTGGGCTAAAAAACTATGAGATTGATAAATTATTGATTTAAATCAAGCAAAATCATAATCTTTTGCAATGAAGTGGCACTTGGCATAGGCTAAAATGCTCAGCATTTTGTGGCAACTACTTCATTGGCCATTCTTTTTGATGAGTGTAAGACCATCGCGCAGGGGGAGAATGACTTTCGACACGCGCTCATCGGCTGCCAGGTGGTCGTTGAAGCGGCGTATGCCCAGTGTCTGCTGGTCATGGTCGTAGGCGGAATCGCTGACGTGACCGTCCCACAGTGTGTTGTCGGCCAGGATGACGCCACCTGGGCGCAGGCAGGCCAGCACCGTCTCGTAGGCCTCCAGATAGGTACGCTTGTCGCCATCAATGAAGGCCATGTCGAACTGCAAGCCCAGCGTGGGCAGCAGGCTGATGGCATCGCCAATGATGAGCTTCACGCGGTGGCCTACGGGTGAGCTGCTGATCCATCGGTGTGCAAAATCCTCTATCTCGTCATTGATTTCAAAGGTATAGATACACCCGTCATCGTCCAGCCCCTCGGCCATGCTCAGTGCGCTGTAGCCGCTGAAGGTGCCTATCTCGACTATGAGCTTGGGGCGAATCATCTGAACCAGCATTTTCAGCAGCCGCCCCTGCAGGTGTCCGCTGGCCATGCGCCCATGGAGCAGCTCTATGTTGGTAGCGCGCCACAGGCGGTACAGATGCTCTGGTTCGGGGTCGATGTGAGCGTTGATGTATTCTTCTAAAGCGTAGTCCACTTGATGAATGCACTCCTATATATGCTCAATGCATGATAAAACTTTCCACGGCCAGCCGGTAGCTGTCAAGGCCGAAACCACAGATGACGCCGCGGCAGGCTGAGCTGATCATGGAGTGGTGGCGGAACTCCTCGCGCTGGTGCACGTTTGAGATATGCACCTCTACCACTGGCGCCGTGATGGAGCGGATGCAGTCGTGCAGCGCTATCGAGGTATGGGTGTAGGCCCCGGCATTGAGCACGATGCCCTGACAGGTGAAGCCCTCCTGCTGCATCTTGTTGATGAGCTCGCCTTCCACGTTGCTCTGGTAGTATTCTATCTCTATTTGTGGGAAGCGCTGGCGCAGTTGCGGCAGATAGTCGTCGAACGATGAGTTGCCATAGATGCCCGGCTCCCGACGTCCCAGCAGGTTCAGGTTGGGGCCATTGATAATCAGTATTCTCATGTTTCAGTCAATATTTTGTGCAAATTTACACAATTTATAATAATAAGAAAAGAAAAGCGGGAAAAAATTTGTGTATTTGAATAATTAGGCGTAAATTTGCCACCACTTACAATGGAGTAACTAACAATTTAATTAAAAAGCTTATGAAGAAAAATTACTTGAAATTGATGGTATTGTCGTGCCTGTTGTTGGCCTCGACAGTGTCAATGGCCATTGGGCTGCCCTATGCCAAGGCTCCCGAGGATGGCAAGACCTACATGCTGGTGAGCCGAGTGAAACCCAGCAGCTTTGTCGTCAAGACGTCGTGGGACGGCGCGCTCTATCTGCAGGGCTACGACCTGGCCAGGATTACCGACGCCACCGTTACGGCTCAGAAGAATGAGGACGGCTCGTTCTATTTCTATCAGCCTAGTGCCATTGCTGACGAGGAGGGAAATGAGGTAGTGGAGAACCACTATATGGGCATCCCCGTAGGTACTGACAATTTGCACATTGAGGAGCTGGACCCCGTGGTGTGGATCTTGGAACAGAGCGACCAGCCCGACTACTATCTGCTGAAAGCCGGCACAGGCCAGGGTAACCCCAGCTGCGAGGGAGGCTATCTGCACCTGAACAAAGGCTGCGAGTACCTGGTCATCACCGAGCCTAGCAGCCAGTGGTTCCCTGACTTCTATGGCGGATGGGAGACCGACGAGACAGGAGATTATGTCTTCGACGAGACAGGCTTCATCGTGCCCAAGGACCCTGTGTCGCGCTATTGGGCTTTCGTTGAGTTGGAGGATGTGCCTGCCTACCAGCAGAAAGTAGAGCTGTATGCTCTGCTGCAGGACCTGGAGAACAACTACCTGGGCCTTGATGGTTATGCTGAGGGCTTCAAGAAAGCCTATGACGCCGCCGTGGTGTACTATGAGAAGAACGACTTCACGGCCGACGACCTGGCTGCTGCCAAGGAAATAGTCAATGCCCGCATGAATCTTTATAGGGAGATTGTGGCCGACCTGGAGCTGCTGGCCAACGGCAATCCCAGCGCTGTCTTCAGCGCCGCCATTGATGCTGCCACCGCCGCTTTCAATGCTGACAGCAGCGTGGAACAGCTGCAAGCCGCACTGACTGCCCTGCAGGAAGCCAAGCGCAACTATGCAATGGGTTCTGACGACCTGACCGTGCTGATACAGAACAACAGCTTCGAGGATTTGTCGGCACAGAACGGCAACACGCAGGATGGCGGCGTGGCTGCTGCTCCTGCTGGATGGAACATCTTCATCAACGGTAAGCAGACCCAGACCGCCAGTGAGATACAGGCCGCAGGCATCTCTGGATGGGCTGGCGCCAATGCCGACTGCGACGGGCAGGATGGCAACGTGGCCTACGGAGTATGGAACTCGGGCATTCCTGAGTTTGAGATTTCACAGACCGTGACAGGCCTGGAGAACGGCAGCTATGACGTTTATGCTCTGCTGATGGTGGGTGCCAACGGAAATGGCTCGCGTCGTACCACGCAGCGCATCTTCGGCAACCTGAACGCCAAGTATTTTGCTTCACAGGAAGAATATAATGAAGAGCGACTGGACCAGAGCGAAGTATACAGCTTTGAAGGACTGACTGAGCCCGTTACCGACCGTCAGCTGCAGGAGATAAGCGTGCGTGCCTTCGTCTACGATGGAACACTGACGCTGGGTATGCGCACCAACGGCGACATTGCTGCTGCCAATCGAGAGACGGGCAATGGAGCCGGCGGTGACGGATGGTTCAAGCTGGATAATTTCCGCCTGTTCAAGGTGGGCTACGTGCAGGACGATGCGCTGGCCGTGTACAACCATTTCGCTGTGCTGTTTGATAATCTGATTGGTCAGCAGATGCAGAAGAGCATCAAGGAGCAGGCCCAGGCTTTGCTGGGAGGCAATATCGGCGCTACCAGCTCGAAGGAGGAAATCATCAATGCCATTAAGACTCTTAAAGAGATGTATCCTACCGTGCTGTCATCGGTCAAGGCTTACACCAGCCTGATGGAAGCCATTTCAAAGGGCTATGCCGCTCTGGTGGAATACGACCACAGCACCTCGGCCGACGATTTCGGTGACCTGCTGATGGAGGCTGAGGATATGTTTGACGAGGCTTTGGCCGATGAGGCACAGATTGCCCAGATGGTGGAGCTTATCAATCAGGGCATAGAGGAGCTGAAGGCTACATCGGTCGTGATGGGCGATATCACCTACGTGGTGAAGAACCCCAGCTTTGAGGACCTGAGTTCACAGAACAACAGCGTGAGCGATGGCGCACAGCCCGCTCCTACAGGCTGGACACTGACATTAGACGGAGAGGTAGTGACCACGGCGCCTGGACTCGCTTGGTGTGCAATCAACCACGGCGACCCTATCAGCGTCATCATGGAGGATGGCACCGAGATTAACCATCAGTACACCGATGGCGAGCATCTGTGGGGAATATGGAACTCGAACATTCCTGAGGTGGAGTTGAGCCAGACTATTAAGAATATGCCTTCAGGCACCTACACGCTGCAGGCCGACGTGATGGTCCAGTACAACTGGGCTGGCGACTGCACCACTACACAGCGCATATTTGGTAACAACTTTGTGCAGATGTGGGGTACGGAGGAAGCCTACAGTGAGCTGAACTTGCCTGAGGATGCAAAGAACGCTGCCGTGCTGACCTACGCCGGATGGGTATGCGCCGCCGGACAAGATGGCATTTACAACAGCGACCTGCTGCACCCGATGAAGGTGGTGTTTGAGGTTGGTGAAGACGGTGTGGCCAAGATAGGCTTCCGTACCAATGGCGTGAACGCTGACGGACTGACGTTTGCTGACGGTGGATTGAATGGTCAGGGATGGTTCAAGGTTGATAACTTCCGCCTGAGCTACGATAGTGAGGAGCTGGCCAGCGTGAAGGGCGTTCAGCAGAACACTGGAAAGAGCGCAGTAAGCTTCTACTCGCTTGACGGCCGACTGCTGCAGGCACCGCAGCGCGGCATCAACATTGTCCGCACGGGCGATAAGACAAGGAAGGTAATAGTGAAATAATCACACAGCAGAAGAAAGGTTGACCAGCACGCTGGTCAACCTTTCTTCATATCTGTCATTGCTGTTTCAGGGCAGCTCCTGGCCTGGTGGCAGAATCTCGCGCAGCGGGTCCATCACGAAGGAGCGGATGAACATTCGGGGATGGGGGATGATGAGGTCGGGTTCGTCTACGTGGATATCGTCGTAGAGCAGGATGTCAATGTCGATGGGCCGGTCATGGTAAACACCGTCAGGGCCAGTCTTCTGCCGCCGTCCCAGCTGGCGCTCAATGCGCTGCGTGACGCGTAAGAGCTGTCGGGGTGACAGCTGAGTTAGGCAGCAGACGACAGCATTGAGAAAAGAATTGTCCGACTCGAATCCCCAGGGTTCGGTTTCGTAAAAAGCTGATTGGCGCACGATGTGGCCAACCAGCTTTTCTATTTTTTCGCAGGCCTGGTTGAGCTTCTCTGTGCGGTTGTCCATGTTTGACCCCAGCCCCAGATAAACCGTATGTAGCTCCATTGTTTCCGTGCTAAACCGTGCCTAACCGTTGCTTCAGTCATCGAGTATGAGCATGGCATCGCCATAGCAGCCGAACATGAAGTTGTTCTTCACGGCGGTGTCATAGGCTTCCATGATCAGTTCGTAGCCGCCGAAGGCTGCAGTGAGCATCAGCATGGTCGACTCGGAATGGTAGAAATTGGTAATCAGTGCATTGCCCAGCCCGAACTCATAGGGCGGGAAGATGAACTTGTTGGTCCATCCGTCGTATTCCTTCAGCATGCCGTCAGTGCCTACTGATGACTCGGTGGCCCGGGCGGTGCTGATGCCTACCACGCAGATTTTGTTGCCGTTCAGCTTGGCCTGGTTCACTGTCTTGCAGGCTTCTGGGCCAATGAATATCTGCTCGGAATTCATCTTGTGCTTGGTCAGGTCTTCCACCTCAATGGGGTCGAAGGCGCCCAGTGAGCAGTGGGAGGTGATGAAAGCATTCTGGAAGCCTCTGATTTCCATGATTTTCATCAGTTCACGGCTGAAGTGCAGGCCTGAGGAGGGTGCGGTAACGGCTCCCTCGTTCTTGGCGAAGATGGTCTGGAAGTTGACCATATCGTCCTCGTCGACAGGCCGGTGGTTCACGATGTAGCGGGGCAGCGGAGCCGAGCCCAATGAGAAGAGCTCGCGCTTGAACTCGTCGTGAGGGCAGTCGTAGAGGAAACGCAACGTGCGTCCGCGGCTGGTGGTGTTGTCGATGACCTCGGCCACCATGGGGCCTTCACCGTCGAAGAACAGCTTGTTGCCGATGCGAATCTTGCGGGCGGGTTCTACGAGCACATCCCATAGGCGAAGCTCTTCGTTCAACTCGCGCAGCAAGAACACCTCAATCTTGGCGTCGGTCTTCTCCTTCGTGCCATAGAGGCGGGCGGGGAAGACGGCCGTGTCGTTGAACACGAAGGTGTCGCCCTCGTGGAAATAGTCTACGATGTTGCGGAAGTTCAGTGGTTCCTGGGTGTCATTGCCCTGGCTGTCCTTCTGCCACAGGTCTATCTTCTGGGTTTTTCTGTGCACTACCATCAGGCGGCAGCGGTCGCGCTGATAGACACGCTCCACGGTGCCGTCGTCGTTCTTGAAGGTACGGTGAGGCGGGTAGAGGGCGATTTGCTCTTCAGGCAGTTTAAATTTGAATTGCGATAGTTTCATCTATATAATGCTTAATGCTCAATCTTTTTTGTCAATCTGCTTGTCCACCCAGGCGGGGAATTCGTCCAGTGTCAGGCAGTCTTCTATGCGCACGTCGGCCAGTCGGGTGCGGCAGAGGGCAGTGAGGAAGGCTCCGCTGGAGAGTGCCTGACCGATGTCACGAGCCAATGCCCGGATGTAGGTGCCCTTGCCACAGACCACACGGATGCTCATCTGCATGGTCTTGGGGTCGAAGTGGGTTAGCTCCAGCTCGTCAATGCGCAGCGTCTTGGGCTTTAGCTCCACTTTCTCACCACGGCGCATCAGCTTGTAGGCACGGTCGCCACCGATGCTACAGGCGGAATACTCGGGAGGAATCTGCTGAATCTCGCCCATGAACTGGGGCAGGGTCTGCTCTATCAGTTTGCGGGTGATATGGCGGATGGGGTAGGTCATGTTCACCGTGTGCTCGCGGTCGTAGCTTGCCGTGGTGGCACCCAGTTGCAGCGTGGCGGTATATTCCTTGGAGGCATACTGCAACGACTCAATGCGCTTGGTGGCTTTTCCTGTACAGAGAATCAGTACACCCGTAGCCAGGGGGTCGAGGGTGCCGGCATGGCCCGTCTTCAGACGTTTCACATGCAGTAGGCGCGATAGCCGTGTGCGGACATAGGCCAACGCTCCAAACGACGACATGCCGTAGGGCTTGTTGATGTAGATGAATTCTCCTTCCTGGAAGTTCATGTCAGCTTGTTTAATCGACCATTACAAGCGAGTGGCCCGTGAGCAGCATCAGTATGATGATGCCACCAACAATGATGCGGTACACGCCGAAGGCTTTGAAGCCATACTTGGTCAAGAAGGCCACGAACCACTTCATGGCCAATAGGGCCACGATAAAGGCCACGACGCAGCCCAGTATCAGCATGGCAATATTGTGCGAGGTGGCCCAGGCAGCGTCCTCTTTTATCAAGTCGAGCAGGTCGAGCAGTGTGGCTCCGGCCATCGTGGGCACGGCCAGGAAGAACGAGAACTCGGCGGCACGCTTTCGCGTGAGGCCCTGTGTCATGCCGCCAACGATGGTGGCCATTGAGCGCGACACGCCAGGGATGACCGAGATGCACTGGAACAGGCCAATGTTGAAGGCACGTTTCTCATTGACCTTGACATCGTCGGTACCCTTGTTGAAGAGCTTGTCGCAGAAGAGCATGAACACACCGCCCAGTACCAGCATGATGGCAACCACTTCAACACTGTCAAGCAGCCAGTCTAGCAAGCCCGACTTTTTAGCGGCCAGACCAATAATCACAGCAGGCAGCACACCTACAAAGAGGAGCCAATAGAAATAGTAGCGATGCTTCATTCGTTCAAACAGACTGCTTCCTTCTGGTGCAGGTGTCTTGTCAACATGGAAGAAGCGCTTCCAATAGAGGCATACCACCGAGAGGATGGCGCCAAACTGGATGATGAAGGTGAAAGCATGCACGAAGGCCTTGTCGCTTTCGCTCAGCGAAGCGGCATCCAGGCCCAGCAAGTTCTGTGTGATAATCATGTGGCCAGTAGAGGAGACGGGAAGAAATTCGGTCAGTCCCTCAACCACGGCTATGATAATTGTTTGCAACCAATCCATGTCCTGTCCTCTTTAATCGATGGTTGTTTTTCGTTTCTGCCAGGGGAAAGGCTTCTCGGGATTGTGCACCACAGCGTATATCATCGACACGAATCCCAGCAAGCATACGATGGGAGCTACCTTGATGCGGCGGGCACTGAAGATGTCGGGATTGTAGGCTTCGTTGGTGGAGCCGGCACCAGACATCAGTAGAAAACCGATAATAACTACTAGCATTCCTATGCCCAAAAGGATGAAGTTTGTCTTTCCGAAAGCTAAATTCTTCTTATCCATTTTTATTTTATATAAAACTTAATTCATAATTCATAATCATCAGCTCTGGTACAGTTCACCTGCAGTCATACGCAGAAACTTATTCACTGAAAGCAGCGTGCAGAGCAGCATGATGACAAAGCCGCAGGCGAAGACGACCACTGCGGTCAACAATATTTCCTGCTGCCCAATCAGGCTCTCGACTCCTGGCTGATAGCGGTATAGACTATAGATGATGCCGCCCAGTACGGCGCAAGCCAACAGCGAAGCCACCAGTCCGATGAGGACGCTGTGCCTGAGGAATGGCCGTCGTATCAGTGACCACCTGGCGCCCACCAGCTTCATGGTGTGGATAGTGAAGCGCCGGGCATAGATGCCTAGCAGCACGGAGTTGGAGATCAGCGTATAGCTCACGATGATGAGCAGCACGGAGAGCACCAGCAGGATGATGCTGATGCGCTGCACATTGCGGTTCACGTCGTCTATCTGGTCAGCTAGATAGGCCACGTCCACTACGCGTGCGTCTTTCTTCAATGCCTCGCTGATATGGCGCATAGAGTCGGTATTGGCGTAATTGCTGCTGACGTGTACTTCAATCTCGGCCAGGAAGGGGTTCAGCCCGGCAAACTCCACGGGGTTAGCGCCCATCTCCTGAGTCATCACCTGCAGGGCTTCTTCCTGGCTGATGTATTTCACCGCCTTGGCATAGGGGCGAGCCTTTAGCTCGTTCACCAGTGCGGTGCCGTCACTAAGGCTGACAGTGTCGCCCAACACCACGTTCATGGTCATGTTTTCCCTTACGTTGATTGACAGGTTTCGTGCCGTTAAGACAGATAAAACCACAAGCCCCAGCAGGATAAGAACCATCGTGGTGCTGATACACAACGTAACGGCCTGCATACCATGTTGGTGGCCGGTCACTCTTCTTCTTCTCTTCATTTAAAAGTGCGTATTACGCCAATTTCACTGCAAAGGTATTGAAAAGTTGGGAGTTAGGGGGCGGGATTGTCTTGGTAATTGCTTTCTGTTAACATTATTTATACTTTTTAGCGAAAATACTCTTTGATAGTGCCCTGCACACTCTCAACTGTTACTTATCTTTTCCACTTCGTGGCGAAGTTACTTCATCTCTGCATAAAAAACAAACAATTTGTTTTGTTCTGCGCTCGATTTTTCGTAACTTTG
>CAMNJH010000003.1 GCA_946541275.1 uncultured Prevotellaceae bacterium
CACCCAGGGCACGCAGTCGGGCACCATGCCCAGGTCTTCAGCACAGCAGAGCATGCGAGTGGACTGGGTCAGCAGGGGCAGCTTCTTCATGGCCTCATGATACCAGAACTGGTTGTTGCGACGGTAGAAATAGTCTTCGTACAAATGCTTGAAGCGGTGGCGCTCGTCCTCAGTCAGCAGCGACTGGTACTCCTCCATCCTCAGTGCATTGATGCGGGGATGCCAGCCCCGTGCAGCGCCATGACGGTTGTCGGGCAGGAACAGCTCCTCACGGAAGGGCACGCCATAGGCCTCAACCTCCTCACGCGTCATGGGCAGCGATGGCTGGAACTGCCCATAGAGACCGCTCTTGTGGGGCACGGGAATTTCCCAGATGCGGAAGAAGCCCAGCACGTGGTCAATGCGGTAGGCATCAAAATACTGGGCCATCTTGCGGAATCGGCGCACCCACCACTGGCATCCGTCCTTCAGCATCTCGTCCCAGTTGTAGGTGGGGAATCCCCAGTTCTGTCCGTCTTCGGCGAAGGCATCGGGCGGGGCACCAGCCTGTCCGTTCAGGTTGAAATAGCGAGGCTCCACCCAGGCCTCCACGCCGTCGCGGCTGATGCCAATGGGGATATCGCCCTTCAGGATGACGCGCTGCTGGCGGGCATGCTCGTGGGCCAGCCGCATCTGCAGGTCCAGGTTGTACTGCACGAAGTACCAGAAATCAAGCACCTTCTGGTCGGGCTTGGCCAGCGGCGTGGGCCACTGCTCGAAGACGGCCGTGCCATAAAGGTCGCGGTAATAGCTGAACTCTGCGTAGGGCTGCAGCCAATGCTTGTTCTCCTCGAAGAAGTCCTTGTAGGCTTTCCTGCGCTTCACGGCCGCCCACTCCTGCTGGTAGACCTCGCGCAGATAGTCCATTTTCACACGGTTCACACGCTCGTAGTCAATCTGCGGCAGCGCATTGAGCTCCTGGCGCACCTGCTCGTAGTGCTCACGCCGCTGGGCGTCCTTCAGCTGGGGCAGCTGGCGCAGGTCGGTGTACTGCGGATGCAGGGCATAGATGCTGATGCTGTTGTAGGGATAGGAATCCTGCCAGGTATGAGTGATGTTGGTATCGTTGATGGGCAGTATCTGCAGGATGCGCTGGCTGGTCTTGGCGCACCAGTCAATCATCATCTTCAGGTCGCCAAAGTCGCCCACGCCGAAGCTTCCTTCCGTACGAAGCGAGAAGACGGGGATGACGGTGCCGGCTCCCTTCCACGGATAGACGGCGAAGGAAGCCTGCGGCAACTCGTAGATGGCAACGTCGCCCTTCTGCAACCCAGCGTCGGGCAGCTCCACAAAGCGGTTGTTGCAGTTCTCCCAGACGGGGCTGTTGTTCTTTTTCGTCTCCGGATTATCATTCATCATTGGAAGAATGACGAACTTGAACTCAAAGCGTCCTGGCAGGCGGTCGGCATCGAGACTGACCACCCACTCATGACATTCGTGCTCAGTCATGGGCAGGGCCAGCTGGGCATTCCAGGCTCCCAGATAGGCGGGGGCTCCCACCAGGGCCAGCCGCTGCCCACTGCGCAACTGGGGGGCTCGTACCTTCAGGCGGATAGTGGTGGAGAACTCACTCTTGGTGCTCAGCTCCCGCTGACGGGCCATCACACAGTCGGTAAAGGCCGAAGAGTACATATACGAATCCTCGGGCGTGTCGAGCCAGTGGTCGTAGGCCATGTAGCGAACGCCGCGTACGGCGGCCAGTTCCAGCCGGTGGGGCTCGGTCAGCCATTCCTTGCGCACCACTTCTTCGCCCCGCGTCACACTATAATAGTAATCCAGGTAAGTGCCGGCTGCGCCCTTCCAAGGCAGCTCCAGCATCCAGTGATAGCCATCCAGTGTTCCCATTGTGTGCTGCTGTACAGGCTTTTCACCATCCAGGATGTTCACCACCAGCTGCTCACCAAATGTTGTCTGATACTCCAGGTTAAATAGAATCTTCATATTATATTAGTTTTTTTTGTTTCTAGCTAAGGGCAAAGTTACTACTTTTTTCATTCCTCAACCGCTTCTTTGCTCATGAATGAACACTAGTTTGCATGCAAACGATTGCATCCTTTTCCTTTTTTCCCGTTCTTCATTTTCCGGACATGGGGGATTCCCACATTCACTTTTCACATTACTCTTCCAAGCCATCAGGCAGAATCCATTTGAAATCCATTTGAAATCTTATGTTTTTATGAACTTTTGCATTGAAAAGAATGGTTTCTGGAATTATTATTGTAACTTTGCACACAGATTCCTGACAAAATTGATGATAATGCCATCATGAAACAGAAGCACTCCTTTTTCCTCCTGCTGGCTTCACTGGCCATGGTCTTCAGCGCTTGCAACGCTGCCAACAAGCAACAGTCACCCACAGACGAAGACACCATCACGGTGGAGCCGCGTGAGCTCCACTTAAGCCTGCTCTTCGCTGGCGACCTGATGCAGCACGGGCCACAGATAAAAGCCGCTCTGCAGCCCGACGGCACCTACAACTACGACGAGACATTTGCACTGGTGAAGGCCGAGATTGAGCGCGCCGACGTGGCCATTGGTAACTTTGAGGTGACGCTGGGCGGGCGGCCTTACTCTGGCTATCCCCAGTTCCGTGCACCCGATGAGTATCTGCAGACCTGCATTGATGCTGGATTCGACGTGCTGCTCACGGCCAACAACCACTGTCTGGACAGCCGGCGCGCCGGGCTGGAGCGCACCATCAGCATGATGGACTCGCTGCATGTGCCCCACCTGGGTACATATATAAACCAGGCAGAACGCGACAAGGCCTACCCCTTCCTGCTGGAGAAGAACGGGCTGCGCGTGGTGCTGCTCAACTTCACCTACGGCACCAACGGCATAGCCATTGAACAGCCCAACGTGGTCAACCTGATTGACACCACCCAGATTCGCGCTGACATAGAGAAAGCCAAGGCCATGCAGCCCGATGTCATCATCGCCCTACCCCACTGGGGCATTGAGTACCAGCAGCTGCCCTCTCAGCAGCAGCGCGAGCTGGCCCAGTGGCTGTTCGACAATGGAGTGGACCACGTCATTGGCGGCCATCCCCATGTGGCACAGCCCCTGGAGCTTAGCCCCGACAGCCTGCATCTGGTGGCCTGGTCAATGGGCAATGTGGTGAGCAACCAGTCGAAGCCCAACACCTACGGCGGCTACCTGGTACGTCTGGAACTGGAGAAGCGCGACACACTGGAAAACGGACAGCCACGCCTCCACCCACAGACCCGCCTGAGCAACTGCGGCTACTGCCTTTATTGGGTCAGTCGTCCAAACGACAATAACTTCAAGCATAACTACCGCATCTTGCCCATTGACATCCCTGACTCAGTACTGACGGGCATGGAACAGAAGAACCGCTACGCCATACGCGCCAGCATGCGCCGCCTGATGGAACGTCATGCCAAGGGCGTCAGCGAATACCAGTTCTAGTCTTCCATGCACCATAATCCCCACCGTCCACTCCCCTTTCGAAGCGGAATACAGGGTGGGGTCTTTTGTATCTGTATCTAAGACGAATATACGAAAGTATAGCCTTTACGCGCACGCGCGTAAATACGTAAATAATAGACAAAAGAAAGTGCTACAAGTGCTACTGGCATTCTTAACAAACTGGAACACAACAATTTGCGGGTGCATTTTGGCTTTTTGAAAATGCTACTGGAAATGCTACTGGTAGGGATGGGTAACTAGTTGCACATTTTAGCTCTTTTGTGCAGAAATGAGACATATAGAAAAGTCGCGGCCCGACTTTTCTATATGTCTCATCGGGAATTTTTCATGCGGCACCGACTTTTCAAAAAAGGGCGGCGACTTTTTGAAAAATCTCGTTGACTTTTTGAAAAATCTCGTTGACTTTTTGGAAAATCTCGCCGCCGTTCTGTGGCCGGTAGCACCTGTAGCATTTCCGGTAGCACTTCCGAGAGGCCAATTTGCACCCGTAAACGTCACAACAACAGATGGTTAACACCACCGGTAGCACTTGTAGCACATCCATTCGCGCAATATATACGCGCGCGCGTAGTAGCTCTAAAAACCGATGATGGCTGATGGCAGCATGGGCGACTGGGCGGTGAGCTGGCCATGGCCACGTACCACGGCAATGCACTTGCCGAAGAAGGCCTTTCGGCGTGGCTTTTCTGTTGACGCGCCTACACTTAGTCTTTCCATGGAGGTCTGACAACCATTATCGGTAGCCACCAAGCTGGCACCCTGTCCGCTGGTGCTGAAGACGAACTGATCCTCGGCCCAGGGACAGAGATTTCCGTCCTTGTCGACAACTTCAACATTGATAAAGGTGAGGTCGCTTCCAGCGTAGTCAATGCTCAGGCGGGCATGGTCGGGCTGGCCGGCAGTACGGATGACTTGCTGGCATACCACCTTACCGTTCTTTCGGCTTATGGCTTTCACCTCGCCTGGCTCATAAGTGACGCGCCACATCACATGATAGGTGTGGTCGTCCTTCTTCCTGACGCCCTGGCTGCGCCCATTGATGAAGAGTTCCACTTCGTCAGCCTGATTATAGTAGGCCCAGAGGTCAATGGTCTGGCCAGGCAGCCAGTTCCAATGGGGGAAGAGGTGCAGCATGGGCTGACTGGTCCATTCGCTCTGGTACATGTAGTAAGAGTCCTTGGGGAATCCGGCCAGGTCGATTATGCCAAAATAGGAGCTGCGGGCCGGAAAGCCATAGGGAGTAGGCTCGCCAATGTAGTCAAAGCCTGTCCAGATGAACTGTCCGCCGCAGTAGGGCGTATGCTTCACCACATCCCAGGTCTCTTCATGAGTGGACGACCAGGAGGCATGCATATTATCGTAGGCGGAACACATGAAGGTAGGGTCGGTATAGGGCAGCCACCATTCCTTCGGCGCAGTGTAGATGCTGTCACTGGGCATCATGTAATAGCCACGCGTCTGCAGGGCGCTGACACTCTCGGAGAAGATGAAAGGCTTACCGGGGAAGTTCTTAGGCACGTCCCTCACCCACTGGTGGTGATAGTTGAAGCCAATGATGTCAATGGCACCACTCTTGAACAGGTGGTTGCCTGGGCTGGGCTCGTTGCAGCCAGCAGTGATGGGGCGGGTGGCATCGTAACGGCGCACTATTTCAGCCAGATGCCGGGTGAGCAGCGACTGCACACTGAGTTCGCCATCGCGGGCCAGCGTGGATGCATCGTGACCAGCGTTGAGAATCAGGTTGGCCTGCTCCAGCGACAAGGTATCGGCCTCGGCACTCGACCACTGCTCAAGTACCTCATTGCCAATGCTCCACATAAGTACGGAGGGGTGGTTGCGGTCACGCAGGACAAGATCGGTCAAGTCGCGCTCATGCCATTCGTCAAAGAAGCGGGCATAGTCGTTCTGCGTCTTGCGGCGTCGCCACATATCGAAGCTTTCGTCCATGACGACAAAGCCCATGGTATCACACATGCTGAGCAGTTCAGGGGCTGGCGGATTATGGCTGCTGCGAATGGCATTGCAGCCCATCTGCTTCAGCTTGGTAAGCTTGCGGTGAAGTGCGTCTTCACTGAGCGCTGCGCCCAGGCATCCAAAGTCGTGATGCTCACAGACACCGTTCAGCTTCATGTTCTGCCCATTCAGCCAAAAGCCTGTCTGGGAGTCGAAGCGGAAGTCGCGGAAGCCCGTGGTGGTCCACACTTCGTCCACCACCTGGCGGCCTACCAGCACCTGCGTACGAACATTATATATATAGGGATGGGCAGGCGACCACAGCTGAGGTTTGCGCACCTTCATCCCTACCTCGCGGCCTTCGGCGTCAAAGACGGTGTTCCTGATTTGCGGCTTAATGCTGGCATCCTGGTGGTTCTCAATGTCAACATCGACGGTCACCCGCCCCGTCCTGGCATCGGTCTGCACATGAACGCCCCAATGCTTCACATGGATGGGGCCGGTAGTGGTGAGCCACACATGGCGATAGATGCCGCAACCGGAGTACCAGCGTGAGTTGGGCTGGTCGCTATTGTCAACGCGGACCGCCACCATGTTCTTTCCGTCGTGCAGGTAATCGGTGACGTCATACTCAAAAGAGCTGTAGCCATAGGGACGGAAGCCCACCTTCTGTCCATTCACATAGACCGTGGAGTTCATGTAGACGCCATCAAACTCTAGGAAGAAGCGTTTCCCGTTCCTGTCGGCTGGTGAAAGGACAAGGCTTTTCCGGTACCACCCCACTCCACCAGGCAGTGCACCGCCTCCGGCTCCACTGGGGTTTCCAGCAGAAAAGTCGCCCTCAACAGCCCAGTCATGAGGCACATTGAGACAGCGCCAGTGGGCATCATTATAGCTGGGTGATGCCATCACGGCCGAGTCGGCCAGCATGAAGCGCCAGCCAGCATCAAAGCTCTTGCGTTCGCGGGCTTGCAGCGCTGAGGCTAGCACCATCAGGATCAAGCATAATGAGTATTTCTTCATTGTCAGTAGTAGGGTGTATGTTCTTTTCTTAGAAGGTCATGCGTATCATGAAGCGCACACCGTGCTTGTGGGCAGTGGGCAGGTCCAGATAGCTCAGTCGGCGCACATATTCTACATGCACTATCTTGAAGATGTTGTGGATGCCTGCCGATACCTCCCAATAGGGTCGCTTGGAGTCCATCAGATAGGAGCCCTCGGGGAAGTACATCAGCACATCGCTGCCAGCATTCTGTGCCAGCATGGGATTGTTCTTGTCACTGAGGTCGCCCCACAGACATTTCACCGTGAGCCACTCACGCCATTTCAGCTTGCGCAGCAAGGGGATGCGGTTGAATATTTTACCATTCAGGTCCCAGAGCAGCATGGCCGAGGCATAGCGGTCGTTGAGGAACTCCATGTTGTTTATGAGGGTGAAGGTGTAGTCCTGCATGATGTAGCTCAGGTTGGTCTCGGGCATGATGAGCAGGGGGAAGGGCACCTGGTTCCACTGTATGCCACCCTTCATATAGAAATCGAGCTTGCCCCACGACTTCAGCCAGAAGCGCTTGAAGATAGTGGCCTCGGAGAAGTTGTAGGTGTAGTCGCCACCCAGGAAGTCCTTCAAGCCCATGGTATGGCTGACGGTAAAGACGGGCGAGTCAAGGTTGATGGGCAGTCGGCGCTGCTTGGTGTTGATGAAGGTCTCGCCAGGAGCAAAGCGCAGCTCAGCACGCAGCTCGGTGGTGCGGAGTGACTGTGATGGCGTAGCCGCCATATTGCCCAGGGCGTGATTGCTGAAGTTTGTCCAGGTGGTGCGGTCACCGCTCTTGGACAGAGGCACGAAGAACAGCTGTCCGGCTCCCTCGTTCTCTTCAGCCTTCAGCGCCACGGTGGTACGGAAGCCCCAGTCCTCCTCACGCTCAAAGGTGAGCGACTGGCGGTTGTAGAACATCATCTTGTCGACCTTGGCCCATTTGAAAGAGGTAAACACATTATCCTTGTCGGTGTGCATGAACTTGTCACTGGGCGACATCACGTCGTAGGTTGACGACAGTGTCAGCGTACGCTTGGGGAACTCGCGGGGCAGATATTCCTTCTTGTTGAACGACCATATCAGGTCGCCCTTGTAATAGGTCTTCTTCGAGTCCACGCCTCGGGCAATATAGCCGGAAGCAAAGAAATTGGAGTCAAGATTTGCCGTGGTCTGGGCCGACACGCGGAAGCGATAGCCATCCACGAAGTTGCGGGTAATCATGGTGTTGATAGGGCCAATATCCACCTTCGAAGGCGTCTTGGGTGTGCCCGTTTCCACAAAGTTCTCAATAAACGCCTTGGCCACGAAAATGATGTAGTTGAAGCCTTTTATCTGCTCCAGACCATGCACGAAGGCATCCATGGAGCTCTCGCTCTTGGTGAGTTCCACTTGTCGGTACTTCGACCAGAAATCATCGCCTTGCATCATGGCGTTCACGTCTTTCACTTCCTTCTTCTTACCCTTGAACAACTGGCGTGGCAGCTCGTCGAAGGCATAGTCAGTGATACGGGTGTTGCGTATGACGGCAAACTGCTGCAGGAAGCTGGCCACCTTGAGCTCTGTGAACATATCATCAACGGAGAGCACCCATTCACCGTCGGGCAACTGGGTGAACTCTTGCGTCACCTTCATGTTTTCCACAAAATTCACATCCGAGCGCTTGGGAATGGTCATCTCACAGCGTTTCACCTGGAAGCTGCTGTCGGCCAACACATAGAGTTCACCACGGAAGCCAAAGTCCTGCTGGTTGTTGGGCACGAACTCCAGATGGAAGCACAGGTCACGGCCCACATAGATAGTGTCGTGGATATAGTAGCGATAGAAGGCAATGGCATCGTCGCCGATGGGCGAGGTGAAAGGATACTGGAGCAGGCGTATCTGGTCATCATAGATGTTGATGTCAGTGAACACATCCTTCATCAGCGTGGTCAGTATGTCGCCCGTCTGTATCAGTTCATTGATGCCAGTATTGTTCATTCCCTTGATAATGGTTTTCTCGTCATGGGGTGACTTCCGGTAGATCTTCTGCGAGACGGTTTCGTCCACTGAAATGGGCAGAATCAGCTTGTCATTATAAGGGCAGGTCTCCACCTGATTGACGAGCCACTGCTTCTTGGCAAACCTTCCAGAGTCCAGCAAGGCAGGGGTGATGTCGTTCAGGGCCAGCGTCAGTTTCTGGTACTTGTTATATTGATAATAGTCGTGGTTTGACAGGTCTGTACGCTTCTTTGCAGCCACCACCTTCTTCATCAGTTCCACGGCGGGATTGTTCTTCCGGCTATAGCGCTTGCGCTTGGCCTTGATGGTCACCTCGCCCAGCACTTTGCTGTCTGGCTTCAGCTTGATACGCAGATAGTGCGGCGTACGGCCATCAACAATGATGGTTTGCGGCTGGTAGCCTATCGCGCTGAAAGTGAGCGGCCATCCATCGTGACGGGCAATGGTGAAAAAAGCATTGATATCCGATGAGACGGCCACGCCATGACCCCGATAGGAACAGCTGGCAAAGGAGATGCTGTCGCCCGTCTCGGCATCAAGAATGTGCCCGGTCAGCGTCTGGGCTACTGTAGGGCTGAATGCCAGACAGGAGATGATGAAAGAAAGGCCGATGCCTAGTTGTCTCAATGTCATTATTACAACAATTCTATTAAATCTTTGGTGATGCGGTGAGGAGCGCCTGGGCAACTAGACCGTCATCAGCTTGCACATGGTCTCGTGACGATAGTGCATGTAATAGTAGAGAGCCGCCAGCACCGTAATCTCAAAGAGCGGATATATCCAAGGCTCATTGACAAGACAGCTAATGAACATGGCGATGGCGCGTGTGTTGTGCGTCAGCGTATTGGTCATCCACATCAGGGGCAGACTCTTCTGGCGGAAGTTCTGGCGAAAATCCTGAGGCATGTCAGCAGCACTGGGATACTTGGCTTTCACTTCCTTGAAGAACTTCTGGAATTCGGGAGTATTCTTCTCCTGCTTCTTGCACCAGCCAATGTAGAAATAGTGGAACACGTAGTCCCAGAAATGGCCGTCGCTCCCCACGGTGAAGGGACCCACTTTTTTCTTGGGCATAGCGTCAAGGATGCGCTGTTCCTGCTCGCTACTGTTAAGCTCACTGCCTTCTTCGCCCTTGATAAAATAGAGGTGAACCTGTCGGTAATAGTCGGCCAACTGGCACTGACGAGCATGCCAGTAGAAACCTGCGAATCCGCAGAGCACGAATCCCCAGAAAGTCCAGTTATACTCTGACTGGAACGGCAGGGGCTGATTCCACAAGCGCAGAGCAATGCCCAGATAGCAGCAGAAGAACCACACATCACTGGCGAAGCCATCAAGCATACGGCCTATCATGGTCTTATGATTGGTGAGGCGGGCCATCTGGCCATCGGTGCTGTCACAGAAGTTGGCCAGCATGAGCAGCACGACGCCACACACATTCCACCACAGCTCGGTGTGATAGAAACAGAATCCGGCGCCTGCCCCCAGGAACATGGACAGGATGGTGACAAAGTTAGGCGTGACGCCTATTTTAATCCACATCAGCGCAAAGGCCAGGCCGATAGGACGGGTGAAGTAGACATCAAGTGTCTCTTCGGTGTCGTTGGATTTGAACGACTCTTGTAGTAGTTGTTTGAAGCTTTTATCCATTATTTCAAACTATTTTTCTTCATAAAGTTTTCTTTTAGTCTGCAAAGGTAAGCATTTATTACGACATAACAGACATTTTGGAGTGTTTTTCTTGCCTGTGACAGAAAAATGTCGTATCTTTGCCATCACATTTGATATAATTAACAATGAAACAGACCGACAAAAACATCATCATGATTACAGCTGGCGGCGTAGGCGAGCGTTTTGGCAGCAGTGTTCCCAAGCAATATGTGGAACTGGGCGGACGGCAGGTTATCTCCTATGTCATTGAAGCCTGCAGGAAGAGTCAGCAGGCCGATGCCATCCTTGTAGTTGCCCATCCGAACTATCACAGTGAACTGGTGGCCAACTACGGAGTTGACGTGGCAGCCAGCGGACCAGAGCTGAACGTAACCAAGCGCAACGGCCTTGACTATATCCGCAGTCATAGTGCTTGCGAGAAGCTGGTAGTGGTTGATGCTGTCAGACCCGCTGTTGAGTGTCAGGTGATAGACCGGTTCTTCACGCGTCTGGATGAATATGACGCCGTGGCCAGCGCACGGAAAATCACCGACAGCCTGGGACGCTATGGCCAGTGGATAGTTAATCGCGAGGAGTATTACACACTGTCCACGCCTGAAGGATTCAAATTTGGTTTGATTGACAAGCACTTCAAAGCTGATTCACCCCTGACGGAATCCATCCAGCAACTGCCGGAAACATCCAGGGTCTACTTGGATTTCGACGTTCCTTACTACGACAAGCTGACCTACCCAGAGGACCTGGAAAGGCTGCAGTCTATCCTCAGCCGCAGGAAATGATTATCGGATGGGAATGGTGACCGTGACCTTGGTGCCCTTATCGGGTTTGGACTCCAAACTGATAGTTCCTCTAAGGCTGGCGGCCATGGCCTGACAAATGCACAAGCCCAGACCAGCTCCTGGAACAAATTCGTTCACCTTGAAGAAGCGCTCAAACACACGCTCCTGATATTCTTCGGCTATGCCAATGCCCGTATCGCGCACCCAGATGCTTACCTTGCCGCCAGCGGGTTTCTCGTAGCCTACAACGATGATACCCTGCTTTGTGAACTTGACAGCATTTGATAGCAGATGCTTGAGAATCTGTCCCAGATGGTTGATGTCAGATGTGATTTGCAGTTTTTCAAATGCGAAGTGCGTCGAGATTTCCACACTCGGATTCTGCTCCTTACGGATTAGTTCCACATACTCCATCATCACCATATTGAGGTCGAATTCTGTGAGCACCAACTTCTCTTGCCCCGACTCTATACGCGAGATGCTCACCACATCCTCGATAATATAAAGCAACTTTTGCGTATTGTCGTGAATCATGTTAAGCAGCCCGCTGCGCTCCTCGTCGGAAGTCACACTGGGCAATACGCTGGTGAATCCCACTATGGCGTTCAAAGGAGTACGAATCTCATGGCTCATGTTGGAAATGAAGGCCGACTTCATGCGGTCGCTTTCCTCGGCCCTCACACGAGCATCAATCAGCTCCTGCTCCATCCGCTTGCGGTAGTCCACCCGCATTGTGGTACCCACAATACTGAGCGGCTTGCTCTCCACATCACGCTCCACCACCGTAGCATAGCTTTCTTCCCAATAGAATTTATCAGTGTGGGGAATCATCACCCGGTACTCCATGTGATATTCCTCAATGCGCCCTTCACAAAGGTCGTTCATGGTTTTCATGACGGCATCAACATCAGGGGGGTACAGGAACGAAATCAGCCTATTGTTTGAAGCGCCCTCCAACGGAGCCACCCAGCTACTCTTGTCGCGAAAATCCATGTCGACAGATAGAATTCCGGTCCTCGTATCCAGGTGCCAAGTGGCCAGATGCATGGCTTTCAGCACGAATTCGGCCTCCACATTGCGGTCGTTCAGTTTGTCCAGCTGTTCCAGTTCCGATTTTAATTGCCTACTCTGCCTGCGCTGCAGCCCAATCAGCATGACAAACATCACAAGCACCACTCCCACCAGCACCAAAAGTGTGGGGTAACCGATGGCCAGCAAGGATACTATGGTCAACGTCAAAATCATTCACCTGCAAAAGTACAAAATATTTTTGAATCTGAAAATTATTTTGGCATTTTATTTTGTAATTACGCCATTTTGAAGTACCTTTGCAAACTGAATTATCTAATTTATTTCATGGAACAAAATTTTGAACTCATCGCCAAAACCTTTATGGGACTGGAGTCCGTCCTGGCGAAAGAGCTAACCCAACTGGGGGCCGACAACGTACAGATTGGTAGACGAATGGTGTCGTTTACGGGTAACAAGGAACTGATGTACCGCGCTAACTTCCAGTTGCACACCGCAATCAAGATACTGAAACCCATCCATCACTTCAAAGCCAAAAGCGCCGATGAAGTTTACGAGGAAATCAAAAAGATAGATTGGAGCCAATACCTGACCGACGAGCGTACCTTTGCCGTTGATTCGGTAGTGTTCTCCGAAGAATTCCGCCACTCCAAGTTTGTCAGCTATAAGGTCAAGGACGCCATCGTCGATCAATTGCGTGAACGCACTGGCAAGCGCCCAAACATTTCCGTAACTAATCCTGACCTGCGACTGCACATTCACATTGCCGAAGATGACTGCACGCTCTGTCTGGACAGCAGTGGCGAGAGTCTGCACCGCCGTGGCTACAGGCGGGAAAGCGTGGAGGCACCACTGAACGAGGTGCTGGCAGCCGGCATCATCATGATGACGGGATGGCAGGGAGACACCGACTTCATTGACCCCATGTGTGGCAGTGGCACACTGCTCATCGAAGCAGCACTGATTGCCCGCAACATGGCTCCCGGACTCTTCCGCAAGGAGTATGCTTTCGAGAAATGGCCCGACTTCGATGCCGAGCTATTTGACGACATCTATAATGATGACTCTCAGGAGCGCGAATTCAAGCACCACATCTACGGCTACGACATAGACTTCAAGGCCGTGAACACTGCCCGCGGGAATGTGAAAGCCGCAGGACTGAGTGACTGCATCACCATTGAGCAACAAGACTTCAAAGACTTTGTGCAACCCAAGGACAAGGCCATCATGGTGACCAATCCCCCCTATGGCGAGCGCATTTCCACCCCCGACCTGATGGGCACCTACCGCATGATAGGCGAGCGGCTGAAACACCAGTTTCTGGGCAACGACGCCTGGGTGCTCAGCTACCGTGAGGAATGCTTTGAGATGATAGGTTTGAAGCCCAGCATCAAGATTCCCCTCTACAACGGCTCACTGGAATGCGAACTGCGCAAGTACCAGATGTTCGACGGCAAGATGAGGCAGTTCCGCAGCGAGGGAGGCATCGTCAAGACCGACGAGGAGAAGCGCCAGATGGCAGAGACTCACCGTTTCAAGAAGGAACGTGAATTCAAGCAGCGACTCACTGAGCAGGAGGAGAACGAGGAGGGCGACATCCGCTCGTTCACCTTCCATCGCCATGAGCTGAAAGATACGAGAGAGAGCAGATATTCCCGGGATTCCAGAAAACCTAGGGAGCCCCGTGACTTCAGGGATTCCAGAGATGCTAGAGATGCCAGAAAGCCTAGAGATTCTAGAGACTCAAGAAATTCCAAGGACTACCGGGATGGCCAGAAATCCAAATCATATAAGAACAGCCCCAACCGCGGCGGCCATGAGCGCTTTGACCGCAGCGGAGGCAAGAAAAGCTTCAAACGATTCAACCGAGATGAAGATTAAGTCTTTTTTCCTACTGCTTTTTTCATTCTTAGTCCTGAACATGTCAGCTCAAAAGCTTTTCACCCTGGAGGAACTAAACTTCGGCGGGCGCAACTACCACAGCCTGCGGCCGCAGAACATGTTTCTCACCTGGTGGGGCGACCAACTGGTGCAGACCGGCGTGGAGGAATGCCATCTTATAGACGCAAAGACGGGCAAGAAGAAGCTCCTGTTCACCCTTGACCAAATCAACGAATGGGCGGAGAGCGATGGCGAAGTGCGACAGGTACGCCATCTGACGAACGCCACCTTCCCCTACCCTGACCAGCCCATCGTTGCCGTTGGCAACCGCCGCGCTTTTGTACTCGTCGATTTCAAGGCAAAGCAGATAGTATGGCAGGACAGCATCTCTGGCCAGCAAGCCAACGACTGGAGCCCCCAGTCGCGTGCCACTGCCTACATTGAGGACAACCAGCTATTTGTTGCCGATGCCCAAGGCCAGAAGCACCAGCTCACCACCGACGGCTCTCGTGAAATCGTCTACGGGCAGAGCGTCCACCGCAACGAGTTCGGCATAGAGAAGGGAACCTTCTGGAGTCCCGACGGCCAGCGTCTGGCCTTCTACCGCATGGACCAGAGCATGGTGACCGACTACCCACAGGTGAACATTGACCCGCGCGAAGCCGAGATGGAACCCGACAAGTATCCCATGGCCGGCATGAACATGCACGTGGTCACCGTCGGTGTATTCGACCTGGCCACTGGCAAAACCATCTATCTCAAGACGCCAGTAGTCCAGTATACTGCGATGCCTTCACAACCTGAGCAGGCCGTCTACTTCACCAATATCAGCTGGAGTCCCGACTCCAAGCACATCTTCATGCAGGAGCTGAACCGCGACCAGAACGACTGCCGCCTTGTCAGCTACGATGCTGAAACTGGCCAGCGGGAGTACCAGCTGTGCCGTGAGACCAGCGACAAATATGTGGAGCCGTTGACCCCCATTCTGTTTCTGCCGTGGGACAAGAACGTGTTCATCCTGCAGAGCCAGAAGGACGGTTATAACCACCTCTATCTCTATAGCATCAAGGGTGAGTGCATCAAACAGCTCACCAGCGGACAGTGGGTGGTGCTCGACGTGCTGGGCTTCAACCAGAAGACGAAAAGCGTCATCATTGCCAGCAACGAGAAGCATCACCTGCAGCGCAACCTCTACGCTGTGGATGTCCTGACAGGCAAGCGCACCCCGCTCGACAACGGCGAAGGCGTGCATCGCGGCGTGCTGTCCCGGGGCACTGGCACCCTGCTTTACGACAAGTGGACCAAGCCCACCATGCCGAACACCATTGACGTAGTGAACATCACGAAAGCACAGGGAGCGAAGGGAACCGTGCGACTTTTGACCGCGCCCGACCCCTGGGCCGACTTCCAGCAGCCCATCTTCGAGAGCGGCAGCATCAAGGCTGCCGACGGCACGACCGACCTCTACTGGCGCATGGTGAAGCCACACGACTTCAACCCCGCTAAGAAATATCCCACCGTGGTCTACGTCTACGGCGGTCCCCATGCCCACAATGTAGAAGCCTCCTGGCACTGGCAGAGCCGTTCCTGGGAGACCTATATGGCGCAGAAGGGCTACATCGTCTTCATCCTTGACAACCGCGGAAGTGAGAACCGTGGACGTGACTTTGAGCAGGCCACTTTCCGCCAGCTAGGCCAGGTGGAGATGCAGGACCAGATGAAGGGTGTGGAGTTCCTGAAGAGCCTGCCCTACGTTGACAGCAACCGGCTGGGCGTACATGGCTGGAGCTATGGCGGCTACATGACCATCTCACTGATGACCAACTATCCCGACGTGTTCAAGGTGGGCGTGGCCGGCGGCCCCGTCATCGACTGGCACTGGTACGAGGTGATGTACGGTGAGCGCTATATGGACACACCACAGCAGAACCCCGAAGGCTACGAGAAGACCAGCCTCATCAACAAGGCTAAAAACCTGAAAGGCAAGCTGCAGATTATCATCGGCTACAACGACCCCACAGTGGTGCCACAGCACGCCCTGTCATTCCTGAAAGCCTGCGTAGAGGCCGATACGCAACCCGACTTCTTCGTCTATCCCGGCGAAGGCCACAACATGATGGGTCATGCCAGTGTGCATCTGCACGAGCGCATCACGCAGTATTTCGAGGACTACTTATAAAAGCCCCTTGGGGGCAGAATGGGGGACTTCATGACCTTAAAAGAGTTTTTCAAGGGTGACCACTTTGCCTTGCTGGCTGGCTGCCAGCTGCTTGAGATTCGCGAAGGCTATGCTCGTGCCAGCATGACCGTAGGCGAGCAGCACCTGAATGGTGGGAATTTCTGTCAGGGCGGTGCCCTCTTCACTTTGGCCGACCTTGCCTTCGCCGCTGCTGTGAACAGCCACTTGGTGCTCACCGTCAGCACCAGCTCAAACATCACCTATTTCCGCTCCGTGCCCCTCGGCACCACGATATTTGCCGAAGCCCGGGAACTGGTGAACCATCAACGCATGCCCTACGCCGAAGTGAGAATCACCGACGACCAGCAGCACCTCGTCGCCATTTTCACTTCTAGCGGATACCGCAAACAGGACATCAAACTTGAGGGTGTAGCACTATAACGGGACTGTATACATACCCCTGCCCTACTCTCCTTACCCTAGGGGAAGGGGAATACATATATAATTATTGCCGTGCTGCTGCACCTTTGCAGCAACACGGCAAATTGTAGAAGTCTGGGGTGCTCCCATCATGAGGGAGCTCCGTCGTCACGAAGCCCACTTGCTCAAGTCCTGCTCAGCAATGAACTTCAGGTTGTTCAGGATGATGGTTTCACGAGCCTTCTCACGGTTGTCAGTGCGGAAGACCAGAATGCCCTTGCCACGCAGCAGGAAGGTGTACATATAGGCAATGCTGATGCCAGCATCGCTGAACAGCTTCACAGCGTCGGCAGCACGTCCGGGCTCATCGTCAAGTTCCAGGGCCAGCACATCGCTCAATGCCACAGCCACGCCGGCCTTCTTCAGCTCTTCGTATGCCCGCAACGGCTCAGAGCAGATGAGGCGGTAGATGCCATACTCGGCCGTATCGGCAATGGTTGAAGCAATAATCTGAATCTTTTGCTGTTTCAGCACTTCAAGCACCTTGATCAGCGTGCCCGAACGATTCTCAATGAAAATAGATAACTGATGAATAGTCATAGGATTTTTCGATTACTTTTTTTAGATTTATTAGCTATTAGAATAATTTCCTCAGATCCTTCACCCGCACTGCTTTCTTCTCATCGCTCACGGCCAGTGTTCCCTTGGGCACCAGTCGCACCTTGGGCGTGATGAGAATCTCGTCCTTCAGCAGTCGGGTGATGGTCTTCTCCAGCAGCTGCAGGCGTGGGTAGTCGTCAGTGAACATGCCGGCCAGCTCCACCTCGACGGTCATCATGTCGTTGCCGTCGCGCGTCTCTAGCGTAATCAGGTAGTCGGTGCTCAGCTCCTTGAACTTCAGCAGAATCTTCTCAATCTGGATGGGGAAGATGTTGACCCCCTTCAGAATCATCATATCGTCACTGCGGCCTTGCAGAC
The DNA here is from genome assembly GCA_946541275.1 of uncultured Prevotellaceae bacterium. Taxonomy (GTDB): domain Bacteria; phylum Bacteroidota; class Bacteroidia; order Bacteroidales; family Bacteroidaceae; genus Prevotella. The sequence goes on from CAMNJH010000003.1 coordinate 17,414, forward strand.
GGGCCAGGCGCTTGTGGTGACGGCCACAGGGGCAGTCGCCAGGCAGGATGCGGGTGAGGTCGCGGGTTCGATAGCGCAGCAGCGGCATAGCCTCGCGATTGATGGTGGTCAGCACCAGCTCGCCCAACTGTCCGTCGGGAACGGGTTCCAGCGTCACGGGGTCGATAATCTCCACGATGAAATAATCCTCCCAGATGTGCAGACCATTCTGCTCCTGGCACTCAAAGGCCACGCCCGGGCCCATCATCTCTGAAATGCCATAGCTATTGTAGGCTTTCACGCCTAGGTTCTCCTCTATGCGTTTGCGCTGCTCCTCGCTGTGGGGCTCAGCTCCAATGCAGAGCACACGCAGCTTGGTGTCGCGGCGCGGGTCACAGCCCTCCTGCTGCATCACCTCATAGATGCGCGAGGCATAGCTGGGAATGGCATGGAGCACGGTGGTTCCAAAGTCGCGGATGAACTTGATTTGCCGGGTGGTGTTTCCAGCTGCGGCGGGCACGGTGAGCATGCCCACCTTCTCGGCTCCGTACTGGAAGCCTAGGCCGGCGGTGAACATGCCATAGCCTGCTGAGTTCTGGAACACGTCCTCCGGGCGGCTACCCACCATCCACAGGCAGCGGGCCACAGCATTGGCCCACTCGTCAAGGTCTTTCTGAGAATGGAGCACCACGGTAGGATTGCCAGTGGTGCCACTGCTGGAATGCAGACGCACACAGTCCTTCATAGGCACGCAGGCCAAGCCGAAGGGATAGTTCTCGCGCAGGTCCTCTTTCGTGGTGAAAGGCAGGCGGCTCACGTCGTCAAGCGACTTGATGTCATCGGGCGTGATGCCCAATTCTGCAAACTTTTTCTGATAGAACTCTGAATTCATGCAGTGACGCACTGTTTTCTGCAGGCGCTCTAATTGCAGTGCCTCCAGCTCTGCCCTGGACATGGTTTCTAGTTCAGGATTGAAATAAGGTGAATATTGTTCGTTCATGTCTAGATAACTTAATCGCCACAAAGTTAATCATTTTCTTTCATACTGACAAGAAAAAAAGTAAAAAAGCGACATTTCTTCAGGTTTTCAGTGTTTTCTTTTGTCTGCTCACAGATTTTATGTACATTTGCAAACGAAAACAGAGTTAGGAAACCAACCATCAAGAAGCGATGACAACACACAGCCTGAAAGAGACTAGAAAAGAGGAGATGAAAGAAGAGTTCTGCACGCTGCTGCGGTCAACAGGCCGCCAGCATGTGAAAGAAGTGATTGACGGGCTGGAGCAACTCGGCTTTTTTGAGGCTCCCGCCAGCCGTCAGGACCACATGCCCATGCCAGGAGGCTTGGCCCTCCACTCACTCAATGTGTGCAAAGTGGCCCGCATGCTGGCAGCCGACATGCAGGAGGCCAGGAAGGGACTGGTCATCCCAGACCAGAGCATCATCGTGGTATCCCTGCTCCATGACATCTGCAAGTCCACCCGCTATCATCTCAACAACGAAGGGAAATACGAAAAAGACTTTTCCTTCCTTCCCCTGGGCCACGGCGAGAAGTCAGTCTACCTGCTACTTCGTGCCGGCTTTGAGCTGACTGACGACGAGGCCCTAGCCATCCGTTGGCACATGGGCCCTTGGCAGTTGGCTCTGCACAATGAAGAGATGTGTGAAGACTATAAGAGTGCCTGCCATTCCACGCCGCTGGTGTCCATCCTCCACGCTGCCGATACTCTGGCCACTCATATTCTGGAAAACGAGGACGATATTTAAGCTTGCTTCAAGATGGAAACAATCAATGACTTCTTTTCGCTGATGAGCTCCCTGCTATGGGGCTGGCCTATGATTATCCTGCTGCTAGGCACTCATGTATTCCTTACGTTCCGTCTGGGCATTCCCCAACGCAAGTTGCTGACAGGCATCAGACTGTCAGTGCAGAAGGACAAGGAAGCCACTGGCGACGTGAGCCAGTTTGGAGCGCTGGCCACCGCCCTGGCGGCCACCATCGGTACGGGCAACATTGTGGGGGTGGCCACTGCCGTGGCATTGGGCGGCCCTGGCGCCGTACTCTGGTGCTGGCTGACGGGCATCTTCGGCATGTCGACGAAGTATGCCGAGGGCTTGTTGGCAGTGAAATACAGGGTTCGGGGAGAAGACGGTCGCACCTACGGCGGCCCCATGTATGCCCTCGAGCGCGGTCTGGGCCTGAAGTGGTTGGCCCTGCTCTTTGCCATCTTCACCGCCCTGGCCTCTTTCGGCATTGGCTGCACCGTGCAGGCCAACTCCATTGCGCTGCTAGCCAGCGAGACCTTCGGCGTGCCTGCCTGGATAGTGGGCATAGGCGTCTGCGTGCTGACGGGACTGGTCATCATGGGTGGCGTGAAGTCCATAGCCCGAGTCTGCACCGTGCTGGTGCCTTTCATGGCGCTGCTCTACGTCGTGGGATGCGTTGTCATCCTCTTCATGAACGGCCACTATGTGTGGCCCGCCGTGCAGCTCATTGTCCAGTCGGCCTTCAATCCCTCGGCAGCAGGCGGCGGCTTTGTGGGAGCCACGGTGATGATGGCAGCCCGCTATGGCATAGCCCGCGGCCTCTTCTCGAACGAGAGCGGCATGGGCTCGGCGCCCATTGTGGCAGCGGCAGCCCAGACCCGCAACCCCGTCCGCCAGGCACTGGTGAGCAGCACCGGCACCTTCTGGGACACCGTCATCATCTGCGCCCTGACGGGACTGGTGCTGGTGAGCAGCATCCTGGCCTATCCCGACATCACCTACGACGACGGCGCCGCCCTGACGAAAGTGGCCTTCTCCAAGATTCCCTATGTGGGAGCGCCGCTGCTGGCCTTTGGCATCCTGACCTTCGCCTTCAGCACCATTCTGGGCTGGAGCTACTACGGCGAGAGCGCCGTGAACTACATTGAGGGCAGGCGCATCAACCGTTTCTACCGCATACTCTATATCACGGCACTCTTCTTCGGCAGCATCATCAGCCTCGACATCATCTGGAACATTGCCGACTGCATGAACGCGCTGATGGCCATCCCCAACCTGGTGGCACTGCTCCTGTTAAGCGGAGTTGCCGCCCGAGAGACGAGGAAATATCTCTGGGGCGGCAAGCTTGATGAGGATATGGACGAGTCTGAAACCTAGCGGATGAAGTTCGTCCAGCAGCGCTGTTCCAGCTCCGGGTGTCCCTCCTCAGCCACATTCAGCTTTTTCACCATCCAGGCCATGTTGCGGCCCAGGGTACGCATGGTCTGCATGCCCTCCTCGTCCTGTGCGGCCTGACCGGGTGTCTGCCCGTACACCATGTTCCAGTACTGCGAGCTGACCACCGGCATATTCGTGATGGTGAAGTACTTGTTCAGGCGGTCGAAGGCAGCCGAGGCTCCTCCACGCCTGCAGACGACGACGCTGGCGGCGGGCTTGAACTGCAAGTCGGCCGAGAGCGAGTAGAACACGCGGTCCAGCAGGGCGCAGAGCGAACCATTGGGGCCGCCATAGTACACTGGCGAGCCTACCACCAGCCCGTCGATGCCTTCCTTCACGGCGTGCCACACCTTGTAGTACAAGTCATCGCGGAAGGTGCAGCGCCCCTCCCGTCCACACATGCCGCAGGCAATGCAGCCCTGCACGGCCTTCCGCCCCAGGTTGACCGTTTCCGTGTCAATGTCCTCTGCGTTCAGGGTCCTAGCCACTTCCTGCAGCGCCAGTGCAGTGTTGCCGTTATCGCGCGGACTTCCGTTAATCAGTAGTACCTTCATAATTATATTCATTTTTTAAGAGGGGAGAGGTAAGAGGGGAGAGGTAAGAGATCACAGCTGACGCTTGTCGATGACGTGTGCACTCTTACCCTGCGAGCGCTCAATGGTGCCCGGAGCCTTCAGCTGCACCTTGGCGGCAATGCTCAGCACGCTCTTCAGCCGTGAGGCCAGCTTCTTCTCCAGCTGGTCAACGGCGGCGGGGGTGTCGAAGGTCGAGGTGAACACCTCCTGGCGCATCTCCACCTGCACCTGCAGCGTGTCCAGATTGTTCACGCGGTCCACGATGAGCATATACCTGGGTGCAAACTCGGGCATGCTCAGCACGACGCTCTCCACCTGCGACGGGAACACGTTGATGCCGCGAATGATGAGCATGTCGTCCGAGCGGCCCTGGATGCGTCCCATGCGAATGGACGTACGCCCACAGTCGCACTGGCCATCCATCAGGCAGCACAGGTCGCGAGTGCGATAGCGAATCACGGGCATGCCCTCCTTGGTCAGCGTGGTGAACACCAGCTCGCCAGTCTGCCCATGAGGCACGGGCTCCAGCGTCACGGGGTTGATGATTTCAGGATAGAAATGGTCCTCGCAGATGTGCGAGCCATGCTGCATCTGGCACTCATAGCTCACCGACGGCCCCATCACCTCGCTCAGCCCGTACAGGTTGTAGCCCTTCAGTCCCAGCCGCTCCTCAATCTCCTGTCGCATCTGCTCTGTCCAGGGCTCAGCGCCGAAGGCTCCCACGCGCAGCTTTATCTGGTCTTTCGTGATGCCCATCTTGTCCATCGTCTCAGCCAGGTAGAGGGCATAGCTGGGCGTGCAGGCCAGTCCCGTGACGCCCAGGTCGCGTATCAGCTTCAGGTGCTTCTCCGTGTTGCCTGTCGATGCCGGCACCACGGCGGCGCCAATGTGCTCCACGCCGTAGTGGGCACCCAGTCCGCCCGTGAACAGTCCGTAGCCATAGCTCACCGAGAAAGTGTCCTCGCGGGTGATGCCGTATGCGGTCAGGCATCGGGCCATGCACTCGCTCCACACGCCAATGTCCTTTCGGGTGTAGCCCACGATGGTGGGGTTGCCCGTGGTGCCGCTGCTGGCGTGCACGCGAATAATCTCGCTCTTCGGCGCAGCCTGCAGCCCGAAGGGATAGTTGTCGCGCAGGTCCTTCTTTGTGGTGAAGGGCAGCTTTCTGATGTCCTCAATGGTCTGAATGTCATCGGGCCTGATGTCCAGCTCCTGCAGCTTGTTTCGGTAGAACGGCACATTGTGATACACATACTCCACGATTTTGTGGAGCCTCTTTCCTTGCAGAGCGCTCATTTCGTCGCGGCTCATGCACTCCTTGTTGGGATTCCAAATCATATCATCCAGTTTATATTTGTGTTGTCCTTCGATTCACCATGGTCACCACGGCCTGGGCCAAGGCCAGGAAGGCCTGCCCCGTCATGGTCTCCACGCTGGTGGCGGCAGGCGTGCCGCCGTCGCCATTGTCGCAGATGCTCTGCACCAGCGGAATCTGCGCCAGCAGGGGCAGCCCCATCTCCTCGGCCAGCTGCTTGCAGCCCTCGCGGCCGAAGATGTAGTAGCGGTTCTGTGGCAGCTCGGCGGGCGTGAACCACGCCATGTTCTCCACCAGCCCCAGGATGGGCACCCCCACCTTCTCGTTCTGGTACATGTCAATGCCCTTGCGGGCGTCGGCCAGCGCCACCTGCTGCGGGGTCGACACGATGACGGCGCCCGTCAGCTTCAGCGTCTGCAACAGCGTCAGGTGAATATCGCTGGTGCCCGGCGGCGTGTCCAGTATCAAATAGTCCAGCTCACCCCAGTCGGCATCGGCAATGAGCTGCTTCAGCGCGTTGCAGGCCATGCCGCCTCGCCACAGCGTGGCCGTGCCGGGGCTGACGAAAAAGCCTATCGACAGCATCTTCACGCCGTAGCGCTCCACGGGCTCTATCAGGTCGCGCCCGTCCTTGTTCACGGCGTACACCTTGGCATCCTCCACGCCCAGCATCTTAGGCACCGAGGGGCCGAAGATGTCGGTATCCAGCAGCCCCACGCTGTAGCCCAGCCGTGCCAGCGCAATGGCCACGTTCACGGCCACGGTGCTCTTGCCCACACCGCCCTTGCCGCTGCTGACGGCCACTATGTGCTTCACGCCGGGCAGCAGGTCCTCGTCCTTCGGGCGGGGGGCCTGCTTGAACTCGGTCACTATCTCCACCTCCACGTCCTGGCCGCAGTGGTACCTGATGGCGGCCTCGGCCGCCTTCACCGTCGACTTCAGGAAGGGGTCGGTGCTGCGGGGGAACTCCAGCACCACCTGCACCCGCCATGCCTTGCCCTCCACCGGGGGATTCAGCGGGGCCACCACAGGCGTGTCCACCACCATACCGCTCTCCACCAGGTTTTTCCTGGTGCCGGCATAGGTCACCGTAGCCAGCGCCTCCATAATCAGTTTAGGATATAATGTCATATCGTCTTGTTATTCCTGTTTTTTCTTTTTAGCCGTGCAAAAGTAACAAATAATATCCAAACAGCCAAGCCCGCCCAAAAAATTTTCACTTTCCAACTTAATATTTCCCATCTTCAAGCGTATTATATATGTATGACACGCTCAGAGTTTGAACAGAAAGCCCACGAGATGCGACGGGAGATGATGAAGGTGACCACCGCCTTCTTCGCCCGGCAGCAGGATGCCGAGGATGCCGCACAGGAGGCGCTGGCACAGCTGTGGCGCTACTGCGAGCACATCAACCCCGAGCGAAACGTCAAGGCGCTTGCCGTCAGGGTGGCCAAGAACTGCTGCGTCAGCCTCTACCGGAAACAGAGAGCCCAGACCGACAGTCTGTCGGCCCCATCGGCACTGCAACTGCAGTCCACTGATGCCTCACCACAGGAACAGCTGGAGGCTGTCGACGCCATGCGGGTCATGAACGAGGCACTGGCACTGCTGAAACCCCGAGAACGGCAGCTCTTCGAGATGCGTCAGCAGGAAGGGCTCTCCACCGCGCAGATTTCACAGCTCACCGGCATCGCCCCACCCTCGGTGACCGCCATGGTCTCTGCCGCCCGAAAGAAACTATTCGTTGAACTGAAAAGAAGATTGAAGCCATGACCGACAAAGAAATACAAGCCCTCACACAGCGCTACCTGGACGGCCTGACCACGCCCGAGGATGAGCAGCTGCTGGCCAGCCCTTCCGTGCTGCCACGGCTTGACAAGGCCCTGCAGCTGATGCTGGGCCCACTGGCCCAGGGCGAGGCGGAGTACGACGCCATCATGGCCAGCCGACAGCGCCCCACGGCGCAGCGCCGATGGCTGTGGGCGGCAGCATGGGCAGCAGCAGCCTCGGTGGTGCTGGCAGTCTTCCTGCTGTGGCCCGGCGAGGCATCGCAGCCCCTCCCCATCGTCCATGCCGCCCACTACGCCCAGGCCCTCCGGCCCTCCGCGCCCTCGCCAGCCCCGGTGCCCGTCGTCCAGGAGCCCCAGCCAGCCCCGCCCCCACCAGCCGTCCGCCCCAAAGCCCGGAAGCGGAAGCTGACAAAGCCAGCACGCGAGCTGCCCGACACACTGGGCCAGGGCATCTGGCAGGATGAGGAAAACGTGCTCCTGGCCCTGCAGATGCTGGAAGATTGCGAAAAGACGATTGAGCGCAGCGAGCAGCGGCTGAGGAATGACGTAGTGGAGGCCACCTTCACCGCGCTGCCCCAACGACCGCAGACGCGCCTGGTGGTCTACGACAACGGCGACTATATGGTTGTTGACGACAGCCAGCCCATCATCATCGAACTATAAACCCATTAAAACCATACAACAATGAAAACACCCATGAAACTATTGGCACTCGTCGTGCTGGCCCTGCCCATGACCGTGCATGCACAACTCTACGAAGGCAACATCAGCCGGGCCTTCGACAAAGTGGCAAACGCCAAAGGCTTGAAGGTTTCCGTCAGCCAGAGCACGCAGCGTGATGACAAGGGCGGACACGCTGAGAAAACAATGATTCGCAACTTCGCCATAGGGAAGCACAACTTCGGCCTTCTCAACGACGTGCAGAAGGCCTTCCAGCAGGACTATGACGATGCAGCCACCTTCTACACTTGCTTCAGCCCCATGCAGGACAGCTACCGCCAGATGTGGGAGGTGAAGATGAAGCAGGGCGGCAACTATCGCATTGGCAACAAGCCCAACTCCAGCTACGCCATCGCCACCTTCGACGACGAAGCCCGCCCTGGCTTCCGCACCGTGTATGCCGCTGAATGGTGGGACACCGACGACCCCAACATCAAGGAAGGCGTGCTGCTGAGTACCTACGGCGAGAAGCCTGCCATGGCTGCCCATCTGCCACAGTCCGGCTTCGACCGCATCATTCGAACACCCTTGGAGGTGGCCGACAGCATCTTGGCGAAGGTCAGTGCCGACAGCGTTTTTGCGAATGTCCACACCGACTTCCCCGACATCAGCGAGTACTTCAACGGCAATAGTCTGCTGGCCACCGGCATTCAACCCGCCAACATCCCCATGGGCAAGGGCGGACAGGACGAATGGATGAGCAAGGCCATCGACAACATTGGCCACCTGAGCAATGGCGACTGGCACCGCGTCTTCGGCCTGATTACCCAGAAGATGATGGACCGGGCACAGAAGGAGTCAGCCGAGGACTTGGTGGTGGCTGCCGGCATCGTGCTCGACCTCTGTAAGCATGCCGACCAGCTGGATGAGGACGAGCGAAAAGTCAGCGCCAACCGTCTGCTGAACATAGCTGAGCACTACTTCGACACCGACAGGTTCCAGTACATCCACGACCTGCTGATGCTCGGCGCCAAGAACCTGGAAAAGAAATAGGTTAGTAATTAAATTCTCTCAACCTGCAGGTACCAGCCCCACCGCTCGTGACGAGTAGTGGGGCTGCTGTTTTTCGCGCTTCAAACGCATGTACGAATCAACGCTCCCCCTGTGCCCGTTTCAGGCTTCATAGGTTTTATACGCGCGCGCGTAAATATGCGCGAAAAGAAGTGCTACAAGTGCTACCAGTGCCCCTATTGCACTGGAATGCAACCAGTTACGGGTGCATATTCGCTGATAGTTTCTGCTACCGAAAGTGCTACCGGGCAAAACGGACTTTCGTTTTTGTCTCATGCCGTTTCGGGTGCAAAATGAGACATAGAGAAAAGTGCGAACGAGATGACTGAAAACGGCGTCGACTTTTTGGGAAAAGTCAACGCCGTTTTGAAAAAAGTCAACGCCGTTTTGAAAAAAGTCAACGCCGTTTTGAAAAAAGTCGCCGACTTTTTGGGAAAAGTCGGCGGCTTTTTTCAGTAGCACTTCCGGTAGCACTTCGGTAGCACCAAAAATCAGGGAATTTGCACCCGCAACTCACTGTAAAGCAGCACGATAGAAGCGCAGTAGCACTTGTAGCACTTCAATATGCCTTATATATATTATATAAGCATGCTGTTTAGGAGTGTGTTTTTACTTCACGATGAACTTCCGTCCATTCACCACATAGACGCCCTTTGTCAGGCGTGAGGGGTTGTCGCCCACGTAGCGGCCGTCGGTGGTGTAGATGCGCAGCTGTGCGTCATGGTCGAAGCGCACGCCGGCGATGCCGGTGCTGGCCTGTATGCCCTGCGGGGTGACGTTCTCCACGTTGCCCACATTGTCGATGGCCAGTACGTAGAAGGAGTATGTGTCGCCCTCGACATAGTTCTCCACGGCATAGTCCATATCGGGCTCGAACACCTGCCCGTAGTAGTCATAGTCGGCTCCATTGTGCGATGCGAAGAGCAGATAGCTCTGCACGCCCGAGGCTGCATCCTGCGACTGGCACTTCACGTGGATGGTGCTGGTGGCCGTTTCGTGGTCGGCCGATGCCATCACCGTCACGGGCGGTGTGAGGTCGAGGGTGTTGGTATAGACGTTGGTCTCGATGGGCAGGTTCTTGTCGAAGATGATGGTGGCCTTGTTGCTGAGCACGGTGCCATCCTTGAGTCCGGGCTTCAGGTCGACCATGAAGCTGACGTAGCCCTCGCCCTCAGGAGCGTTCACGTTGGGCGGCAGCTCAATGCCCTGGATGTCCCAGCTGAGGCGGTTGCCCTCGCGCTTCATGACCCAGTTGTAGCCCACGCCGTCGTGGCTGGTCTCGCCGAAGCGGACGGTGGAGACGTCGAAGACGTTCTCATCGAGCTCGTCGCTGATGCGCACGCGGTAGGCGGCATCGCCGGCCTCGGCCTTGTTCTCAAAGAGGATGCGATAGCTGACGGTCTTCACGTCGCCAATGTAGTGCTGCTCGCCCACGCCGGCAGGTCCCACCATCTCGTTGGGGTCCCAGGAGGCGACGACATCGGTGATGGCGGCCTTGCCGTCGAGGATGTCGAGGAACTCATAGTCATAGCCGGTCTGGTAAATCCATCCGAGGACGTGCTGGCGGATGAGGCTGATGAGGGGGCAGGTGGCATCGACGAGGTCCATGCCGCACAGGTCGGAGGCGCGCTTCAGCAGCGAGAGCACGCTGTAGGCGGCCATGCCCGTCTGCTGCTTCTCGTCGTTGAGCTGGTCGATGAGCTGCGACACCTTCAGCCGCTGCTCGCCGGTGAGCTCGTAGACATCGCCTAGGCGGTGGACCACGTAGTCGCTCACGTTGATGTGCTGGTCGGCGCCTTCCACATTGCCCAGGATGGCCACCACGGCGAAGGTGGTGGAGTTGACCACAATCTTGTTCGTACCGCTGTAGAACTCGGTGTAGTCGCGGCTGTAGGCGATGTCGCCCTTACCCTCGCTGACCATGGTGAAGGTGTAGCTCTCCCAGGGGTCGAGGCTGGGCACGAGGAACACGATGGTGTGCTGGCAGGTGGAGCCGTCGAGGACGGTGACGCTGTCGACGGGCAGATACTGCGTGCCCTGGTTGCCAGGCATGCGGAATCCCAGAATGTCGATGTTGTCGGTGGCGGTGATGCTGACGAGGAACTTGCCGGTCTTCTGTGCCGAGGTGTTGGTGATGGTGATGGGATTCTCGCAGGGTACGCCCTTGCGGACTGTGTTGCGGCCACCGGTCATCACGGCGATATCGCTGCTCACGTTGGCCTGGCCCTCCTGGACGGGACTGCCGAAGGTGACGGCATAGCCGCCGTAGCCGCTGTAGCGGGGCATATAGAAGATGTAGTGGCTGTCCTCAGTGTCCTTGTCGAGGTAGGAGATGGTGCCCGAGCTGCGCTCCAGCCGCAGGTCTTTCACCCTTTCGAGGATGGGTGTGCCATCGTCGCGGTCGCCCTTGTACTTATAGATTCCGGCAACGCCAATGGACAGCGAGTGGCTGCTCTCCACATCTACCGTGACGTCGATTTGCCTGCCATGCATCAGGCCCAGGTCGAACCATGCCTCGGTGGCAGCGTCGTTACCACGATAGGCGTAGCCCATGGTGCCCTGCACGGGCACGCCCTCCTGCAGGGCGAGGCGGTGGGCAAAGTCGGTGTTGGTCATCTTCTGCTCGTAGAACGGGTTCTTGGTGAAGGTGCTCCTGACGGTGTAGCCGCCGTAGCCGCCACGATGAGGCACGTAGAGATAGTAGGTGCCGGCGGCGAGGTCGTCGCGCTTGAAGACGAGGGCAGAGTCGGGATTGTCGAGCCACTTGCCTTCGCGCATGACTGTTCCTGTGCCATCGGCATTGGGGGCGAGGATTTCAGCATAGCCCAGGGTGAGCGTCTTCTCCGACTGGATGATGAAGCTGGCGGAGCCGTCGGCAGGCATCACGAACTGATACCAGTCCTTATCGTCGAGCGAATTGCTGTAGTCATAGCCCAGACGTCCCTGCGTGGTGGTGCCGTTCTCAATGAGGGTGGCATTCTCCTTCGAGTCGTTGCCGGCAATGTCGTTGGCCGTGGCACATGGGATGAAGTCGTACTTCACGGTGTAGCCGCCATAGCCTCCACGGAGGGGCATGAAGAGATAGTAAGCTCCGGCGGCAGCGTTGCTGAGCTTGAAGGTGAGGGTGTCGCCCGGATGATCGAGCCACTTGCCTTCACGTCTGAATGTGCCGGTGCCGTCGGCATTGGGCACGCTGATTTCAGCGTAGCCCAGGGTGAGCGTCTTCTCGCTGCAGATGGTGAGCTGGATGGCGCCCTCCTCAGGCACGTCGAGACGGAACCAGTCGTGGTCGTTGAGCGAGTTGCTGTAGTCGTAGCCTAAGCGGGCCTCCTTGGTGGTACTGGGCTCGATGATGGCGGCAGTGTCCCATGTGTAATTGCCGGCAGCATCGTTGGCCTTGGGACAGGGGATGAAGTCGTACTTCACGGTGTAGCCGCCGTAGCCTCCACGGTGGGGCATATAGAGATAGTAAGCTCCGGCGGCAGCGTTGTTCAGCGAGAAGGTGATGGTGTCGCCCGGATGGTCGAGCCACTTGCCGTCGCGACGGATGGTGCTAGTGCCTTCGGCATTGGGCACGCAGATTTCGGCGTAGCCCAGGGTCAGCGTCTTCTCGCTGCAGATGGTGAGCTGGATGGCACCCTCCTCGGGCACGTAGAGGCGGAACCAGTCGTGGTCGTTGAACGAGTTGCTGTAGTCGTAGCCCAAGCGGGCATCCTTGGTGGTGCCTGCCTCGATGATGGCGGCAGTGTCCCATGTGTAATTGTCGGCAGCATCGTTGGCCATGGCACAGGGGGTGAAGGTGTATTGCAGCGAATAGGTGCCGTAGCCGCCGCGCAGGGGCAAATAGAGATAGTAGTCGCCGGCGGCGGCGTTGTTCAGAGTGAAGGTGAGGGTGTCGCCCGGATGGTCGAGCCACTGGCCGTTGCGACGGAGGGTGCCGGTGCCGTCGGCATTGGGCACGCAGATTTCAGCGTAGCCCAGGGTCAGCGTCATCTCACTGCTGATGGTCAGCGTCATCTTGCCCTCCTCAGGCACGTTGAGCTTGTACCAGTCATATACGTCCTTCGTGTTGTTGTAGTCGTAGCCCAGCTGGCCCGTCACGGCGGGGCCTTGTCGCAGCGGGGTGGCCGACATCCATTCATCGTTGGGCTCCGGGTCGGCCTCTGCGCTGTGGCCCGTGAAATAGGAGGTCACGGTGTAGGTGCCGTATCCTCCGCGTAGCGGCATATAGAGATAATAGGTGCCAGCCGAGACGTTGGGCGTCTCGAACACCAGGGTGGAGTCGCGATGGTCGAGCCACTGCCCGTTGCGGCGCTCCACGCCGGTCTGGTCGGCATTGAGGGCGCACAGCTCGGCATAGCCGATGGTAAGGGTCGACGAGCTGCGCGCGACGATGGTCAGCTTGCCGTCCTCGGGCACCTCGATGGAGTACCAGTCGGCCACATCCTGATTGTTATTGTAGGCATAGCCCAGGTGGCTGTTCTGCAGCATGCCGTCGGCCAGTGGCGTGGCCGTCTGCCACGTGTCGTTCAACTCGGGGTCGCTGTCGGTCACAGGCGGGATGAAGCGGTAGGTGAGGTGGTAGATGCCGTAGCCGCCGCGCCGTGGCATATAGAAATAGTAGGTGCCAGCCTGGCAGTTGGGCACTTCGAACACCAGCGTGGAGTCGGGATGGTCGAGCCACTGCCCGCCACGGCGCATCACGTCGGTACCTTCAGCATTGAGGGCGCAAAGCTCCACATAGCCAACGGTGAGGGTGGGTGCGCTGCGGAATTCGAACTGCACCTTGCCGTCCTTGGGCACTTCAATCTTGAACCAGTCCACGTTGTCCACGTCGGCCGGAGCGTAGGCATAGCCCATGTGGCCGCCCAGCGTCACGCCGCTCTCGAGCAGGGGGCAGTCCTGCCAGGTGGCATTGGGCGTGGGGTCGGTCTTCACCGTAGGGGCAGTGAAGACGTAGGTCAGGCGGTAGGTGCCGCTGGCCTTGTCGTTCCTGGGGTTGGCGTGCATCTTCACCTTGTAGATGCCCGGCTTCAGGTTCGGGCAGGTGAACGTGCGGTTCGAGCCGTCCACCCAGCTGAAGGCACGCTGCACGTTCTCGCCGTCGACGACGGCATAGAGCGTGATGTTCTCGCCACTGATGTTGCCCAGGGGCTCATGGGTGATGGTCACCTCGCCGTCTTCAGGCAGACTGATGGTGTACCACACGTCGTGTACGTTCTTCGACACCGCTCCTGACTTGGTGGTGCCGCTCTCCCAATACTGCGCCATGGCCCATAGGGGCAGCAGGAGCAGCAATAGCGTCATAGGTAATCTGTGTTTCATAATCGAAAGGGGTTTATGGTTTCACTGGTTGCAAATATACAGAAAAAAATGCAGAGAGCACTGTCCTGCAAGCTCGTTTTTGACGAAGTGCCGCCTGTGAATGACGAAAGGGCCTTCTGGCAGGACGAACGGAAAAAAGTATGGGTAAAAGGCTGGAAAAGCATGGCAGAATGGAATAAATGTTGTATATTTGCACCCATGAATACCTATAGACTACGCTTCACCTTGCTGCTATGGCTGACTGCCCTGTGCTGCGGTGCCAATGAACAGCTGATAGAGAGCTCGATGAGCTTTCGCCGTTTCACCACGATTGACGGTCTGCCGCAGATGCAGACGGAACTGGTGTGGCAGGACTCACGGGGCTATATATATATAGGTACGCTATCGGGATTCGTACGCTACGACGGTGATGCGCTGACGCCTTTCCTGGGAGGACGGCGCGAGAACATTGTGGGTTTCCAGGAGGTGGACGGCACCGTCAGGGCGCTGGGCTTCGTACGCCAGTGGGCCATCAGTGACAAGCAGGTATCGATGGTACCCATAGACCCGCAGGGCCTACAGCTGCTGAACAATCTCAATGCTGCCGATCTGCCCAAGGGCTACGTGCTGCTGGAAGACCACCAGGAGCAGAACCGCGTGCTCTGCCGAGTGGGGAGCGGCGGGATGAAACAGGTGGCGGCGTCGCCACTATTCGACGACATGCCCCCCGACCGTAAGCTCTATCTGGACTCTACTGACATCTATGTGCCCACGCCGCAGGGTCTGTACTGCATAGCCGAGGATGGGAGTTGGCGCAGGCTGGCGGAGCGGGGCGATGTGTTTTCGCTCATCCGCACTCCTCAGGGGCTGCTGGCTCTGGCCGCCAATGGCGTGTACAGCGTGGAGGGCGACAGTCTGCAGCTGCGCTGCGAGCACCACTTCGAGGCTCCCGACTATGGGCTGGCGGTGAGGATGAACCAACAGGGGCAGCTCTTCATAGCCGATTCGCATACCATCTGGCGCTATGACCACGGCGCCTGCCAGCAGATGCAGCAACTGGCCACTGGCTTCAATATGATCAAGGGACTGACGGTGGACAGCTGGAACCGTCTGTGGGCGGCCACCTATCAGGGCGCCTACTGCTTCTTCCACTGCAACTTCGTGACCCACCGCCTGACCGACCCGAACGACATAGTCAGGGCCCTGGCGGTGAGCAACGGGCAGCTGACCATGGGCACGCTGAACGGCAAGGTTATCAGGGACGGGCAGCTGGTGAGCAGTCAGGACGGCAATTTCTATGCCCCAAGCGCCACCACACTGCGACAGACCGTCTACATGGCGGGTAATGGCGACGTGGCGGCCATCAGGGACGACAGCCTGCAATGGCTGGGGCTGCCCGATGAATACTACCGCTTCGTGGCACGCTATGCCGACCTGCTCATCATTGGTACCCGCAACGGCGTGCTGACCTACAGTCCTGCCAGCCACCGACTGGACACGCTGACCACTGCCATTGGCCGACCATGGTGTGCCGCCGACGACGGGCAGGGACACCTCTGGCTGAGCAGCAACCCTGGGCTGTACTGCGTGGAGGGGATTGATGGCCATGAGAGCCAGAGAAATGAGGGGCACAAGGCGGGCGATCCGCTGACCATCCATCAGGTGAAGAGCACGACGGGCAGTCTGGTTATCACGGCCTTGGCCAGCGACGGACACGGCCGCGTATGCTTCGCCCTGGGCGACTCGCTCTTCGCCATTCACAACGGCGACTTGCGCCCCATGACCGAGACGCAACCCATGCTGAAAGGGCACGAGATACGCTCCGTCCATGTGTCGGCCAGGGGCTATCTGGTGGTGGCTGTGATGGACGGGCTGATGGTGGCCCGCCTGGACGACGACTGCCGAGCCAGCGACATGCACTGGTTTGATGCCCACAACGGGTTCACCATGATTGAGCCACAAGCCAGCGGCATGGCCGAGGAGGAGAATGGCACGGTGTGGCTGGCAGGGCTGGAGGAGATGGCATCTTTCCGCCCCGAGCAGCTGCTGGCCGACAACCAGCAACTGGCCATTGTCAAGGACCCCCGCCCCTGGTGGCAGCAGTGGTGGGCCTGGCTCATGGGCGCCGCACTACTGTCGCTCGGCGTGTGGCTGCTGGCCCGCTGGTTCGAGCAGCGGCTGACACGCAGGAAGATGGCTCAGCTTCAGCGCGACAAGCAGCAGAAGGAGCTGCAGCTCAGCGCCGTCAGGCTGAAAGCCATACCCCACTTCCATTCCAATGTGCTGGCCAGCATTGAGTACTTCATCATGAACCATTCCACCGACGAGGCATCGCACTACCTGAAGCTGTACTCCGACTTTACCAACCAGACGCTGTGCGACATTGACCGCCCATCACGCCCCGTGACCGACGAGGTGGACTACGTACGTGCCTATCTGGAGCTGGAACGGCTGCGCTATGGCGAGCGACTACAATACAGCATCACCGTGGCAGCCGACGTTGACCAGAACACGATGCTGCCCACCATGCTGCTGCACACCTACTGCCAGAATGCCGTGAAGCACGGCATTGCCAACAAGGCCGGCGCGGGCAATGTGACGGTGACCATCAAACGGCAGCAACGCAATGGCGCCGACGGGGTGCTGGTAGAGGTGAGCGACGACGGCGTAGGGCGCACGGAAGCAGCCCACGCCGGAGGGTCATCAACCAAGCAGGGACTGAAAATACTGCAACAGCAGATAGAACTATACAACCGTGCCAACAGGCACCAGATAGTGCAGCACGTGACCGACCTGACCGACGACGCAGGGCGACCTGCAGGCACATGCTTTGAGACCTGGGTGCCCGCTGACTATCAATACTGAGGAAATGAAGAAGCTGAAGACCATCGTGGTGGAAGACGAACGGCTGCCCCGCCTGTCGCTATTGGCAAAACTGGAGGACTACAGGCACACCCTGGAGGTGGTGGATGCCTGCGACAACTATGACTCGGCCCGCGAGAGCATTCTGCTACACCGACCCGACCTGCTCATCCTGGACATTCAGTTGCAGGGACGTGACTCCATCCAGCTGCTGGAGGAGCTGAGGCAGACCATCCGGCTGCCCTACACCATCTTCACCACAGCCTATAGTGACCGCAAATACCTGATGAGCGCCATCAAGCTTTCAGCAGTTGACTACCTGCTGAAACCCATTGACAAGGGCGAGCTGGCCCATGCCATTGCCAAGGCTGCCGACAGGGCCGAGGCCGACGCCCCCACCCCACAGCAGGTGGTTGAGAAGCTGAGCTTCAGGTCGGTAAATGGCAAGATTCTGGTCAGTGCCAGCGACATAGCCTACATCAAGGCCGACGGCAACTATGCCCGCATAGTCACCTTCCAGGGTGAGGACATGGTGCTTGAGAACCTGCTGTCACTGGAACAGCGGCTGACCGACGGCCGCTTTGTCAGGGTGGACCGCAGCACCATTGTCAACCTGAGCATGGTGTACAGGCTGAACCACCAGCAGCAAACGTGCACACTGCAGTCAGCCGATGGCCACGTGCTGCAACTCAAGCTGTCGAAAAGCGGCATCGACGTGCTGATGAACATGGTGCACTGAGCCTCCGTCGTGGTTTTGAGGCATGTACGAATATACGAGTCCTCAATGCCTCTTACGCGCGCGCGTAAATAGGCGCGAAAAGAAGTGCTACAAGTGCTACCGACGCTCCTATCACATTGTCATACAGAAAGTTACGGGTGCATATTTGCTGTTTTTTTGTGCTACCAAAGTGCTACCGAAAATGCTACAGGGCAAAAGGCCTTTCATTTTTGTCTCATGTCGTTTCGGGTGCAAAATGAGACATAGAGAAAAGTACGAACGAGATTTCTGAAAATGGTGTTGACTTTTTGGAAAAAGTCAACGCCATTTTGGAAAAAGTCAACGCCATTTTGGAAAAAGTCAACGCCATTTTGAAAAAAGTCAACGCCATTTTGAAAAAAGTCGCCGCCGTTTTTGAAAAAAGACGGCGTCAATTTCCAGTAGCATTTCCGGTAGCACTTCAGTAGCACCAAAAATCAGCAAATATGCACCCAGAACTAATTGAAAATCAACACCCTACAAGCACGGTAGCACTTGTAGCACTTCATTTCCCTATATAATATAAAGAAAAGACTGCCCACAGACTCACTTTTCCTTGATATAGTCGTTGTACACCTTGATGCCGAAGACGACGAGGCTGCACACGGTGGTGATGAGGTTGGTGATGAACAATGACCACAGTATCTCGGGCTTGTGCAGGATGCCTTGCAGCATGAAGCAGATACCGCCTATGCCCGTCATGAGGAAGGTGGGCAGCGCAATGCCGTCGGTATTCCGGGTACGCATGGTCTGGATGGCCTGGGGCAGATAGCCCAGCACCAATCCGATGCTGGCCACCCATCCACATATTTCATAGAATGTTGACTGTTCCATGGCTGGCTATGATTGATGTTGTGACTTTATTCCAAAGACGGCCACTGAACCCATGACGAGCAGCACGGCAGCCACAAACATCATGGCGGTCTGAGTACCACCCACCAGATGGAACACAATGCCTCCGCAAGCTGCGGCTATGATCTGCGGCAGGCAGATGGCACAGTTGAACAGGCCCAGGTAGGCTCCCATGTGGCCATAGCCCTGCAGGGCGTTGGTGACAAAGGTGAAAGGACAAGCCAGCATGGCTGCCCAGGCGCATCCTATGAGCAGGAAAGGCAGAATCTGCATGTACTGTCCGCTGCAGAAGGGGACGAGGGCAAAACCCAGGGCACCCAGCACCAGACTGACGGAATAGGCCTGCTTCATGGAGGGGAAACGGGGGATGACCATGGCCCAGCAGACGCTGCCTACGGCCTGAATGGCGTAGAGCACACCCGTCCAGTTGCGCGCTGTCTGGTAGGCCTCGGTCTCTGGGGCATCAGTATTCCACACGGTGAGCGACACGGCGTCGACTACATAGGACCACATGTAGAGGAAGGCAGCCCAGCAGAAGAACTGCACCAGTGACACACGCCAGAAGTCGCCAGGAGCCCGGCGCAGCAGCACCAGCCAGTTGGCACTGTCCTTCTCGTCGTCGGGCTGGGGGTTATACTCGGCATACTCACGGGGAGGCCACTCTTTCACCTTCATCGTGGTATAAAGCACGCAGAGCAGCAGGATGGCGGCGCCGACATAGAACGACCAGATGACCGAATCGGGCACAACGCCTTTGGCTGCCACATTCTTCACACCTATCCAGGTGAAGAGGAAGGGGAAGATGAAGCCCACCACGCTGCCCGCATTGCATAGGAAGGACTGGATGCTGTAGGCCTTGCCTTTCTGCTTCTCGTTGACCATGTCGCCCACCAGCATCTTGAAGGGCTGCATGGCCATGTTGATGCTGGTATCGAGCAGCATCAGCGCGAAGAGCCCGAAGATGAGCGCCATGCTGACCGACATGCCGAAGGAACCACTGTTGGGCAGCAGGCACATCACGGCCACGGCAGCGAAGGCGCCAACGAACAGGTAGGGAATGCGGCGACCGAAGCGCGTCCACGTCTTGTCGCTCAGTGACCCCACAATGGGCTGCACCAGCATGCCCATCAGCGGGGGCAGAATCCAGAAGAAGCTCAGCGAATGTGGGTCGGCGCCGAGCGTACGGAAAATAGACGAGATGTTTGCACTCTGGAGTGCATAGGCTATCTGCACTCCGAAAAAACCGAAGCTCAGGTTCCAGAGCTTCCAAAACGACAAATCAGGTTTCTGTTTCATATACGGTTAATTTTTTATAGCCACAGTTCTATTTTTTAGCCACGGTTCAACACGGTTTTGATATTGGTTATTCTTCTGAGTTCCTTGCGGCCTGACCAAGAAGGCGTTTGAAACCACGCCCTTCTTGTTGGCTGAAATTTAATATGTAGCCTAGCTTGCTGTGAGTGAGGTTGACGTAATTCAGCGTCTGTGCAACATGCTCGCACGTGATGGCAGCCACAGCCTTTAACTCTACAATGATTTTTCCATCTATGAAGAAGTCGGCCACGTAGTTACCTACAACATGCCCTTTGTATTCGACCTCTAGTGGCTTCTGCCGCTCGAATGGAATACCCATCTCGTTGAACTCGATGCATAGTGCATTTTCGTAAACTTTCTCTGCCAGTCCTTTGCCTAAGCAGTTTTCTACGTTATTGTATGCTTTCAGTATTTTGTTACTCAGATCTTCGTATAACAGCATCTCTTACTTTTCACTTGATGTTTTTAAAATAAACCGTGTTCAAACCGTGTCAAACCGAGGCTCACCGGGTAGTACCACGGATGATGAGCCGGGTGCGGACGATGCGTCTTTCGGCATGGTCAATGGACAAGCGGCCCTCGACGTGGCCGATGAGGATGTTGGCAGCCTCCTCGCCTACACGCATGCCACGCTGCTCAACGGTGGTGAGCATGGGGTCGCAGGCTATGGCACGCTCGCCGTTGGTGAAGCCGCAGATGCTGACGTCCTCGGGCACACGCAACCCCATACGCTTCACGGTGTAGAGGATGCCAATGGCGGTGTCGTCATTAACAGCGAAGAAAGCATCGGGATAGCTGTCACCGTCGAACATGGCGGGTGTGATGATTTCGGCATCCTGACGGTTGTCGCAATGCCGCGTCAGTTGCTCATCATAGGGCAGGCCGTGTTTCAGCAGCGCATCCTTGTAGCCATTGAAGCGGTTCTTCGATATCTCCAGATTCATCTGCGAGCCATAGAAGGCAATGCGGCGGCAACCCGTTTCGATGAGGTGGCTGACGGCATTGAAGGCCCCCATATAGTCATCGACCACGACGCGACTGGCATTCACACCAGTGCAGATGCGGTCGTAGAACACCAGCGGCACACCAGCGTCGATGAGCCGCTGGAAGTGCTCATAGTGCTGTGTGTCCTTGGCTTGCGAGACAATGATGCCACACACCTTGTTCTCATAGAACGACTGACAGAGGCGCACCTCACGCTCGTACTTCTCGCCGCTCTGGGCCACCATGATGCGGTAGCCGTGCTGCTCGGCCTCTTCCTCAATGCCTTTCAGGATGGTGGAGAAATAATAGTGCACCAGCTCAGGCACGATGACACCGATGATCTTCACCGGCTTCACACGCGAATGACGCAGCGACTCGGCCAGCACATTCGGCGTGAAATTGTGCTCGCGGGCATACTGCTGAATGAGCTGGCGCCGCTCGGCCGAGATGCGCGGCGAATCGCTCAGTGCCCTCGACACCGTGGCCACCGAGACTCCCAGCTCGCGGGCTATGTCCTTCATCGTCATCATACGCTTCTACCGTTGTTCACTGATGCACTACAACAGCACACCGATGGTTCACCATGCAAAGATAGCGCAAACTTTTCGCCTGTGCGCGATTACCTATTATTAAATATGTTAGCAAGTTGTGCAAACGTTTGCATTTTCTATAACGAGAAAATACTGCAAAAAATTGTCTACTAAATATAAAAAAGACATATCTTTGCACCGAGATTATGCCTAATAACTGCAAGAGAATATAATTTACAATATTAACTAACTAAAAATGTAATGATGAAGCAGGTAAACATTCAATTACCGCTGAGGATGATGGCCCTCGTATTGGGGCTCTTCCTTTCGGTAGGGGCCTTTGCTCAGCAGATTACTGTGAAAGGCCATGTGAAAGATGCCACTGGTGAGCCTATCATCGGAGCCAGCATCCGCGTCGTCGGTACACAGACGGGCGCCATGAGTGACTTCGACGGAAACTTCCAGCTTGTGGCTAATCAAGGACAGACGCTCAGCGTGACCTACATTGGTTTCCAGACTGCCAACGTGCAGGCTGCACCAAACGTAGAAGTGACTCTGGAGGACGACTCGCAGATGCTGAATGACGTGGTGGTCATCGGTTATGGCGTCGCCAAGAAAAGCGACCTGACGGGTTCGGTGACAGCACTGAAGCCCGACACGAAGAACAAGGGCGTGGTGGTGAACGCACAGGACATGCTGGCCGGTAAGGTGGCTGGCGTGAACATCACCAGCAACAGCGGTGAGCCTGGAGCCAACGCAAAAATCCGCATTCGCGGCGGCTCGTCGCTCTCGGCCAGCAACGACCCTCTGATTGTCATCGACGGGATTCCCATTGACAACAGCGGTGTGGCTGGTGCTCCCAACATTCTGTCGACCATCAACCCCCAAGACATCGAATCGTTCAACGTGCTGAAGGATGCTTCAGCCACTGCTATTTATGGTAGCCGTGGTTCTAACGGCGTCATCATCATCACCACGAAGAAAGGCCGCAAGGGCCAGGCTCCGCAGGTGTCGTATGCAGGCAGCTGGACAATCAGCATGAACAACAAGACCCTGGATGTGATGGACGGCAATCAGTTCCGCAACTACATCACCAACCTCTATGGCACTGACCACGATGCTTATCGCGCACTGGGCACGGCCAACACCGACTGGCAGGACCTGATCTATCGTACCGCCGTGTCGCACGACCAGAACGTCACGCTGACTGGCTCTCTGAAGGAGCTGCCCTATCGCGTGTCCATCGGCTACACCGACCAGAACGGTACACTGAAAACCTCGGAGTTCGAGCGCTACACTGCCTCGTTCAACCTGAACCCCACCCTGCTGGACAATCACCTCACGCTGAACCTGAATGCTAAGGGCATGTACTCGCGCGCTTCTTATGCCAACACGGGTGCCGTGGGCGCTGCAGTAAGCATGGACCCCTCGCAGGATCCCTACTATTTCACCTCACAGCGCAGCAAGGACATGCTGGGCAACGACCTGCAGAGAACGCTGCAGAACTTCGGCGGCTACTATCAGTGGATAGGCACCGGCTCGTCACTGGGTGACAGCACCTGGCCCTACACCAAGTTCAAGGATGCCACCAGCAACCCGCTGTCACTGCTCAGCGAGCAGAGCAACATAGCCCACAGCCGCTCCTTCATCGGCAGCGCTGACGTGGACTATCAGATTCACGGATTCGAAGACTTACGCCTGCACGCTACGCTGGGTATCGACGTCTCGAAGGGCCGTCAGCGCACGAACCTCTACACCAGCTCGCCCGCTTCACCCGGCAGCATGTACTACGGTAAGAATGGCTACTGGCAGAAGGTGAAGCGCAACACAACGCTGAGCGCCTATGCACAGTACTACAAGGACTTCAACAAGAACCACCATTTCGACATCATGGGTGGTTATGAGTGGCAGCGTTTCTGGAGCAGCGAGCGTACCGACAAGCCTCGCTACGTGCCCATGACGAACAACAATATTGACCTGCGCGGCACAAAGACCGACTATGAATATGCCGACGACAACAAAGTCTACAAGACGGAGCACTATCTGGTGTCCTTCTTCGGCCGTATGAACTACACGCTCATGGATCGCTACATGCTGACCGCCACTATTCGAGACGACGGCTCATCGCGCTTCAAGGACCACTGGGCTCTGTTCCCCTCTGTGGCTCTGGCTTGGAAGATCAAGAACGAAGGATTCCTGAAGAACGTGGATGCACTGAGCGACATGAAGCTCCGCCTCGGCTGGGGTAAGACCGGACAGCAGGACGGCGTGTCGGACTACGGATGGATTCACACCTATTCAAAGAGCATCGGCTCAACGGGCCTCTATCCTATCTACGGCGACGGTATCCTCTATCGCCCCGACAACTATACTGACGAACTGAAGTGGGAAACCACTACTACTTATAATGCCGGTCTGGACTTCGGCTTCTTCGACCAGCGACTGACTGCCAGCGTGGACTACTACTATCGCAAGACCACCGATCTGCTGAACTATGCCAAGGCTCCTGCCATGTCGGGCTACAAGAACATGATGTGGCAGAACATCGGTTCACTGAAGAACACTGGTATTGAAGCATCTATCAGCTGGAAGGCCATTCAAACGAACGACTGGTTCTGGCAGCTGGACTACAACGTGACCTGGAACAAGAACGAGATTACCGACCTGGAAGGCGTATCTGACAACGGCAAGCCCGTGGAGACAGGCCCCGGCGCCGGTGGTGGTACTGGCAACTATGTGCAGGCCCATCAAGTGGGCTTCCCCGCAAGCTCATTCTATGTATACCAGCAGGTGTACGACGCTAAGGGCATGCCCATCGAGAACTGCGTGGTTGACCGCAATGGCGACGGCGTCATCACTCCCGATGACCGCTACCTCTACAAGAATCCTACACCGCCCGTGACCATGGGCTTCTCCTCTCGCCTGGAGTACAAGAAGTTCGACCTTGGCTTCGCTCTGCGTGCCAGCCTTGGCAACTACGTCTTCAACGACGTGCTGCGTGGCTCAAGCAACGTGGGTGAGACCGGCGCATGGGTGCAGCAGGCTTATATGGCCAACCATCTCGTAGACGCCCTGGAACGCAACTGGCAGACTTGGGAGCTTCCCGCCAACCAGTCTGACTACTATGTGACGAACGCTTCGTTCCTGAAGTGCGACAACATTACACTGGGCTACTCGTTCAATTCTATTGACGACGTAGTGCGTGGCCGTGTCTATGCTACTTGCAACAATGTCTTCACCCTCACGAAGTACAAGGGTCTTGATCCTGAAATCGGTAACGGCGTAGACCAGAACATGTATCCGCGTCCTCTCTCGTTCATCGTTGGACTCAACCTGAATTTCTAAAAAATCATAAAGGAGAATACAGTTATGAAATACATTATCAAGAATATCATTCCCGCAGCCGCTCTGGCCATGACACTCGGCATGACGTCGTGCGTAGGCGACCTGGACGTGGACCCGATAGACCCCAATCTCTCCACTGAGGCAAGCTTGGACGGTCTCTATCTGAAATGCTATGCCAATCTGGCCCTGCCTGGAAACGGTGGTGCCAACGGCGACTCTGACATTGACGGTTACGACGGCGGTACGGCCGGCTTCATCCGCCAGTTGTGGAACTCTAATGAGCTGCCCACCGACGAAAGCATTTGCTGCTGGGGTGACCCGGGTATTGCCGGCTTTAACTTCAACCAGTATGATGCTTCGCATCCCATGATGCACATGTACTACTATCGCCTGACCACTGGCATCAACTATTGCAACAGCTATCTGAACGAAGTGGGCAGTGGCGGCGATGCACAGAAAGTGGCAGAGGTGCGCTTCCTTCGCGCCCTGCAGTACTACATGTTGATGGACGCCTTTGGCAACATTCCTTTCACCACCTCGCTGAGCAAGCCCGAGCAGATCAGCCGCGTAGAGGCTTACAACTGGATTGAGAAGGAGCTTCTTGAGCTGGAGCCCAACTTGATGGACGCCAAAGCCATGAAGTCAACCGACAATGGCTACGGACGCGCCACCAAGGGTGCTGCCTGGATGCTGCTGGCCCGTCTTTATCTGAATGCAGAAGTCTACACTGGCACCGCCCAGTGGGCCAAGGCTGCCGAGTATGCCAAGAAAGTGATGGACGCCAACTACCAGCTAAACACTGCAGGCGCCAACCAGTGGACTGCCTACCAGATGCTGTTCATGGCCGACAATGGCGAGAGCAGCGCTGCCCTTGAAGCAATCTTCCCCATTCTGCAGGACGGTTCTACCACCACCAGCTGGGGCGGCTCGCTCTTCGTGCTGGCTTCTACCTTCGACGGCGACATGCATGCCAATCCCAACGACCCCAACGCCACAAACAACACGACCGAGGCATGGGGTGGCAACCGTGCACGTCCTGAGCTGATTCGCAAGTTCTTCCCCCGTGACGATGCTCCCGAGGCCCAGTCATACGATGTAGCTACTGCTGCTGGCGACGACCGCGCCCTGTTCTGCACCGCAGGCCGCTCGCTGAACATTGAGAAGACCACTGAGTTCACCAACGGCTTCGCCGTGGCAAAGTGGACCAACTTCCGCAGTGACAACGCTCCTTCGCACAACGCTCAGTTCCCCGACACCGACTTCTTCCTGTTCCGTCTGGCAGAGGCTTACCTGACCTATGCTGAGGCTACTGCCCGCACGAATGGCGGTTTAACCACTCCCGAGGGCACCGAGCTCATCAACAAGCTGCGTTCCCGCGCTCATGCCGCTACCCGCAACAATGCCAGCTATGCCCTCGACGATATCATCGACGAGTGGGCTCGTGAGTTCTACTACGAAGGCCGTCGCCGCGTTGACCTCATCCGCTTCGGTCTCTTCGGTGGTAACAACAGTTACAACTGGCAGTGGAAAGGCGGCAGCTATGAGGGTACCAACTTCAGCGCTGACCTGAACATCTATGCCATCCCCTCAAACGAGATTGCAACCAACAGCAACTTGAAGCAGAATCAAGGTTACAAATAAAAACTATTAAAGATTACTGATATGAAAAAGATAATAAAGTTCGCACTGCTGCTCGTATGCAGCGCCTGCATCTTCACTGCCTGTGATGATGACCGCGACTCCAACCCCACGCTGCAAAAGCCGACGGCGGGGTCACTGGTGCTCAACACACCAGCCATGGCTGCCAATGCGACCTACGACCTGGCCAATTCCAACCAGCTCGTGCTGACGCTCGGCAATCTGCCCAACTACGGTTTTCCTGCCTATGCCACTTACACGCTGGCCGTGTCGCTCAACAGCGACATGAGCAACGCTCAGGACGTGGCCACCACTCCCTACGCTAAGTTCGAGGTTGACGCCGCCTCGCTGGCCGCCACGCTGACCACAATGGCCACCGATGCAGGCATGTCAGAGGCAGCCTTCCCGCTCGACATTCCCATCTACTTCCAGGCCCGTGGTGCTGCTACGCAGTATGCCGGCAATGCCATCGAGGGAACAGAGACGACTTCAAACGTCGTGAAGCTGAGCACGGTCCACCTGCTCTACTCTCTGCCTCCTGTCACCGCACCTGAAGTGCTCTACATCACAGGCAGCTTCAATGGCTGGAGCTGGGATTCCTCGCTCGCCATGGTGCCCTGCTACGATGGTCCGAATGTGCTCTGGCACATGGTCTGGATTGACGAAGCCGGTATCAAGTTCAATGCCAACCGTGCTTGGGATGGCGGTGAAGTAGGCTTCAATGGTCTGCACTCCGTCACTGGCGACCTGGCTGGCAACATTCAGGCTAGCAGCGACGGCAACATCGCTTCTTCTCAGCCCGGATGGTACCTGATGATCATCACAGCTACCGTCTCTGGCCGCGACATCATCTACGACGCCCAGTTCAACGAGCCCAATGTATGGCTGATGGGTACCATCACTGCCAAGGCCGACTGGAGCGAACAGGAGGAAGGCATGAAGTTCGAGGTTCCCACCACGCCCGACGGTGAATTCGTTTCGCCTGCATTCGTCAACAACTCCAGTGGTGACGGCGGTGTGCGTGCCTACGTGAAGGTGCCCGGCTTCGACTGGTGGAAGAGCGAGTTCATGGTCTTCGACAAGAAGATTGTCTATCGTGCAGGTGGTGGCGACCAGGATCGCATCGAAGGCTTTGCTGGCCAGAAGCTCTATCTGAACTTTAACAATGAAACCGGTGATATTAAGTAACAAATCCCATTAAAACGTAACAGATATGAAAAAGATATTATCATACGTGTCACTCGCAATTACAGGCCTGCTCATGGCGGCCTGTAGCGAGGACTTCAAGGACTGGGCTACGCAGCAGACCTACCCTCAGGACGAGGCCATCACCATTCCCGGCTTCACAGCCAGTGCTACTGGCAACATCGACCTGAACGTTGACGAGCCGAACATGTATGGCGGCAACGTAGCGCTTCTGACGCTCAGCGAGACAGCCCTGCCCGAAGGCTTCACCTTGCAGGGCATCCGCGCCGATATTACCCCCGCCAGCGTGGAGGGCCCGACCGTACAGCTCAAGGCCGATGCCAATGGCATGTTCTCGGTGGCCGAATTGCAGCAGCTCATTGAGGACGCTTATGGCAAGCGCCCCGTCAGCCGTCTGTTCAATGCCCATGTCTACGCCAGTGCCATCAAGGACGGCCAGGCAGCTCTGATTGATGCTGGCACCATCCAGCTGAACCTCATCCCTAAGGCACCTCAGATTTCCGACAAGTACTACATCATCGGTGGCCCCAACGACTGGGCTGGTTCTGCCGCTGAGCGCAGCATCGTGTTCACCCACAGCGACAAGGATGTCTATGAAGACCCCGTGTTCACAGTGATTTTCGACGCTGCTGCCGAGGGCGACACCTGGTTTGCCATTGGCGATGACAAGGCTTGCGACGCCATCGGCAATGGTGACTGGAACCAGCTGTTTGGCATCGTTGGTGGCAACAGCCAGTCCACCGAAGGCAAGCTGGACCGCCGCTACAACCTGGGAGGTGACAACTCCTTCTGTGTTCCCGCTGGTGCCACGAAAATCAAGGTGACCATCGACATGATGGAGTACTCTTTCCGCGTGGAGCAGGTGAACATTGCTGAGGCTTACTATCTCATTGGCGGACCTGGCAACTGGGACAACTCCAAGAACCAGAAGTTCTCACACAGCTCACTAAGCGTTGTTGACGATCCTGTCTTCACCTATGTATTTGCAGGCAGCGGCAGCGACATGTGGTTTGCTTTCGGCGATGACGAGGCTATCGATGCCGTAGGCGAAGGCGTGTGGAACAAGCTCTTCGGTACTACCGGCGCCAGCGAGGACCTCAGAGGCACGTTCGACCGCCGCTACAATCTGGACGGCGACCACTCCTTCCATGTGGACGGACAGGCTAAGTTCTATCGCTTCCAGATCAACATGGCCGAGATGAGCTACACCATCACCACGCTCAACTTCGATCCATTCATCTACTTCATCGGAGCTACCGACGGCTGGGCCAACGCTGAGCAGAAGCTGGCCCTCACCGACGAGAGCGGTATCTACACCGGCTACCTCTATTGTGCCGACCCGAACGGCTGGGGCAACGAGTTCAAGTTCCAGCGCGTGCCTGGTGACTGGGGCACCGAGCTGAACACCGGCACCTTTGCCAGTGGCATCAGTGGTGACTTCGAGGGTGGCCCCGATGGCGGCAGCAACATCAAGGCTACGGCTGGCGAGGGCGTCTACTACGTCACGCTCAACATGGGCAGCCTCACACTGAACGCTGTGAAGATCAACAACATGAACCTGGTGGGCGACTTCAACGGCTGGAATGCCGGCGACGATGCCCAGCAAATGACCTGGGACGCCGCCAACTTCTGCTACGTCATCACAGGCGCTGGCGTGACCGCTAATGGCTGGAAGTTCACCACCAACAATTCGTGGGACATCAACCTGGGCGGCAACACACTGGACGACCTGGTGGCCAATGGCCCCAACATCAGTGCCGTGGGCACCACCATCAAGCTCTACCCCACCCGCAAGAATTCTGACAAGATCTTCTGCACCGTGGAGTAAGCTGACACCCCCACCCGATTCCCCTTAATTATAGGAGAACCTATCACGAAAGGCGGACTGCTCATGGCAGCCCGCCTTTTTGCTGGCCATCAGTCTTCATGTATGCAAACGGTTGCATAATGCAGAATGCACATTTATGATTGCCCAGAAGGCTCCCTCACTGCTTTTTCCGTACCTTTGCAAAAAAGAAACAAAGACTACACCTATGAAA
>CAMNJH010000004.1 GCA_946541275.1 uncultured Prevotellaceae bacterium
TTCACACCGGTGGTGACATGACCATGGGTCTGCGCGTCATTGGCAGTGCCGAGGCCCAGATGCCCGCTAACTGGATTGCCATGGACAACCTGACCCTGACCTACTATGGTGAGGTGAAGGAAGATCCCGACAAGGTGCTGATGGACCTGGCCATTGCTGAGGCCCTGAAGGTTTACCCGCTGGAAAGCCTTGGCGATGTCGTAGCATACGTGGGCGATAAGGAGGCCTTCAAGGCAATTGTCGAGGAGGCTTGGGCAGCTACAGAAGGCTATCAGGAACTGCTCGAAAAGGTGAATGCTGCCAAGAAGCAGTTGGATGCTTCTGTTGCCGCATACGCCAATTTCTCTACCAAGTATGAGGGCTGGAAAGCCAGAATGGTTGACTTCGATTTCGAGAATGATCTCTGGTTTGCTTACTGTGACTTTATCGACGGTATGAGCGAGGAGGGCTCGCCCTATCCCGAGGAGACTCCCGAGGAAGTCCTGACCAAGCAGGATCTGACCATCGAGCAGATTAATGCTTATATTGACCTCGTCGACGACCTCTTCCGCAAGGCATTCAGTGCCAGTTTGACCGACGGCTCAGATGTGACGCTGTTGCTGAAGAATGCTGATCTGGTGAATGGCAGCGCTGGCTGGACTACCTCTGCTTCAGGTGGTAACTTCCTGCCTGGTGGCTATGAGCTGTATCATTGCTTCGAGGCTTGGCATGCTACCAACTTCAATTTCTCGCAGACCATTGAGGATCTGCCCATTGGTGTGTACGAGCTCTCTACCCAGGGCTATGTGCGCTATCTGGACGGACAGTCGGCCATCGACCAGGCTGAAAATCGTCCCGCCAACATCCCCATCTACATCTTCATGAACGACTCGAAGGCCAACCTGCCCAACTGGATTGAGTACGGTCAGGAGCCCGGCTTCTTCAACGACTTCAATGAACAGCTGTCAGCTAATGGCTGGTGGAGCAGTCAGTCGTCGGCTACCTTCCTCACCGATGCTAACGGTCTGGAGTATCCTGACAATATGACCGCCGCTGCTGCAGCCTTTGCAAAGGGTGACTACACTGTTCGTACCTATGGCCTGGTTGCCAATGAGGGCGAAAGCTTCACCCTGGGACTTAAGGGCGATGTCAGCGAAGCTCAGTACTGGCCGCTCTGGGGTCAGTTCAAGCTCACCTATCGTGGCTTCAACCCCGAAGTGATTGCCGAGGCTCTCGATGCTGCCCTGCCAATGATTGACACCAGCAAGCCCATGGCCAAGTCGCTCTTCACCAGAGCTACCGAGCTTCAGGAGGCTGCCGCTGCTGCCAAGGCTGCTGATGATGGCGAGAAGATGTTTGCTGTGCTGAAGGACATCTATGCCCTCACCGAAGACATCAACAACAGTGTCATCCTGTTCAGCAAGCTGCAGACCGCTGTTGATGATCTGATTGCTGTTGCCAATGAATTTGATTCTCCTGCAAAGGCCGAGGCACTGGCTTTGGCCACCGAAATCCAGTCAGGTATCGATGAGCTCAAGCTGGAGAATGCCGACGCTGAGGCTTACTTGGTGAAGATTAGCGCCATGAAGACCAAGCTGCGTCTGCCCGCTAATGTGAACGAGGCTAACGACGATGCTCCTGTTAACGTGACCGCAGTCATTGAGACTCCTGGCTTCGAGAAGGACGGCACCAACAGCATCTACGGATGGACGGCCACTGGTCAGAAGTTCGGTAACGATGATCAGCTCTCAGCCCTCGCCCTTGAGTCGTGGGAGAGCGTGTTCCACATCTATCAGGACATCATTGGCTTGCCCGAAGGCACTTATACGCTGAAGGTGAATGGATGGCAGCGCACCGCTAGTCCTACCTACCTCTATGCCGAGTCAGAGGGTCAGACCTTCGAGAAGGAGCTCATCAAGCTGGCCGACGGTATGCCCGCAGGCCTGAGCGAGCCCAGCACGCTGATTGGTGCTCGTGATATGTTCGACGAGGTGACCTTCATGAACACTCTCGTGGTGAAGGCTGCCGGCGACAAGCTGCGCATTGGTGTCCGCAAGGACGAGACGACAAGTGCCGACTGGATTGTGATTGACGAGTTCCAGCTCTGGTACCATGGTGCCAACAGCCAGCTCAATCCTGATTCCGATGGCATTGAGGACGTGGCTAACTCGCAGACCGTGAAGGTGGAGTACTTCACGCTTGACGGTCGTAAGGCCAACAGTCTGCAGAAGGGCATCATGATTCAGAAGATAACCTTCGATAACGGTGCTGTGATTGTGAAGAAGATTCGCAAGTAATCTGCACTCATCGCTTCATTCAATCGCTGCGAGGCTCCGGCTTCGCAGCGATTTCTCTTATCTCTTACCTCTCCCCTCCAAATTCATGGTTCCTTCAAGTGTTAAATCCACACTATTTTGGGAGAAAAGGAAAAAAAACTTTGAAAAATGATACGAGTTATTAAATTTTTGATTATCTTTGCAGCGGAAATCTGCTCATGTGCGAGAGATAACCTCTTTTTAGAGGCAGGTGATGGCATACAACCCTGAAAAATACTTTCAACAAACATTTATTATTAACTAACTTTAAATTCATTGCTTATGAAATTTTCAAAACTTCTCGTTTTGAGTGCGCTCTGGCTAGGAATAGCTGGTAGTGCAAAGGCAGAAGTTCCTGATGGCATTTGGACCATGCCCGAGCCCTCAGGTTTGGTGTTCACGGATGTGACGTTCGATGACTATCAGCGTTACTATCTGTACAACGCCGATGCCAAGATGTTCTTTGCCAGTGGTAATGAGTGGAGCACTCGTGCCAGCGTGGCAACGTTTGGCTACGAGGTGTGGCTGGTTGCCAGCTCCGAGGTGGATGCCCCCGAGGGTTCCTATGAGCTGTGGGACAACTGCCAGCATCCCGACCGCATTCTTGGTGACAAGAACTGCTTCACTGACGACGGTGGCTCTACATGGGTTGACCATGCCGACCAGGGCAACTACTCATGGTCTGTCACCAAGGTGGGCGATTTCTATCGCTTCCAGAATGTGGCCCTGATAGCCGACAAGCCCGAGTTCGACGGCAAGTACTTCGGTTGGAAGGGTGACTATTCTGACAGCCGCCTCTACATGATTGCTCCTGAAGAGGGCTTCGTGGACTGGAAGTTCGTCACCGCTGACTCTTATCTGGCTTTCGTCGAGTCGGATGCTTATGCAGCTTACAAGTCTGGTGCTGAGGCATTTGCTGCCGCCCTGGCTCTGAAGAGCGTATTGGAGCAGGCTGAGGCTCTGGGTGCCAACATCGCTACCCAGCTGGCTGTCTACACCAATACTGCCAGCACCGCTGCCGAGCTGAATGCAGCTGCCAGTGCCCTGACTTCCATCATCGACGCCCGCAAGGCCCTGAAGGAAGCCATTGACGATGCCAAGGCTAAGGGCTTCACCGAGACCGCTCCCTATGAGGCCGTGTTTGCCAATGGCGACGCTACTGCCGACGAGCTGAAGAAGGCCCTTGAGGATCTGAAGACCGCTATGGTGGAGTGGGGCAAGAACCACGCTTCTGTGGACAATCCTGCCGACATGACCGCCAAGATTGTCAACCCGAACTTCGACAACGCCAGCTCTTCGGGCTGGAGTGGCACGGCTCCCAACATGAAGGGCTCTGGCTCACATGGTCCTGCCAATGTGGCTGAGGTATGGAACAATACGTTCGACACCTATCAGGACATCGAGGGTCTGCCCGCAGGTGTCTACGCCCTGGGTGCCAAGACCTCATGGCGTGGTTCATGGAACGACATGATCAACAACATCGGCCCTGCTGCCAGCCTCTATGTGAAGGTGGGCGACATTGAGACCGCTGCTCCCTTCAACTACATCTGGTCGCCCATGAACACCGAGGCTCTGGGTGGCTCAACCTACTTCGGAACGGGTGCTGGTGAGAATGCACAGGTCGACGAGGAGACCGGCATCACCTACTACTCGCCCAACGATCCTTCGGCTTTCCGTCTGTATGAAGAGAAGGGATTCTATGACACCAAGGTCATGTTCGGCGTTTCTGAAGGCACCGTACGCATCGGCGTGAAGAACCCCAGAATGATGGGTGACGCCGACAACTGGAGCTGCTTCGACACCTTCACACTCACCTATTACGGTGCCGGTGCTGATGCCGCCAAGCTGTATCTCGACCTGCAGCTGCCCAACTACAAGGAGTTCGTTCCTGAGGAGGGTCAGCTCTACACCGAGGCCTATGCCGAGGAGTACAACAAGCTGATTGCTGCTGAGTACACCGCAGCTTCCATGGAAGAGGCTTCTGCCATCGTGAAGTCTATCAACGATGCCTACAATGCTCTGATGAAGAACATCGACCTCTGGAAGCAGTGGCAGGAGAAGGTGAACACCATCCGCAGCGAATACGTGGTCAACGACGAGTATGCTGAAATCACTCCTGAGATTGACGACCTCTCCGACTATTGCGATGAGTTCAACGTGGAGGAAATCCTGGAAGCTCACGACTGGACCAACGAGAAGCTGGAGGAAGAGCTGGCTACACTCGACGAGTGGGTAGAGTCACTCCTGGAGAAGTCGAAGGACCAAGTTTGGGATGGCAAGGACATGACCATGTTCATCAACAATCCTTCCTTCGAGAAGGACCATGAGACCAACTCTGGCAACAAGGATGGCTGGACCGTTGACCGCATCGATGGTGGCAACGTGACGCCTGGTCCTATCAATGGCGATGGCGACACCTTCCTGGAGAAAGTGGGCTACTACAATGCCTGCTTCGAGTCGTGGCACTGCCACAAGTGGGACGTATGGCAGGAAATCAAGAATCTGCCTGTCGGTATGTACGAGCTGCAGGTGCAGGGCTACGTGCGCTGCGAGGTGGGTGGCTACAACCGTGGCGACGAGCTGGTTGAGCCCTACACTTCACCTGTGTACCTCTACATGAACAATGCCACGAGCCAGTTCCCCAGCGTTTACTCTGAGATTCCTGCCGAGCACGGCGTGGACTTCCAGATTGTTGAGGGCTGGACTACTGAGGAAATCAATGGCAACCTGTTCCCCAACTCTATGGGCGGCGCTGCTCAGTGCTTCAGCACCGATATGTACAAGAAGACCGCCTTCGGTCTGATTGCCAAGAAGGGTGACACCTTCCGCATTGGTGTGAAGATGGATGCCGACCAGGACTGGTGGTGCATCTGGGATAACTTCAAACTCACCTATCGTACGCCCACTGCCGACCTGGTGCTGCCTGTGCTGGACGAGGCCATGCAGGTCATCAACCCCGACCAGTTCATGGGTAAGTCTGTCCATGAGGCAGCCCTGGCACTGGAAGAGCGTGTCAACGCTGCCAAGGCTTCTGGCGATGGTCAGGCCATGTTCGACATGCTGGCAGAGGTCTACGACCTGTCTGAGAGCATCAGCAACTCTGTGGCTCTGTTCAAGAAGCTCATTGCTGCTAACGAGAACCTCATCGACGTGCAGAGCTACTCATCTGCCTCTGCCGCTGTGAAGGACGAGGCCAAGGCTCTCTACAACCGTATCAACGACGGCGTTGAGGGCTGGCAGTTCGAGGACGCCGAGGTGGAAGGCCTGATGGCTGAAATCGGTGCCATGATCACCAAGCTGGGTATTCCTGCTGATGCCGATCTGGCTTCTGACGCTAATCCCGTTGAGTTCAAGGTCATCAAGAACCCCGACTACGACGAGGATCTGAGTGGCTGGCTGGGCACTGGTGCTGCTCGCAATGCTGACTGGACCAATGCTGAGATCTTCAATGCCAACTTCGACTACTATCAGGACATCATCGGTCTGCCCGAGGGTACCTATCAGCTGATGGTGCAGGGCTTCTACCGTGCCGGTAGCGCTAAGGACGATTACGACAAGCGCGATGACGAGAGCATCAGCCATGCATTCCTGTATGCCCTGACCTCGCAGAATGGTGACTCTATCACCTTCAGCAAGCCCCTGGTGCGCCTGGGTGCTGAGGCCGACGAGCTGAACATCGGTGTTGACGGCTACGTGACTGTTGTGGAGCCCAGCGAAGAAAGCAATGGCGTTGCAGTTTGCAACAGCATGGCTACCGCTGGTCAGGAGTTCGAATATGGCAAGTACAACAACAACCTGATCTTCAAGGTGAAGGCTGGTGAGAATGTACGTGTCGGTCTGAAGAAGAACGTGAACATCAATGACAACTGGACCATCTGGGATTCCTGGAAGCTGATGTACTTCGGTAAGAACAGCGACAAGACGCCCGCTGGCGATCCTTCTGGCATTGAGAACGTGAACAGCGTTCCCGCTGTGCAGGTGGAGTACTTCACCCTCGACGGACGCAAGGCCAACAGCCTGCAGAAGGGCATCATGATTCAGAAGGTTACCTTCGAGAATGGTGCTGTGCTCGTGAAGAAGATTCGCAAGTAATCTGCGCTGAACACACTTTATTCAATCGCTGCGAAGCTCCGGCTTCGCAGCGTTTTTCTATTATGAGAGGGGAGAGGGGAGAGGTAGGAGCAATACCATTACTTTGGCCAAGGACCCAAGGGCTGGACTCCTTCGCGCGCGCGTAATACGCGCGTGAGTAAGTGCTACAAGTGCTACTGTGCTTGTATTCTGCTGATAACCAGCGTGTTCTGGGTGCATATTGGCTCATTTTTGGTGCTACCGAAGTGCTACCGGAAAAGCTACCAGCCCTCCAACCAGCAGATGCCACTTTTTGGGAAAAGGAGCACGACTTTTTTCAAAAAGTCGCCGCCGTTTTCTAAAAAGTCGGCCCCGTTTTCTGAAAAGTCGCCGTCGTTTTTCCCGGTAGCATTTCCAGTAGCACTTCGGTAGCACCAAAAATGAGCCAAAATGCACCCGTAACTTTCTGTAAGACAAGTAAATATGAGCACGGTAGCGCCTGTAGCACTTTTGTTTCGCTCTAAATAACGTGCGCGCGTGAGCGTTCAGGGATTACCCGAGCCTTCCTGTACGTAGAAATACTCCGCTCCAGAAGGGGGGAAGGGTAGGGGTGTCTCCGCTTTTTTATAGTAAAAACGTGAGGTGGAAACATACGCATAGGAAAACGTGTCAAGTGTTATATCCACACTATTTTAGGAAAATTAGAAAAAAAACCTTGAAAAGTGATACGAGTTATTAAATTTTTGATTATCTTTGTACCCGAATTGTGCCTGTGGGCACTGATAACTGTTAACAAGATTCAAAAATAAACAACTGTTGTTTACTAACTTCGCTAACCTAACAGAGGCCGATGGCAGGGGGAAATTGCATGTTGACCTCGTATTTCCGTCTCTACACGATGGGGCTCGATGAGCTCTTGTCGTGAGTTGTCGTATTACCTTAATTTAACCATCTGATCAACCATCTATAGCACAAGAGAATTTAATAATATAAACCAAAACCTATGAAACGAAAAACTATCATCAAGCAAGGACGACGGGCAGTGCTCGCCACCTGCGGCTTGCTGGTTGGAACCACGGTGCTACAGTCCTGTAAGGACGATGTGCTCACTGGTCAGCCGGAATGGCTGGGCAACTCCATCTACGAGCGTTTGCAGGATGAAGGCAACTACACCACCGTGCTGCGTCTGATTGACGACCTGGGGCAGACCGAAGTGTTGCGCCACACAGGTTCGAAGACGTTGTTTGCTGCCGACGACCAGGCCTACCAGAAATGGTACCAGGGCAACAGCTGGGGGGTGCGCAGCTACGAACAGTTGACGGATGCGCAGAAGAAACTCCTTCTGAACAACGCCATGATCAACAATGCTTACCTCATCGAGCTGATGTCGAATGCGAAGTCGCAGGGCGATTCCGGCTCACCTGAGGAAGGCAAGACCATGCGCCGCGAGACCGCCACGAGTGTTTTTGACTCGGTCTATGTGATGCCGGCATCGAAGATGCCCAACACCAAGGCCTGGGCTAGCTATCGCGACCGCGGTAAGAGCATGCCCATCCTGATGGATGCCACCGCTGCACCCATGATCCACTTCCTGCCTGCCTACATGCAGTACAACAAGATTACTGATGAGGACCTGTCCGTGCTGACCAACCATCAGGCTACTTCCATTGCCGAGGCTTGGGTGAACGGGCAGCGCGTAGGTGAGCGCGACATCACCTGCAAGAACGGATACATTCAGAAGGTGGACGGCGTGGTGGAGTCAAGTCCCAACATGGCCCAGATTATCCGTCAGCATGCCAACATGTCGATGTGGAGCCATCTGCTCGACCGTTATTCAGCCCCCTACTATTCGGCTGAGAACACCCGCCTGTACAATAATATCTACAATAATGAAGACTCGCTGTTCGTCCTGCGCTACTTCAGCAGCCGTTCAGTGGGTGGCCAGCCCCTGGATAGGGACCCGGATGGCGACCCCGTGAAGGCCCTGCTGACGTATGATCCCGGATGGAACCAGTACATTGATGCCAGCCAGGATAAGGACCTGCACAATGATGCCGGCGTGATGTTCGTTCCCACTAACCAGGCTCTGGAGACTTGGTGGAACAATGAGGGCCGCGACCTGCAAGACGAGTATAAGGTTTGGGACTCTATTCCTGATAACACACTGGCCAAGCTAATCAACGTGAACATGAAGGCTGCCTTCTCTGAGGCTGTACCCTCGAAGTTTGAAACGGTGCTGAACGATGCCAAGGAAACCATGGGCATCACCATCGCCGATATCGACTCCTGCTTCATGGGCTGTAACGGTGTGATCTACCTGACCAACAAGGTGTTCACCCCCGCTGAGTATTCATCGGTGGCCTATCCTGCCCTGGCACATGCTTCGACCATGAACGTGTTCTACTGGGGCCTTTCCGTGGGTTCGGAAAGTGGAG
The DNA here is from genome assembly GCA_946541275.1 of uncultured Prevotellaceae bacterium. Classification (GTDB taxonomy): domain Bacteria; phylum Bacteroidota; class Bacteroidia; order Bacteroidales; family Bacteroidaceae; genus Prevotella. The sequence continues at coordinate 8,801 of CAMNJH010000004.1, forward strand.
CCACTGATAAGCAGAAAGGCCTGTTGAACTTCCTGCCCTACCTGCTTTCTATGGACTCCAAGTATGCCCTGATCATCCCCACAAATGAAGCTATGTTGCAGTTCCTGGATCCAGGCAGCTATGGACAGGTGAGCACCAGCGACAGTCTGACGAGTGAGGCTGCTGACCTGATTGAGTTCACCTTTGATGCCACAAAGGGCATCTCTGCCCGCGTGCAGGCTACCCGCTATGCCGCCACCATCGACGCTGACGGCATCATCACAAAGGGGGATCGCAAGCAGGCCAGCGTGGCTACGAATGTGGTTGCCACCATCATGTCACAGCTGGTTGACCAGCTCATCATTGTGATTCCTGACAAGACAAAGACGCTGGAAGACTACGTCAATGAAGGCTATACCTACTTCAAGTCGAAGGGTGGCTCCATGGTGCGCGTCACCCGTGATGCCGCTGGCAATCTGGCCTTCGAAGGCGGTTTCCAGATGGAGCACAATGGAAATGCCATTCCTTCCACGGAGCGTTTCCAGAAGACCAACGGTGTCTCCTATCAGATTGAGAAGCAGGTGCCCATGGGAGCCGAGAAGACCCTCTACCTGACGCTCAGGGAGCATCCTGAATACGAGTACTTCTATAACCTGCTGGAGAGTGACTATGGTACTGACCTGCTCGCCACCAAGTTGAACAATAAGTACAACGCTGGTATGCAGTCAAGGTCGAGCAAGAACCTGCGCCTCTTTGACAACTATAACTACACGGTCTATATCCCCACTAATGCTTCGATTGCCAAGCTGCAAGAGGACAACATCCTGCCTAAGTTCGAGGAACTGGAGATGGGTGATGAGAACGACGAGGTGGTTGACAGCATCTGCATGGCCGAGGGATGGTATGACCTGAACCCTGACCGCACCGCTGTGCAGAACACGGTCAAGAACACCCTGAAGACCATTGTGACCGACTTCCTGCGCTATCATGTGCACGATAATTCCGTGGCTATTGGCCTGGCAAAGGATCCCGCCAGCGAGGGCAAGTATGAGAGTATGAAGCGCAACCTGGAAACCGGTCGTTTCTACCCCATCATGGTTAACTACGACACTAGCAGCATGACCATCACCGACGCCACTGGACAGACACACCAGGTGGTTACCACACCGGGACTCTACAACAACATCTGCCGTGAATACTGGTTTGAGGGCTCTGGCAACACTGCCCAGCTGTTCATGGCCAGTGATGCCGTGGTGCACCAGATTGACAGCCCCCTGATGTATGAGAACCTGAAACCCTGGCGACAGGTGGTCAGAGAAGCACTTAACAAATAAGAGAGGAGGACACAACGTATGACTAATCAATTCCATAGCTTCGCTGTGCGAAGATTTCTGAAAGCCATCATATTGACACTGACCCTGATGGTCGCCACGACGCTTAGGGCACAGGATATTACGTCTGTTCACGGTACGGTGAGCGACGAGTTTGGTGGACTGATGGGCGCCACTGTTTGTGAGATTGACGGCAATGGCCGTATCATCAACTCGGCAGTGACTGACCTGAATGGTAACTTTACGATGAAGGTGAAGAACCCCAAGGACAAGATCCGCTTCACCTACGTGGGTATGGCGCAGCAAATCATGCCCATCAACAAGACTACTTTCAATGTGCGCATGAAGTCGGCCACTACGCTGAAGGAGTTGACCATCACTTCGAAGAAGCGTGCACAAGGCAACGGCCTGCCCATTCCTGAGCGAGAAATCTCGTACGCTGCGCAGACCATCTCCACCAAGGAATTCGAGGGCCTGGGTATCACAACCATCGATGAGGCCCTGCAGGGACGTATTGCCGGTCTTGACATTATCGGAAACTCTGGTGACCTGGGTGCAGGCTCTACCATGCGTCTGCGTGGTGCCAGCACACTGTCAACGCTGACTGATGGCAACCCCCTCATCGTGGTCGATGGCAACATCCGCGAGGTGAACCTGGACGGCTTCGATATGGCAGGTGCCAACAACGAGAAGTTCGCCGAGCTGCTGAACATCAACCCTGAGGACATCGCCTCCATCACCGTGCTGAAGGATGCCGCTGCCTGCGCCGTCTACGGTTCGCAAGGTGGTAACGGTGTCATCGAGCTCATCACCAAGCGTGGTGCGCGTGGTAAGCCAAAGGTGACCTACTCACTGAAGCTGACCGGCACCTACCAGCCCAAGGGCTATGACCTGCTGAATGGTGACGACTACACCATGCTGCTGAAGGAGGAATACTTCAACCCCCGTCAGGATGATAACGCTTCTGACCAGAACCGCATTCCTGAAATTAACTACCTTGACGATACGGGTGGCTTCCCTGACTGGAGACAGTACCGCGACAACACCGACTGGCGTGACGCCGTCACCCAGTGGGGTCTGCGCCAGAACCACTACGTGACCATCTCGGGTGGTGGTGAGAAGGCTTCCTTCCGTATTGGTGGCGGTTTCGACCATGAGACGGGTACGATGATCGAGCAGAAGCTGAACCGCTTCTCTACCCGTGTGGCCCTGGACTACAACGTGTCTGAGCGTATTCGCGTCAGCACCAACTTCGCCCTGACCTACACCAAGAACGACATGAACAGTGACGGCCTGCTGAACATTGCCCTGAAGAAGATGCCTAACATGAGCATCTACGAGAAGGACCCCATCACGGGAGAGGACACTGATACCTATTATAATATGCGACAGAGCGAGCCTTATATTGGCTCAGCTGTGTTTGCCAATGACCAGCGCACTTATGTGAACCCTGTGGCATCAGCACACCTGGCCAAGAACCAGCGCCGCACCTACGACATGTCGCCTGAGCTGATACTGGACTACAACCTGCTGGGCCTGGACGAGGATCACTGGCAGCTGAAGTGGCGTGGCTCGGTGTATATGAACATCTCAAGTAACTACACGGACTCTTTCTATCCCCAGGAACTGGTGACCAATCAGTGGAACTCGGGTGTGAACAAGTCGAGCACTGGCTCGTCGAAGAGCGTGTCGTTCAACACCAAGCAGACGCTGCAGCTCACCCCGGCCTTCAAGAACAAGGACCATTCCATGATGATGATGGGACGCTTTGAGCTGACCAGCGGTTCTTCGAACTCACAGTCCACCAGCGGACATGGCCTGCCCTCAACGGGTGGCGTCATCACCAGCCCCTCGGGCGGTATGATTGATTCGCCCAGTTCTGGCTACTCGCAGTGGCGCTCCATGTACTACACCTTCTCTACGCACTACGCCTACAAGGGTCGCTATGTGGCTGACTTCACCGTCCGTGCTGACGGTACCACGAAGTTCGGTCCGGGCAACCGCTGGGGTTATTTCCCCTCGGTATCACTGAAGTGGATTATCAGTGATGAGCCTTGGATGGAGAAGCTGAAGCCTGCCCTGTCCATGCTGGCCATCCGTCCCGCATGGGGACGCACGGGCCACCAGCCGGGACAGAACTATCTGTTCACGTCCAAGTACGGACAGGCTGACCCCTACATTGACCGTAACTCCATGCGCCCGCTGAACATTCGCCTGACGGACCTGAAGTGGGAGTTGGTGTCCAGCTATAACTTTGGTATGGACCTGGGCTTCTTTGACGGACGACTGAACCTCACTCTTGAGGCCTACAACTCCACCACCTCCGACATGCTGCTGCAGCCGTTCCGCATTCCTTCGAATGCTGGTTTCGCAGAAGTACCTTATCATAACAACGGTAAGATGCGCAACACGGGTTGGGAGTTCCACATCAATACCAACAGACTGCTGAAAGCCGGTGATTTCTCCATGGACATGAATGCCAACTTCGGTAACAACCGCAACGAGATTCTGGAGATGGATGAATACATCCTGGAGACCAAGAACTCCACCTATGGCTATCAAAATGGTGAGACGCTGAAGCGCGTGCAGCTGCACAACCCCTTCGGTGCCATCTACGGCTTCAAGTACAAAGGTGTTTACCAGTACAATTATAATACGTTCAAGAATGCCGTCGCAGGCATGACCAAGGAGCAGATCCTGGCCTACTGGGAGCAGTTCAAGGCCGAAGGCAAGACGGCTCCTGTGGCCTTGAATGCCGACGGACAAATCATTCTGGATGCCAACAACGTGCCCCTGCGCATGCGCTATGACTATCGTGTGGACGGTACGGGTCATGACCAAAGCTATCCTGGCTTCAACGGTGGTGATGCCATCTATGAAGACCTGAACTACGACGGTCAGATCAACGCTCTGGATATTACCTATCTGGGTTCCTCGCTGCCTAAGCTGACGGGTGGTTTCGGCTTCTCGTTCAGTTACAAATCTTGGCGCCTGAGCACCCAGTTCACCTATCGTGTGGGTAATAAGATTATCAACATGGCTCGCCTGCATGCTGAAGCCATGGTGGGTAACGACAACCAGAGTCAGGCTGTGAACTACCGCTGGCGTAAGGAGGGTGACATCACCTCTATCCCGCGTGCAATGTATGGCAACAGCAGTAACTACAACACGCTGGTCAGCGACCGCTTCGTGGAGGATGGTACTTATCTGCGTATGAGCTATGCACAGCTGAACTACTCTATCAAGAAGAAGTACCTGAAGTGGATTGGCATTAATGGCATTTCACTCTATGCTTCTATCAACAACCCGTTTGTGCTGACGAAGTATTCTGGCGTTGACCCCGATATCGCCTTCGGCGGTGAGGATCCGGCCATCGACAATGCCCAGACTCCCCGTTCACGCTCTTATACCTTGGGTATCACGGTCAACTTCTAAGCTAAGAATCAATAATTAGGAATAATAATTATGACTACCAAGATAAACAAGAGACAACTGATAGGTGCATCATTTATCATTTGTACTTTGTCATTTGGCGCAGCGCTGCTTGGCTCATGCGCTGACTTCCTGGAAATCAAGCCACAGAGTGAAATCATTCTGGAGGATTTCTGGAATGAGAAGGCCGACGTGGAAAACGTCGCCATTGGCTGCTATTCTGCTTTGCAACGCGACGCAGTAATGCAGAGAATGATCATCTGGGGTGAAGCCCGAAGCGAGAATGTGCAGTCGGGACAGAACATCAATAACAATCTGGACCTGTACAATGTGCTGCGTGAGAACATCACGGCTAAGAACAGGTTTACTACCTGGGATGGCTTCTACGATGTGATCAATCGTTGCAACACCGTGCTGAAGTATGCCCCCGGTGTGGCTGAGGCCGACCCGGGCTTTACTCAGGGCGACTTGAATGCCATCATTGCTGAGATGACTGCACTGCGCTCTTTGTGCTATTTCTACCTGATTCGCACCTTCCGCGATGTGCCTTACTCCACAGTGGCCTTTACCGACGATGACCAGGAGATGGATTTGCCTGCCACGCCGTTCGAGGATGTGCTCGACAGCCTGATCAACGACCTGGAGCGAGTGAAGAAAGACGCCGTGGTGCGCTATCCCGAAAGTTCGCAAGGTGTTACGCCCCGCTATCAGACAGGTCGTATCACGCGTGATGCCATCTATGCCATGCTCTGCGAGATGTACTTGTGGAAAAAAGACTATGACAACTGCATCCGCTATGCTGAACTGGTGATACAGTCAAAGAAGGATATGTATGAGGAAGAGAAGAGCCTGGGTGGACGAGCTTCACTCCGCTCGAATGATGCCATCATGGAGAAACGCCTGAATGGCTATCCGCTGGTCAACGATGCTCTCTCTGGCAATATATTTGGTTCTGCTTATGAAGCCATCTTTGCACAGGGAGTTAGCCGTGAGACTATCCTCGAATTGGGCTTCAATGAGAATCCCTCTCAAAGTGATTATCTTGCCAATTCGGCCATCAGCTCCTTATTTGGAAATGCTGACAACCAGAAAGGACTGCTCCAGGCTTCAGAAGTCCTGAAGGATGATATACAGAAGGAATCGGGACGTGCCATCTTTGAGGATAACAACAAGAAGCTGGATGCTCGTCTGTATTTCAATTGCAATTATGATAATGGCAATATCTTAAAGCATGCAGTCAGTTCGGTGGAAATTGATGCTGGTGGCACCTCTCCTAAGCTGAATAGGCAATCTTACTATGCCAATGGTAATAACAGCAGCAAGTGGATTATCTATCGTCTGCCCGACATCATGCTTCTGGAGGCTGAGGCTCTCTGCCAGCAGATGCAGGAAGGCAATGAGCAGTCTGTCCTGGATTTCAATGCTCCAAAACTGGATAAGTGCTTCCAACTGGTGAACGCCATCAACAAGCGTTCTATCTGCAAAGCTACACTGACGGATGCCGACACACTGAAGCGTGGTGACTACACCACGAAGAACCTGATGGAACAGCTGGTGATGCGTGAGCGTCAGCGCGAACTGATGTTCGAAGGAAAGCGCTGGTATGACCTGGTACGCTATTGCATGCGTGCTGGCAACACCAATCCTATTGTCAATGTGGTGTCGAAGCGTGACGATGTGAACGCCAGCTTTGCACAGAACTTCTTCAAGAAGATGGATGCCATCTTCTGGCCTTACAACATGGAGGAGATGAAGGTGAACAAGAACTTGAAACCGAACCCCGTCTTCGGAAGCGGTGAGAGTACAAGCTACGAGAAAACAAAGTAAATGCCGACGTCCTTACCCTCCCTCCGCGGAGGGGCAGGCAAGCAAAGAGTAATCACAAATGAATATAAACACTATGAATAGAATAAAAGCACTTGCAACCAAAGCTCTTATGCTGTTGGCACTCCCTATCGGGGGCATCGGAGGAGGGCTGCTTCTCTCTTCCTGCTCTGACGAGCCCGACAGTGAGCACTTCTACACCTTTACGGGTGAGATGCTGAGCGACTATCTGGGCAACCGCCCGCAGTATAGCGAATTCAAGACCATTGTGGAGCGTGCCAAGATGATGGACCTGTTGGCTACTTACGGTCACTACACCTGCTTCTTGCCCTCCAACGAGGCCATTGACACCTATCTTCATGAGCGGGGATTGCAGAGTCTGGACCAGCTGACTGATGCTGACTGCGACACCATCGCACGTACTCACTTGGTGGCTAACATGTACTCCACCTTTGAAATGACGGGCGACCGCCTGTTTACTGCCAACATGCTGGGCCGCTACCTGGCTACTTCTCAGGGTGTGGATAACGACAGCAATGCCGTGGTCTACCTGGAAGGAACTGCTCATATTATCTTTGAGCAGACGCTGGCCGACGGACAGGTCATCCACCAGAATGACTCGGTGGAGAATGGTATCGTGCAGCCTGTAAATATGGTCATCGAGAAGTCAAACAGCTATGTGTCTGACATCCTGCGTGATAATCCTAAAATTAGTATCTTCTACGAGGCTCTCACGGCTACCAACGTGAGGGAGCAGATCCTGCCTGTGGAGGATCCCGAATATACTAAGAACCAGCCCAAGTACTACTATAAGTCGCATACTTGGAATGAGGTGGCATGGGTGCCCGATACCAAGAAGTATGGCTTTACGGCTTTCGTGGAACCTGATTCCATCTATCTGGCTAAGTTCCAGGAGTATGGCATCTCTACTGCCAATGGTAATCTGAGGGCTGTCTATGAGCTGGCTTGCAAGATTTATGACCCTGTCTTCCCAGAAGATGTGAATGCTGCAGGCCACAGCTTTGAGAACCTCACTGATAGCGTCAACCCGCTGAAGCGTTTTGTGCAGTACCACATCATGACCCGCTATGTGCCTGGCACTGATGACTTGACGGCACGCTATTGCCCTGAGACGAAAGAGTGCTTCGGCTTTGATGAGACACTGATCAATCCTATTGACTGGTATCAGACGCTGCTGCCCCACACCATGCTGAAGGTGGAGAAGCTCACCATGAACAAGGACTCCAAAGGAAATGACTGCCGTGGTGAGGATGCCAAGTATCTGAAGCGCCACTTCATCAATCGTCGCTATGCTGCCCCCGAGTACACATTCCGTGGAGCACTGGTTGACAATACGGTGGAAAAGGAGCCCAACCACGATGCTCTGAATGGACACTATTTCTATGTGGACGACCTGGTGGTGTTCAGCTATGATGTTCAGAATAAGGTGCAGAACCAGCGCATTCGCATGGACTTCTCTACCGTCTTCCCGGAAGTGATGACCAACGATATGCGTCTGAAGGGTAACTACACCGTGGATGATCCGGCTGGTACTCCTGACGATTCGAACGAACCGAAGAACGGTAAGAACTACTACTTCCCTGACGGATACCTGGATGGTGTGACCATCAATAACAACGGCCACCTGGTGATGCGCCGCCCGCACTGCAACTTCTGGTCGTGGCAGGGCGACGAATGGAACCTCTTCGGCGACTATGACATGACTTTCCGCATTCCGCCCGTGCCCTATAGCGGTGAATGGCAGATGCGTCTGGGATTCTGTGCCATTGAGACCCGTGGCGTCATGCAGAGCTATTTCGACGGCATACCTCAGGGTATTCCCGTGGACATGACGAAGTTCCTCAATTCTGAGTATTATCTTGGCGACCGTTTCACTATTGATGAGTCGCTGGGTGACTATAAGAAGAAGACCGATGAAGAGAAGGCCGAGGAGCAGAAGACCCTGAAGAACCTGGGCGTCTATCGTGATGGCCGCAGCCAGTATCACTTCGGTAGCGGTGGCAATAAGAGCTACTTCCTGGGCAATGAGCGTTGCCACCGTAAGATTGTTTACCAGGGCTATATCGATGCCACAAAAGATCACTTCGTGCGCTTCCGCGTGGCCAGTGATGGTAAGCAAGGTAACAACAATGAGTTCATGTTCGACTTCTGGGAGATGGTGCCGAAGAGCGTCTATGGCGTTGACGGCGACGGCCAAATGGAAGACGACCTCTAATAATTAGTAATGAGTAATTAGAAATTAGCAATTATGATTACCTATATCAAACAAATATTTCGTGCTGGCCTGTTGTGCTGCGGTTTTGCCGCAGCCCTCACGGCCTGTACCGACACGTGGGATGACCACTATAATAGCTTAGGCGACAGCAGTGGCATGCATGACGGCACTTTGTGGCAGGCCATCAAAAGCGACCCCAACCTGAGCAATTTTGCCAGCGTGGTGGAGGCTTGCGATTATGCCAAGGAGCTGAATGGCAGCCAGGTGTTTACCGTCTTCGCTCCTACCAATGATCATTTCTCGCAGGCTGAGGCTCAGGCTCTCATTGCTGACTACAAGCAGCAGGAGAAAGATCTTGTGGTTCGTGAGGACAACACCGTCATCAAGGAGTTCCTGCAGAACCACATTGCGCTCTACAATTTCTCTGTGTCCAGTGAGACGAACGACTCTATCGTGCTGATGAACGGGAAATATGCCATCCTGAAGAGCAATGATATCGATGGCGTGCGCATGCTGTCCAAGAATCAGCTTTATAACAATGGCGTGCTCTATAAGCTGGAGAATCAGGTAGGTTACCTGTCGAATGTCTTTGAATACATCCGTAAGGATCCTGAACTCGACAGCCTGCGCAACTTCCTTTACAGCAGCCGTTTCTACTACAGGGACTTTGAACCTTCACTGAGTGTGCCTGGCAGTATCATCAATGGTAAGACGCATTATCTCGATTCCGTCTTTACTCAGCGTAATGAGCTCTTCAACATCCTGGGACGCCTCAGCACTGAGGATAGTACCTATATGATGGTGGCTCCTACGAATGCTGTTTGGAAACAGCTGATAGAAGAGTATGAGCCTTACTTCAACTATCCCGAGGGCACTACCGACCGCGACTCTATGGTGTACACCAACAGCCGTCTGGCCATTGTAAGGGGCACGACGTTCAGCCGCACTTTCAATCCCGACAAGTCGCTGCAGGACTCGGCCATGTCAGTGAACTCTATCAAGAACTACACCACCCGTAAATCCGCCTATGGCGCACCGTTCCAGTACTATCAGTACTACAAACCTTTGCAGCAGCCTTATGGCGTTCTGGCTCAGGAGGACATCGTCACTTGCAGCAATGGTGAACTGCACAAGGCTCATCAGTGGAATATTGACAAACTGATGGGATTCCATCAGTATATCTACATTGAGCCAGTTGGTAACAACATCAAGGAAGTGAAGAAAGTGGCCGACTCTCGTGGTGATTCCATCAACACGGTTACCAATAACGTTCGCTTCGTGACCAGCGACAATAAGCGCTACTATGATAAGGTGTGGAACAATAACTTCGTGGAGTTTGCTCCAACCATTACCACAGTGAACCCGTCAGTGACGTTCAATCTTAGAGATGTCCTTTCCAACATTGGCTACGACATTTATTTGGTGACTTCACCTGCTCTGGCTAATGACAGCAATGCTACCGACGAGCAGCGAGTGCCAGCCAAGTTCCGTTGCTCGCTTTACCAGCCAGGAAAGGGCTCTGAGCAGCTGAAGACCGTGGATGGCAGTGCCGATTTCATCACATCTGCCGACGATGTTGACTATCTGCTGCTGGCTGAGGACTATAAGTTTGACGTCTGCACTTATGGCGTGATAGATGATAACCTGCAGGTGACGCTCACGCTGGAGACCCGTGTCACCAGTGCTGAGTTGCGTAGAAATGCTTATACCCGTACCATGCGAATTGACTGCATCCTGCTGGTGCCTCATGGCACACTGCAGTTGGTTGATGCCCTGCCGCAAGAAAGCATTATTCCCATGGCTGCCTGGGGTACGCCGGGCCTGCTGATGTATCCGCATGGAAAGTACTCTGACCGTCCTTACCTGTGGTGGTATATGCAACGTTAATGTTCACTTGACAAAAATAGAAGGATTTATGAAACGATATATCTTATTTGGACTTATCACTGGTCTGCTAGTCTTCCCCACGACGATTCTCGCTCAGGACGATGAAACGGAAGAAGAGGTCGAGGTGAAAGCACCCGTCAGGAAAGTGATTGTGAAGAAGAATTATGAAACGCGCACCGTCAGTGGTGCTGTTGTCGATGCTGCCACGAAGAAGCCTGTGGCTGGTGCCATTGTGCGGGCTGCTGAAATCGACGGCTATAGTGTGCTGACCGACGATGACGGAACTTTCGAGCTGAAGGTGCCTGTGTTTGCCTCGTCCCTTTATGTGACGACGACAGACTATAATCCCGTGCGCCAAGGTTTGACACTGGAAGAGAAGCAGAAAACCATTCAGCTCTATTCTACCGCCTTTGATGCAGAGTATGCTCCTGTGACCAATGTACGCGGTGACCATGAGACGACGGATTTCCGCTATAGCAGCGTTGTCAACATTAAGGACGAGATTCAGAATCAGCTGGGTGCCTATGTGCACTCCGTCAGTCGCAATGGCACGCCTGGCGTGGGTGACGTCATGTTCATTCAGGGTCTGAACTCACTCAATGTCAATGCGCAGCCACTGGTGGTGGTTGATAATGTGATTATTGACCAGCAGTATGGTCGCACCTTGCTGCACGATGGTTTCTTCAATGACGTGCTGACCAACATCAGCCCTGCTGATATTGAGAAGGTGACCGTGCTTCGCAATGGTACTTCCCTTTATGGTTCCAAGGGTGCCAATGGCGTCATCCTGATTCAGACGCGCCGCAACAAGTCAATGGCTACCCGAATCACCGCCAATATCTCGGCAGGTGTTTCGCTCGAGCCTAAGTATGTGTCGGTGATGGATGCCAGCCAGTATCGCAGCTATGCTTCTGAGATGCTGAAGACCACCAACACCACGAACCGTAAGTTTAAGTTCCTCAATGAGGACCCCACCTATTATTACTATGACCAGTATCACCAGCAGACTGACTGGAAGGACTACGTTTATCGTACGGCCTTCACACAGAACTATGGCATCAACGTAGAGGGCGGTGACGATGTGGCCAACTACAACCTCTCCGTAGGCTATAGTAATGCGCAGAGTAATCTGAAGGACAATGGCATGGGCCGCTTGAATGTTCGTTTCAATACCGATATCTGGCTGTCCAACAAGCTCAGTGTGCGTTTCGATGCTTCGTTTGCCAACGTAACGCGTGACATCCGAAACGATGGCGCTCCTCAGAACTATGAAGAGGGCACGCCCACAGCACCTTCTTTCCTGGCCTATGTGAAGAGTCCCTTCATGAGCGCCTACAGCTATGGTCACGATGAGACAGGGTCTGGACGCTTCTCGGATACACAGTATGACATCGTTGAGGAGTCCTACCTGGCGGAAGCCCTGGTCCGCTACAATGGTTACAACTGGCAGCTGGGCAACCCCGCCGCCATCAATGAGTATGCTGAGGCTGAGAACAAAAACCGTTTTGAGAACTCCATGCTCAATCTGACGGTAACTCCCAAGTTCCAGATTAATCAGAACCTCTTCGTGAGCGAGCACTTCAGCTACAATCTGGTGAACACCAACGAGATGTTCTACATCCCCATCAACGGTACACCTAGCTATTATGTCACCAGTCTGGGTGGCTATCGTACCAATGAGGTACGTTCGCTGGCCTCTAAGCAGAACTCTGTTCAGAGCGACACGCGCATCGACTGGAACAAGCGCTTCGGTGCCCACTACTTACACCTCTTTGGTGGCGCCCGCATCAACTGGGAAAGCTATACCACCAATTCGCAGGTGGGCTACGACACAGGTAGTGATAAGACCCCGTTCATGAGCAATAAGCTGAAAGACGTGAGCGTGACGGGTGTGAATGAGAACTGGAATTCACTCTCCTGGTACGCCCAGGGCGAGTATGACTACAAGAGCCGCTATTACCTGCAGGCCAATTTGGCCATCGATGGTTCATCGCGCTTCGGCCAGGACGGTGGCGACTTCAGACTGTTCAAGGCTGCCTGGGGCATCTTCCCCGGCGTGCAGGCTGCCTGGGTCATCACCAACGAGCCCTGGATGGCTAACGTTAATGGTATCAACTACCTGCGCCTCACAGCTGGTTTCGACGTCAGTGGTAACGATGATATTGACTATTATGCTGCCCGCAGTTATTTCCGCTCCTCTCAGTTCCTGCATACGGTGGCAGGACTGTCTTTCGACGGTATCGGTAATAACAAGATTAAGTGGGAAACCACGCGCCGCTTCAATGTCGGCCTGGAGTCCAGCCTCATCAACAACCGCCTCAGCGTAGGTCTGAACTATTTCCGTTCAAAGACCAGCAACCTGCTCACCATGCAGCAGCTGGGATTCCTCAGCGGTCTTGACACCAACTGGTCGAACGGCGGCAAGCTGGAGAATGAAGGCTTCGATGTTAACTTCACTGCCAAGGTGCTGGCCCTGAAGGACTGGCAGTGGCAGGTGGGAGCCAGCGTAGGCCATTACAAGAACAAGATTACCGAGCTGCCCGACGGTGCACAGTTTGTTGACAATAAGATCTACGGTGCCACCATCCGCACGCAGGTGGGGAATACTGCCAATGCCTTCTATGGCTACAAGTCGCTGGGCGTGTTCAGCACTACCGAAGAGGCTATGGCCGCAGGCCGTCCTGGAGAGAAGGGCCTGTATTTCCTGGCCGAGAATGGTATTGACAAGAACTATTTCCAGGCTGGTGATGTCCATTTTGCTGACCTGAATGGTGACGGCCAGATTACAGAGGCCGACCAGATGTTCATTGGCGATCCTAACCCCGACATCTATGGCAACATCTTCACTTCGCTCTCTTGGAAGCATTTCCGTCTTGACGTGCGCTTCAACTATTCACTGGGCAACGATGTTTACAACTATCTCCGCTCACAGCTCGAAGGCGGCAGCCGCTTCATGAACCAGACCACCGCCATGCAGCGCCGTTGGCAGGTTGAGAACCAGCATACTGATATACCTCGCATCACCTTCCAGGATCCTCTGGGTAACAGCCGCTTCAGCAACCGCTGGATTGAGGATGGTTCTTATCTGCGCCTGAAGACTGCCACCCTGTCTTATGACCTCCCGTTGAAGTCTGAGTACATCCAGGGCTTGCAGTTCTGGATCCAGGGTAACAACCTGCTCACTTTCACCAAGTATCTGGGCAGCGATCCTGAGTTCACCATGACCAGCAGTGTCATCGGTCAGGGCATCGACCTGGGTAGCCTGGGTCAGAGCCGTAGTATCGTGGCTGGCGTGAAGATCAATCTGTAATAGTTAGCAATTTGTAATTAGGAATTAATAATTATGATTACCAAGATAAGTAAAAGACGACTGATAGGTTTTTCCTTTATCATTTGTCAGTTATCATTTAGTGCAGCACTGTTCACTTCCTGCGATGATTTCTTCAACCAGGAGTCTGACGATGTGCTGTATGCGGAGAGTGAACATCTGAACAATGCCGTGGATACGCTGTACTCCGTTGTCGGTATCCTGGGCAAGATGCAGGCACTGGCTGACCGTACTATCCTGCTGGGTGAAGTGCGTGGCGACCTGGTCGACCTGACCAACGTAGCCAGCAATGACCTGCGCGAGCTGGCCACTTTCAGTGTCAGTGATGATAATATCTTCAACAGGCCCTCTGACTACTATGCCGTCATCAACAACTGTAATTACTTCATTGCCCATGCTGATACGACCCTGCGCAGCAATCGTGACGTGGAGGCTATCTTCATGAAGGAGTATGCAGTGGTGAAGGCCATTCGTGCATGGACCTACTTACAGCTGGTGCTCAACTACGGTCAGGTGCCTTTCGTCACCGAGCCTCTGCTCAGCAAGGAGGAGGCCGAGGCTGCCGAGACAGGTCCCAAGGCTGACCTGCAGACGGTGTGCTCCTATTTCATCAAGGATTTGTCCACCATCCCTGAGCAGTACAACAATGAGTACCCCACCTACACTAATCAGCAGACCTTCCGTGGCGTGCGTGCTGAACTGCTGTTCTTCCCGCTCAGCATCATTCGTGGCGAGCTCTATCTGTGGCTTGCCAGTGTGACTGGCAATAAGGAGGACTATAAGCAGGCAGCCCTCAACTATTACAAGTACATCAGCGAGCGCAATGGTCGTAACTCTGCCTATCCCCTCACCATGTCCTACTCTATGTGGGAGCCAGGAACCTCTGACTATCTGAGGCCGACTGGCAGATTGCAGATGAGTTTCCCGGAAACGACCGGTAGGGATGATGAGCTGATTACCATGATTGCTGGCGACTCTATCCGAGCCGAAGGTAACTACAGTGAACTGCGCAACTATTTCACTTCGCGTGAAGAGAACGACGAAAAGGTGAGCATCACTCCGTCGCAGCGCATGTTCGACATCTCTGCAGCTCAAGCCAACTGTCAGGTATCCCCCGATGGCAACAGCGTGGTCTATGCACCTGCAGGACTTCCTGACTATCAGTCGGGCGATTTGCGCTTGTCGAACGTTTATTCGGAAGGTTTCTCTACAGCCCGTTACACGGGTGAGCGCATCGAGACGCAGACGATTACCAAGTATAGCAGTTCGCGCAATGTGCATATCTATCGTCGCGTGATGGTCTACATCCGCATGGCCGAGGCGCTCAACATGGCCGGCTATCCGCGCATGGCCTTCCAGATCCTGTCTGAGGGCCTGAGCAACAGAGCCATCCAGACCAATGTGATGCCTTTCTACGACACGGAGGACAAGGCCGACTCTATCTTCCTGGCCAATTTCGACTTCAACGACACCCGCTATGCCGTGGCCGATGTGTATGATTTCATCAATAACCCCGACCCAGATCATAATCAGATGGGCATTCATACTCGTGGTTCTGGCTTCACGCCCATGAACGAGTACTATGTGCTGCCCAATGACACCATTGAGCCCGACCTGAACAAGCGTGCACAGCTCATCAAGGAGCAGCAGGTCGTAGTCAACAGCCTCCTGCTCAATGAGAACGCTCTGGAGTTTGCCTTCGAGGGCACCCGCTACTATGACCTGATGCGTTTTGCCATGCGCCAGAGCAATCCCGGTGCATTCTTTGCCAAGCACATCTATGCCCGCCGTGGTGTTGCCCGCAGCGCTGAGGTACAGTCTGAGATTAAGGTCAACCTGGCTGACCAGCGCAACTGGTATCTCAACTGGAAAGGCAAGATGGGATTCTGATCTCCCCCATCTTCATGAATAAAAGGCCATTGCCATGTTTGCTCAAGCAGACATGGCAATGACTTTTTAGCTGGTAATTGTTGCTGAGCCGCAAATTGCAGCAGATTGTCAAATTTTTGCAAAGATTTTCCTCGTTTTCCTTGGTTGTTATCAGAATTTTTCCTATCTTTGCGCTGTACTAATTACACATTGATAACTTTAAAACATAAAACTATGGAAGTAGAGAAAATCATGCAAGCACTGGAGCGCAAGCACCCCGGTGAGTTAGAGTTCCTTCAGGCCGTGCGCGAAGTACTGGAGAGTATCAAGGATGTGTACAACCAGCATCCCGAATTTGAGAAAGCCAAGATTGTTGAGCGCCTTGTTGAGCCTGAGCGTATCATCACGTTCCGTGTGCCCTGGGTCGACGACAAGGGAGAGGTCCAGGTGAACATCGGCTACCGCGTGCAGTTCAATAGCGCTATTGGTCCCTATAAGGGCGGACTCCGTTTCCACCCCTCCGTCAACCTGTCCATTCTGAAGTTCCTCGGCTTTGAGCAGACGTTCAAGAACGCCCTCACCACGCTGCCCATGGGTGGTGGCAAGGGCGGCAGTGACTTTGCTCCCCGTGGCAAGAGCGATGCTGAGATTATGCGCTTCTGCCAGGCCTTCATGATGGAGCTCTATAAAGTCATTGGCCCCGACATGGACGTGCCTGCTGGCGACATCGGCGTGGGTGGCCGTGAGATTGGCTATCTGTTCGGCATGTACAAGAAGCTCACCTCGCAGTTCCATGGCGCTACTCTCACGGGCAAGGGCCTGGAGTGGGGTGGCAGCATCCTGCGTCCTGAGGCAACGGGCTTTGGTGCCCTCTACTTTGTGCACCACATGCTGGAGACCCACGGACTCGACATCAAGGGCAAGACGGTGGCCCTCTCCGGCTTTGGCAATGTGGCCTGGGGCGCAGCCAAGAAAGCCACTGAGCTGGGTGCCAAGGTCATCACCATCAGCGGCCCCGACGGCTACATCTACGACCCCGCAGGCCTGGATGCCGAGAAGATTGACTACCTGCTGGAGCTTCGTGCCAGTGGCAACGACATCTGCCAGCCCTATGCTGATGAGTTCGAGGGCGCACAGTTCTTCGAGGGCCGCAAGCCTTGGGAGCAAAAGGCCGACATCTATCTGCCCTGTGCCACCCAGAACGAACTCAATGGCGATGATGCCGACAGGATTCTGGCTCAGAAGCCGCTGTGCGTAGCCGAGGTGAGCAACATGGGTTGCACGGCCGAGGCTGTCAATAAGTTCATTGCCGCAGGCCAGCTCTTCGCTCCTGGCAAGGCTGTTAATGCCGGCGGTGTGGCCACCAGCGGCCTGGAGATGACGCAGAACTCCATGCGTATGTCGTGGACGGCCGAGGAGGTCGACCAGCGTCTGCACCAGATTATGCAGGGCATCCACCAGCAGTGCGTCAAGTACGGCAAGGAGCCCTCGGGCTATATCAACTATGTGAAGGGTGCCAACGTGGCAGGCTTCATGAAGGTGGCCCATGCCATGATGGCCCAGGGAATCGTATAAGATAATAGGAGAATTGAGGTTTGAGGATTGATATTTATGAGATTAGCTTTTCTACATCGCCTGCCCATAGCCACCATGTTGTTGATGGGGGCAGCTTTGAATGTCAATTCTCAAACCTCAAGTCTCAGAATAGAAAAGGGCATTGCCTCCTATTATGGCAAGCGGGCAACGGGGCGTCTCACTAGCAGCGGTGAGCGGCTCCATCACGACAGCCTGACCTGTGCTCACAAGAAACACCCCTTTGGCACGCTTCTGCGCGTCACCAATCCTGCCAATGACAGCGTCGTCGTTGTGAAGGTCAACGACCGTGGTCCTTTTGGCCGCGGACGCATTGTCGACCTGTCCTGGTGTGCCGCCCGCCAGTTGGGCATTCTCCGCCAGGGCATTGCTCCCGTCGTTGTTGAAGTCATCTATGACCCCCGTAAGGATGGCCCCAATCCCCCTGCTCTTGATTCTCTTTCTCGTGCCGTTCCATGAAAATGGCTGTTGCTTCAGTTCTTATCATCGTGTTGGCATGCCTTTGTTCATGTAGCGGCAAGCCCATCTATCCTGACCTACTTGTTCAGGCCGATAGTGCCTATGTTCAGGGACATTATGCTCTAGCTGACAGCCTGCTCCACATTTATGATATGCATTCTGAAGATAATGACGATGCTATTCGTAATTACCATCAGTTACTAAAGATGGAGCAGAATTTCGTTTTAGGCAACCTCAATGAAAATCAATTTTCCTCTATAGACTTTTTAGCTAGATATTATAGTGATGTAAATTTGCCTGAAAAGTATAGTAAAGTCTTACTATTCATGTCTGCTGTATATCGTTCCAGTGGAGATTATCCAGCAGCACTTGATGTACTTTTAAAGGCTAAGCAGGTGGCACATTCTATCAATAATACACGTTTACTTTGCTTAATTAGTCGTTCTCAAGGTGATCTTTATTTTGAACAACAGCTATTTGAAGAATGCATCCCGTATTATAGAGATTATTACTATTATGCCAAAGAAAATCGCGATACACTACGCATAGCACTTGCCTCTTTGTGCATGGGCAAAGTCTCAACTATCAATGATGAGGTTGATAGTACTCTGTATTATTATAAAAAAGCATTGCAATTGTCAAGGGCCAAGAGCAGTTTTAATGAGATAGAGTCCGACGCAAAAAATCGTCTTGCAGATATTTATATTCAGACTTGTGAATTTGATTCAGCGTTGATCTATATGCAACACAACGAAGAAAATGACTACAATTGGGCTTTTTGGCATTATGGGCAAAATCATTTAGACTCTGCGGCCTTCTATCTCAACAAATCATTAGGAAGATTTAGATGGGCTGGGGAAGTAGAGTTGTTGAGAATGCTGGCACAATTGGAGATGCAAAGAGGTAATAGTTTAGTTGCACTTAATTATTATCAACAGTACATTTCAGCAGATGATTCTCTGAAAAATCAGCATAAGATAGAGCAAACATTAAAGACAAATGCCCAGTTTAATTACAATTCCATCAAGCAAGATCGTGACAAAATGGAAACTAAAGGGCAGAGAATGAGACATTTGCTATTCACTATTCTAGTTGCCGTTTTATTGTTGAGTGTAGCCAGTTTCTTTGCATGGAAATCATACAGGCAAAAGAAGAATGCAGAATTGGTGCGCGAAAGACGTTTGAAGATAGAGGTGGAAAAGCATTATCGCCAAAGCATGGAGCAGTTGGAAAAGAATCAAATGCGGATGGTGGAACTGGAGCAGCAGTTGGAAGCAGCTTTGAGAGAAGGCAATGATGAAAAGGCCGAAGAACTAAGGGCTGACACTCAGATTCTGACGGCAGAGAACCAGGAAATCAGGGCCATTCAGCAGAAGAAGAAACTTCAGGAGGATAATTTCAAACGTCAGCCTCTCTATTCTATGGTGATGAATAATGTAGGCACAAATGCCAAGTTGCTTACACCAGATGACTGGCAGCGCCTGGCTGTGCTCATTGATGCTACCTATTCTGATTTTACCAGCCGATTGATTAGTCTTTCCAAGTTGAAGGATACGGAATTGCACGTTTGCTATTTGCTGAAAATGGGAGTCTCGCCTGTTGACATCGGACCAATGGTTGGGCGTGTGAAGTCAACAGTCAGCATGATGAGTTCTCGGCTCTATAAAAAGTTTACCCAGGGTAGGGGCTCTACCAAAGAACTTGCAGACTTTCTTTTGAAGTTCTAGAAACCTTTTGCCCCCTTTTTTCTGCAATAGTTCAATTATAGTTCAATTATTCACGATTGAACTGTAATTGAACCGTTTTCTTTGTGCCTCTTTCCCTGATGCTTTAACTTTGCACCCAGAAATCGATTTCGTGTGTTCCAGCTACTTATAACGATTTTATTCGTGTTGTTGCTCCAGAACTACCTGAGAGTTACATACTCGAAATACGAGACGATAAAGGTACGGTATATACTGAGTCAGAAGATTAATCAACAATAAAGCTATTATTAACATTTTAAAAACAAGGTATTATGAAAAGTTTAGTTATTTCTATGAGTATGATGCTCAGCCTGCTGTTTGTGTCGTGTTCGAAGGATGATACCAGCATTACAGACCGTGACCCAGTCGGTCGCGAGATGACTTCCGAGGAGAAGCAGAACACAGTCTTAAATGACAATCCCTATGCATTTGTCGGTACTATTCACAATGAAGTCCTAGATCGTCTGATGTGTCAGCCTTTCTACTCCACGAGGTCAGTCCGAGATTCTCTGGAACTGTTGGCTACGATGAAAGCAAATGCTTATGCCGAATATGCAGAATTAGAGGAAGGCACATTGATGAGGGTGGAGGATTTTAATGATTTGTTTGATGAAGTGATGGGAATGTCGCTTAATGCTACTTCACCTTCATCGTCAATTAGTTTAGAAAAGTACCAAATGAGTTCCCAACTGGAATCTTGTGTCAGTGAAATTGATAACATCGTGGACGATAATGACACGAATATAGTCTCATTGCTAAACAGAGTAGACAGTGTCCAAAGTGTTGCCATGGCTTGTCCGATGACTACAGGCAGGGATGTGGTTCTTTCAGTAGCCTCCATAGCATCAAGTTCGTTGACATATTGGTATGATAACTTCCAAGAAGTTTATGAACCTCTTCCTGGTCTTCCTGTGGAAATAGAAAATATAAGAAAATGGAAAGATGCTTGTAAGGCTGATTATAAAGCAGGAAAAAGCGTATGGCAACTAGGCCGAGCGGGAGGCGTCTGGGGCTGGGTCGCAGTAGGAGTTATAGTAGGAGCCGCTTCAGCCGTTAGTTATTATCTATAGTGCTCTTCTTATCGTCGCCAAGAAGGTAAACTCCAACGCCAGAACTACAACTAGACATAGATTAATGTAAAAACGAAAAGGGCCAGGCGTGGCCAGTCTTTGAAAGCAGCTCTCCGCAACCTAGTGGGGAAGTGGAGGGCTCTTTCTTCATGTAGCTCTGGCGTTTTCCTCAGTTTTGGCTGCTTTTGAAACTTGCCAAGACAGCTGATACCCCTATTGCAGAGTTCGCAAAAGTTCGCAAGTTTTTTTATGCGAACTATTGCGAACACATTTTCTTGCTTTTTATCTTCGCTTGTTTTAACTTTGCATTCAGAAATCAGGCAATGGTTGTCTGGTAAGAACTAAATGTATTGCGCTATGAACAGGAAATTAGCAATTCTCTCAAGCCTCGTTTGCTTTCTTGGTTTTATGTTCTGGGTTCTCGCCTTGAAATACAGCCCCAATGCATATATGATTTACATGATTATGGCAGGCTTCGTCTGGGTCGTTTTGACTGGAGTGTGGTGTAAAATGGCAAGCAAAGAAGGTGCACATGGAAAAGTTCATTAAGTTTATTATAGATGAAATCGTAGATGACCTCTTTCTGGTATGCATTTTTGCATTGATAGGTGGCATTTTCCTCGGAGAAGAGTTTACCCTCAAAAACCTAGGAATCACTCTTCGTGACTTCGTGATTGTTGATGTCATTATTGGCTCAATTTGTTTCGCGGGGATGCTCTATAAGAGACGTACCAATAGAAAGCATGATTAGTGCATTCGAATCAATATTGAAGGTCAGTTTGAAGAACTATGTACGCGCGCGCGTATATATAGCGCGAAAAATGGTGCTACAAGTGCTACTGACGAACTTAACCTGCTGATATATTGCTATTTACGGGTGCAAATTCACCTACGTTTCGTGCTACCGAAAATGCTACTGGTGCTACCAAGTGAAAAAGTCGGCACCAGAAGAAAAAAGGGCGGCGACTTTTTGTAAAAAGTCAACGAGATTTTTCAAAAAGTCGCCGCCGTTTTGAAAAATCTCGCCGCCGTTTGAAAAATACCAAATGAGACATAGAGAAAAGTAGCGTTCCACTTTTCTCTATGTCTCATTTTGCACCCAAAAGTCATGATACTAAAACGAAAGTGCGTTAGCAGCAGTAGCATTTCCGGTAGCACTTTTCTTGAGCAAAAATGCACCCAGAACCACCACAATGTCAGGCAATTACGCGCTTCGGTAGCACTTGTAGCACTTTCTTTCCGACATATTTACACGCACACGCGCGCGAGTCGCCGGCTGCCTCTATCTCTTCACAGCCTTTGCAGTGGGAATGGTGAAGCGCTTGGTCTGCGAGTGAATGACGCTGTTACCCTGTGCCACGCCCACGCGTACCTCAATCTGTCCGTTCTTCAGTCCGTTGTCGGCCACGAGGGTGGCCGTGTAGCGGATGGCCCGGTGTGGGTCAATGCTCTCTACGCGCAAGTTGGGCGAGATGTGTACGTGCTTGTTGCCCGTTGCCTCTTCCACGAGTGGGAAAACGTCGTAGACGGTCTGCTCGGAGTTGTTGGCAATCTCGAAAATGACCTGGCACTTCTCTCCACGGCATAGCACGCCGTCGCGCTGGTCCTCGTAGACGCCGGCATTGCGTACCTCCAGGGCCGGCCTGGTGTTGCGGATGTTCAGGGTGCGCATGTTGCCTTGCTCGGTGGGGTAGGAGCCATAGCTGCCGTCGCCCTCGTTAGAGAAGCTGATGCGGTCATCGCCCCTCATCTGTGGGTCATAGCCACTCTGGTCGTAGTCCTGCTGGCTCTGCGTGCCGCGGTCGTAGCTGTCCTGTCCGTAGGTGCTGTTACGGCGGTTCATGGCACTCTGTTGTCGGCGTGCCACTGCACGCTCTTCGTATTTGCGCTCCTGGGCTTTGTCGGCAGCATGGCCTATGGCTGCACCGGCAGCAGCTCCGCCAATAGTGCCGATGATAGACCCTACCTCATGACCGCGCCAACCACCCGACAGGCCTCCGATGGCTGACCCGATGATGTTTCCAAACTGGCCACCGGTGTAAGCTCCCGTAGCCTCGTAGCTGCCGCAGCTGCTCATGAGCAGGGCGGCGCCTATCAGAATTGTCAGTACTTTCTTCATATCGCAGTCTTTCTTATGATGGTTCTCGGGTGCAAAGGTAGTGATTTTTTTAGAATGGGGCAATAGGAAAATCCCTAAATGTGTTTAGGGAAATCTCCATGAAATGCAAACAGGTCGGCGTACAATAAACAGCACCCTTCACGCGTTATTCTACTATAGACTAATAGTCATTATCATGCCTTTGGCATCTGTCGTATCCCCCAAAATGCTGCTGGGAGTGGGCACTGCGCTCCATTTCCTGGTTGATGCGCTGTGCGCCTGCTGCCTCTACGAGCTGGCCGTGGGCGGTGGGGTGGCAGGTGTGGCGGCAGTCATCGTCCTTTATAATGTACTGGCCTTCCTGACGCAGCCGCTCACTGGCATGCTGGCCGACCGCCTGCGTGAGCCCCGCCTACTGCTGGCCTTGTCGGTAGTGCTGCTGTCGCTGGGGGTGGCGGTAGCCTCGGTGATGGCGTCGGGCTTCATGGCGTCGTTTCAGCGCGTGAGCCTCCTGGTGGTGGCCGTGCTGTTGGGGTTGGGCAACTCGCTGTTCCACGTTTGGGGAGGCAAGCGGGTGGCCGTCGTCACGGGCAACGACATGCGGGCGCTGGGCGTTTTCGTTTCAACAGGGGCGCTAGGCCTGGCCGTAGGCCTGTTGTTCCATTCGTGGCTGTTGCTCTTTGGCCTGTTGCTGCTCACTGGCCTCCTGGCGGGGTTGGTGATGATAGGCCGGTGTGGCGCTGACCGTCAGCGCGCCACTGCACCCCATCGTTGTTGGGGGCTGCTGCTCCTGGTGCTGATGGCCGTGGTGATGCTGCGCTCACTGGTGGGCCAGACCTTCACCGTCTCCCTGTCGCACGTAGGCATCGGGGCGCTGGCCGTGGGGCTGGTGTCCATGCTGGGCAAGATGTGGGGCGGCTGGCTGGCGCGGTGGTTGGGGGTCGTGTGGTCCATGGTGCTGGTGGTGGCGGGTGTGGTGGCCTGCCTGCTCGCCGTCCATGCCGGGGCCGTCGTGCTGCTGGCGGGACTGCTGCTGGTCAACATGACCATGGCCGTCACACTGTGGCTGGCCAATGTGGTACTGCCAGGACGCGAGGGGCTGGCCTTCGGCCTGCTGGCTGCGGCACTGATGCCTGGCTATCTGCTGGCCCAGTTTGCGGGCGAGGGCTTCAGTGTGTTACCTTCGCTGCTGCTGACGCTGGTGCCCACCATAGTCATTGAGTTGTGCGTGCTGTGGGCGCTGCGCGAACGGCGGCCCGACGTGCTGTGGTCATCGGTGGTGGTCAATGTGCTGACCAACGTCCCCCTCAACCTCTATATCACATACGTTGATGGCTCCATCGCTGCCATGGTGGCAGGCGAAGTGCTGGTGCTCGTGGTAGAGGCGTTGTGGTATGCCTACTTCGTCAGGCGCTGGCAGCAGGCCTTCGTCTATAGTTTCCTTTGCAATGGCATCAGTTGCGTGGCTGGCGTGCTGGTCATGCTGCTGCTCACCTTGTTCCGATAGTTTAACCTCTTAATATAACATGTTATGATCAGACTTTTAGCCGACGTTCTTCCTTATGACCCCGATGTAGAAAGGTATCGTCGGGTCATCCCCGACACGGTCGACACGCTGCGCGGCGTAGTGCAGGAATTTAGTAATGGGGTCTCTTCAGGCGGCAGTGGCAGCCACACCACCTCCTACATCCTGGGGGCCATCCTGGCAGCCCTTGTGGCCCTGGGATTCCTCATCTTCCTGGTGCGCAGCTATAGGCGCCGTGGCGAACAGCAGGTGCAGCTGAATCGCGCTTAGTCAGAAGGTCAGTCGGCGCGTCTTTCCGGCTTTCATGCTGACCTTGTGGGCAGCTCCGTTACACACAATGGTAACGGGGCCTTTGCGCCGTGCCTGCACGGTGACCTCGGTTATGCGACCCCGTCGCCACTTCATGCTCACCTCATAGCCTCCGCGGGCGCAGAGTCCCTGCACCTCGCCGTCGGCCCATGCTGCGGGCACTGCGGGAAGCAGCTCAATAATCGTCTGTTCAGCACCGCCCATGCTTTGCAGCAGCATCTCGCACACACCAGCCGTTCCGCCGAAGTTGCCGTCAATCTGGAAGGGTGGGTGAGCGTCGAACAGGTTGGGGTAGGTGCCGCCGCCAGGCCTGCGCCGGTCAGGGCCCTTGTAAGCGTCGGGGCTGACGTAGGTGAGCAGCTTCTGGTAGATGTGGTAGGCCTCTTCGCCTTTGTGCAGCCGGGCCCAGAGGTTGATGCGCCAGCCGGTGCTCCATCCTGTGGTCTGGTCGCCCTTCTGAATGAGCGTCTTCTCGCAGGCGGCGCGGAGTGATTTCTTTTCTGGATCTTCTAGATTTCCTAGGTTTTCTAGATTATCTAGGTTTTCTAGAATATCTAGATGATCTAGGCTTTCTAGTCTTTCCAAATGATGGCCGGGGTAAAGCCCAATGAGGTGGCTCTGGTGGCGGTGGTGCGGGTCGTAGTCGCGCCAGTCGTGATACCACTCGTTCAGGTCGCCATCCTTGCCTACGGTGTAAGGGCGCAGCTTGCCTAATGCCGTCAGCAGGGGCTGGCAGTCGTCTGCGGAGCCTGTGGCCAGGTTCTGGTTGTGCTTCTCCAGAATCCTATGGGCAGCAATAGTGTTCATGAACAGTTCGCGTATGATGGCCAGGTCGGCGGTGCCTCCGTAGCAGGTCATGCCGTGGTAGCCCTTGTCGGTCACGTATTCATTCTCGGGCGATGTGCTGGGAGCGGTGATGAGCTCCTGCGGGTTGTTGGGATTGGGCACCAGCCATGCCAGGCAGAAGTCGGCGGCCCCCTTCATCAGCGGATAGGCCACCGTGCGCAGGTAGTCAGTGTCCTGTGTGAACAGATATTTCTCCCAGAGCGCTTCCACCAGCCAGGCGCCGCCCATGGCCCAGTTGGCCCATTCCGGCTTTTCGTTCTTCTCGCCCACGGGGTTGGCCATGGCCCAGATGTCGGTGTTGTGGCCGGCGCTCCAACCGTTGCTGATGCCGTAGTAATTCTGGCTGGTGTAGCGTCCGTTCTCGGCCAGGGCCTTCAGGAATCCGTCCAGTGGCATGGCCATCTCGGTCAGGTTGCAGTTGAAGGCGGGCCAGTAGTTCTCTTCCAGATTGATGTTGATGGTATAGTTGCCACGCCAGGGAGCCCACTGATGCGGATTCCACAGTCCTTGCAGGTTGGCGGGCACGCTGGGTGTGCGCGAGCAGCCTATGAGCAGGTAGCGGCCATACTGGAAGTAGAGCGTTTCCAGATAGCGGTCGGCAGCGCTGTGGCCCTGGTTGTAGTTCAGCAGCAGTTGGTTGGTAGGCGTCTGATACACGGCGAATGGCGTCTGGCCCAGGCTGAGCTGTACGCGGCTGAAGTAGTGACGATAGTCGTTGATGTGGCGCTGGCGCACGTCGGCATAGCTGACGTTCTGCGTGTGCCACGCGCGGTTGTTGGCCAGCTCAATGTAAGGTGCTCCCTGGTGCACAGGGTGATGGTCGAAGCCATTGAAGCTGGTGGCGTTGACCAGCCAAATGGTGGCCTCGTTGACAGCCTGCAGCTGCAAGGTGGAGTCGGTGGCCACCAGCTGGCCTCCGTCGGCTTTCACGCGTAGGATGGTGCAGAAGTGTATGCTCTCATCAGCATCCCCATTGGCATGGCCCAGCATGGTCAGCTGGCCGTGACTGGCCTTCACCTGATGGGGCAGCAGCGACTGTAGTCCCAACTCCAGGTTGATGCTGCCAGGCTTTGAGGCCGTGAGATGGATGGCGATGAGGCTGTCGGGGGCCGATGCCAGGTATTCCCGCTGGTAGTCCACGCCGCCCTGCGTATAGCTGACCGTGGCCAGTGCAGAGTCGAGGCTGAGCGAGCGCCTGTAGTGGCTGACAGATAGTGATGTGGCCTTGCCCAAGGGCAGCAGGCGCAGCGTGCCCAGTGGCTGATAGTGGCTGGAGTTATGTCCCTGCACGTGCAGCTGCAGCGAGTCGGCCAGGGCATAGTCCTCGGCGAAGAGCGCCTTGCGGATGTCTGGAATCCAGCGGCTGGCGCCAGCGTCCTCCTGGCGGTCAATGGGCTTTCCCGTCCACAGGGTGATGTCGTTCAACTGGACAATGTCCTCCTGCGGATTGCCATAGACCAGTGCTCCCAGCCGGCCATTACCCAGCGGGAGTGACTCTTCGAAATACTTTGCCGGCTCATCGAACCAGAGCTGCAGGGGCTGTTGCTGTGCCTCGGCGCTGATGGCTGCCGAGAGCAGAAGTAGGGAAAAATAACCTTTCATGGTGCAAATTTAGTAAAAAAAGTAATAATTTCCAAGAATCTCCGTTTAAAAATAATAAACAACTACGAAGATGAAGAAAAGATTTGTATTAGTTTTCTTGGGATTGACGTGTCTTTTGTGTGCTCAGGCGCAGAGCGAGGTGGGCTCGTGGACCCTCACCCCCAAGGTGGGCGTCAACTGGGCAAAGACCACCACGCCCGACATCTATTATTTGGCTGGTCCGCAGATGGGGGCTACGAAGCTTTCACCCCAGAACAAGGCGGGGCTGGTGGCGGGCGCCGAACTGGAATATCAGCACTTGCAGAGCCTCAGCTGGAGTGTGGGCCTGCTATATTCTCAGCAGGGCCGCACCTTTGACAATGCCGACACGGAGCCATCAGGCTTGCGCAATATGAAAACCACGTTGGACTACCTGAACATCCCCGTGATGGCCCATCTCTATCTGGCCAAGGGACTGGCTGTTGAAGCCGGCGGACAGCTGGGCATCTTGCTGCACAAGCGCGGCAGCGAGGAAGAGGTGAATCTGGCTGGCGTGTGGACCAAGAACGAAGGGTCCACCTGGCATCGCTGGTGGGACATCAGCATTCCCGTTGGTGTGTCCTACGCTTTCGACAACGGCCTGCAGCTGGATGTCCGCTATAATCTGGGCCTGAACGACATTGGGAAGTACAGTACGTCTGAGCGTAATAGGGTGCTGCAGCTTACCGTGGGTTATCGCTTCCATCTTTAATATATGATGAGCCTATGAAACGCCTTCTCCCCCTCCTGTTGATTGGCTGCATGGTGTGCAGCATTGTGACGGCAGCATCCGTCAGTGTTGTGAACCTCCGAGTGGAGAACCTCACTGAGCCGCTGGGTATCGACACCAGTGAGCCGCGCTTCTCGTGGATGATTACGTCGGAACAGAATGACGTGGTGCAGACGGGCTATCAGCTGGTGGTAGCAGGCGACGAGGGCGAAGTGTGGAACACGGGGCGCGTGGCATCTGACGAGCAGCTGTGGATTCCCTATCGTGGCAAACGGTTGCGCAGTGGCCAGCATCTGACTTGGAAGGTGAAGGTGTTCACCAACAAGGGCGAAACGGCATGGAGCGCTGAACAGCGCTTCAGCATTGGCCTGCTTACCGAAGGGCAGTGGGGCGGCCGGTGGATAGGGCTGGAAAGCGTGCAGACCGGCGAAAAGGCTGGTCAGGTGCATAGTCGGCTGGCAGCGCGCTATCTGCGCCAGCTGTTCGTGCTGCAGGGCAAACCCATCCGCCGGGCTACGGCCTATGTGTCGGGACTGGGCTTCTACCGCTTCTTCGTGGGCGGACAGGAAGTGGGAGCCGACGACATGCTGAAACCAGCACCGTCGGACTATCGGAAAACCATCTATTACAATACTTATGATGTAACGGCACAGATGGCCGACAGCCTGGTGGTGGGCATCATCCTGGGCAATGGCAAATATTTCGCCCCGCGCCAGGACAAACCCTATAAGAACACCACTTTTGGCCTGCCGAAATGTCGTGTGAACATTATCGTAGAATATACCGACGGCACCACGCAGCGGCTGGTCACCGACGAAAAATGGCGCGTCACGGCCAGTGGCCCCATCCGTGCCAACAATGAGTACGATGGCGAGGAGTATGACGCTCGTATGGAACTGAGCGGTTGGCTCAGCCCTGGCTATGATGCTTCTGCCTGGTTGCCAGCCGAGCGTACCGCCCTGCCAACGGCCACCCTGCGTGGGCAGATGATGGCGGGCATGAACCCTATGGGTCCCATCAGCCCCACTGCTGCGGGTTCCCAAGGCACCATCTATGATTTCCGCCAAAACATGGCTGGATGGGTGTCGTTCCGGCCCAAAGGCAAGGCTGGCGATACCATCCGCGTGCGCTATGCCGAGCGGCTGAACGACGACGGCTCGCTCTATGTGGCCAATCTGCGCAATGCCAGTTCTACCGATGTCTATGTCTGCAACGGCCATGAGACCACCGCCTGGCATCCCTCATTTGTCTATCACGGCTTCCGCTATGTGGAGGTGACGGGCCCCGCTGAGCAGGTACAGGCCTGGACCGTTGGAGACAAAATGGAGCTGACGGGCACCTTCGAGTGCAGTGATACCATCCTGAACAAAGTGATGGAGGCCGCTCGCTGGGGCATCGCCTCCAATTACAAAGGCATGCCTGTCGACTGTCCGCAGCGCAATGAGCGTCAGCCCTGGCTGGGCGACCGTACTGTGGGCGCCCTGGGCGAGAGCTTCCTGTACGGCAATGAACGCCTCTATGCCAAGTGGATGCGTGACATTTGCGAATCGCAGCGCAGTGATGGCGTCATCCCCGATGTGGCACCTGCCTTCTGGAACTATTACAGTGACGATGTCACCTGGCCAGCCGCCCTGCCGTTCATCTGCCAGATGCTCTATGAGCAGTTTGGCAATCCGCAGCCCATCCGTGACAGCTATCCGGCCATGAAGCAATGGGCGCTGCACATGATGGATGAGGGCATGCGCGACGGGCTGGTCACCAAGGATAAATATGGAGACTGGTGCATGCCGCCCGAGAAGCTGGAACTGATACACAGTCAGGATCCTGCCCGCCAGACCGATGGCTCGCTCATTGCCACAGCGTATATGATTCGTTGCCTGCAGCTGTTGCAGCAGTTTGCCCAGATGCAGCAACTCAGCGACGACGCCTATTACTGGCAGAAGCGCTGCGAAATCATGGCCACCGACTTCAATCGCCGTTTCCTCCATGTCAACAAGGGCAGCAGTCCGCGCCCTGGCCATCCGCTCTTTCCTGACAGTACCTATTACGACAACAATACCGCCACCGCCAACCTGTTGCCGCTGGCTTTCGGCATCGTGCCCGAGGAGCATCGGCAGGAGGTGATGAAAAACGTGGTGACTTCCATCCTGGAGCAGGGCAATGGCCATGTGTCAAGTGGTGTCATCGGCATCTCGTGGCTCCTTCGCACGCTGGCCGACAATGGCTATCAGGATGTGGCCTATCTGATTGCCACCCAGAAGACCTATCCTTCATGGGGCTACATGGTAGAGAACGGCGCCACCACCATCTGGGAGTTGTGGAACGGCGACAAGGCCGACCCCGCCATGAATAGCGGAAATCATGTGATGCTGCTGGGCGACCTCATCACCTGGGTGTATCAGTATCTGGGTGGCATCAGGCAGCAGCCCAGGGGCGACGATGGTGCCACGGCCTACAAGACCATTCAGCTGAAACCCTCGTTCCATTTGCAGGACTGCGAGTGGGCCAACACCACCTTCCAGTCGCTCTATGGGCCCATTGTCAGCAACTGGAAGAAGACTTTGCAGCATGTGGACTGGCATGTGGAGGTGCCCTGCAACACTTCGGCTCAGCTGTGCCTGCCCGATGGCAGTACGAAGCTGTTGGGTTCTGGCAAGTACGACCTCAGCCTGGATATTCCCACTGCTGATGCCGCCATCGTGGCCGATGAGTTCCTATACGACCATACCTATTTCCCGCAGGCACATGCTTCAACCATCGTAGAGCTGAAGAATGGTGACCTGGTGGCGTCCTACTTCGGCGGCACCAAGGAGCGCGACCCCGACGTGTGCATCTGGGTGAGTATCAAGAAGAAGGGAGCCAAGCAGTGGAGCGCCCCCATTCTGGCTGCCGATGGCGTGCTGTCGCTCGACGACCCCCGTGCCCCATTGGCCGGCCTCAGTGGCCTGGATGGCGAGACCACACCAGCCGTCAATGGCCCCATCCGCTCCTTGTCGTACAAGGCCGTGGCCAAGAGTGGCCTTCCTGATGAGCAGAACTACGACTATGGCACCAAGACCACTCGCCTTTCCGGCATCCCTGAAAGCCTGAAGCGCAAAGCCTGCTGGAATCCTGTGCTCTTCCAGATGCCAGGTGGCGAACTGTGGCTGTTTTTCAAGATTGGTTCCACCGTGGGTGACTGGGCAGGCTGGCTGACCAAGTCGAAAGATGGCGGACGCACATGGAGCGATAAGGAGCCCTTACCTGAGGGCTTCCTGGGTCCTATTAAGAACAAGCCGCTGCTGTTGACATCCGACAAGGATAAGAAGGGTGGGCGCTTGATCTGTGGCTCCAGCACCGAGTCGAAGGGATGGCGCTTCCATGTGGAAATCTATGACCTGCTCACCCGCCAATGGCAGTATGTAGGTCCCGTGGAGTCCACGCTGGCACCGCCCACCGAGAAGCCTGACACGCTGCAGCCCATCGACTGCATACAACCCTCACTGTTGCAACTGAAGGATGGTCGTCTGCAGGTGCTGATGCGCACCCGCAACGGCAAGGTGGCCACCAGCTACAGCGCCGACCAGGGCCTGACATGGACACCAGTGGAGCTGACCACGCTGCCCAACAACCAGTCGGGAACCGATGCCGTCACCATGAGCGATGGTCGCCATGTGATTATCTACAATGACTTCGAAACCCTGCCTGGCACGAAGAAAGGCCCGCGCACTCCGCTCAGCTTGGCCGTCAGCGATGACGGGGTGACTTGGCAGCATGTGCTCACCCTGGAGGATTCGCCCGTCAGCCAGTATTCCTATCCCGCCATCATCGAAGGTCGCGACGGCACGCTCCTTATGGTCTACACCTGGCGCCGTCAGCGTGTGGCTTACAAGAAGGTCAATCTGAACCTGCTGAACCGCTGAGCGGTTGCTTCTGCTCCGTCCCCGGTCCTTATGATTTCTTGGTGCGGGTAGCGCGGATGAAGTAGGCAATCAGCAAGATGTAGGCTGCAAGTGCTGCCAGCTCTGAGAGCGGGTTGGCCATCCACTCCTCGCTGATGAAGTTCAGTCCGCCGAAGCGCATCAGTGCGCTCACCACGCCCATCAAGGCACCGCCGGCAATGAATCCCGAGGCAATGAGCGTACCACGCTCGCCGCGAGCTTCATTCTCGGCCTTGTCCTTCGAACGCGAGGTGACATACCAGTTGATGGCGCCGCCTACCACCAGCGGGGTGTTCAGCTCCAGGGGGATGAACATGCCCAGCGCCACGGCCAGGGCCGGCATTCCGCAGAAATTGATAATCAGTGCTATGACAGCGCCAATGCCATAGAGCACCCAGGGGGCTCCCTGTCCGCTCATCACGGGGTCTATGACGGCGGCCATGGCGTTGGCCTGAGGAGCAGCCAGCTGTCCTGAAGCAAAGCCATAGGTCTCGTTCAGCAGCATGATGACGCCGCCCACCGTGGCAGCCGATACCAGTGTGCCCAGGAACTTCCACGACTCCTGCTTGCGGGGCGTCGTGCCCAGCCAGTAACCAATCTTCAGGTCAGTGATGAAAGCTCCGGCCATGCTCAGCGCCGTACATACCACGCCGCCCATAATCAGTGCAGCCACCATGCCGCTGGGGCCCTTCAGTCCCACTGCCGACAGTACGACGGAGGCCAGGATGAGCGTCATCAGCGTCATGCCTGATACGGGGTTGCTGCCCACGATGGCAATGGCGTTGGCTGCTACGGTGGTGAAGAGGAAGGCTATGAAGGTGACCAGCAGAATGCTGACCACGGCAAACATCAGGTTGTGCATCACGCCCAGCCAGAAGAACACGAACGTGACGGCCAGCGCCGTCATGGAGGCAATGGCGATGAAGCGGAATGACAGGTCGCGCTGCGTGCGCACCTGTTCGGCTGTGCCTCCGGCGCTGCCTTTCAGCTCGCGGCTGGCCAGCGAGACGGCCGAACGGATGATGCCCCACGACTTCACTATGCCGATGATGCCGGCCATGGCTATGCCGCCAATGCCGATGGAGCGGGCATAGGTCTTGAAAATCTGCTCGGGTGACATCTGCCCGACGGTCATGCTGACGGCCTCGCCGCCCAGGTTCAGCACCGTGTCGTGGAACAGCAGCGACATGCCCGGAACGATGAGCCACCACACGGCCAGCGAGCCCAGACAGATGTACAGGGCGTATTTCAGTCCGATGATATAGCCCAGGCCCAGCACGGCGGCGCCTGTGTTCACCTTGAACACCAGCTTGGCTTTCTCAGCCACGGTTTCACCCAGTCCCACCATGCGCGTGGTCACCGTTTCATTCCACCAGCCGAAGGTGGCCACGATGAAGTCGTACAGACCGCCTATCAGTCCGGCCACGATGAGGGGCTTGGCCTGGTCGCCGCCCTTGGCACCGCTCACCAGCACCTGCGTGGTGGCTGTGGCCTCAGGGAAGGGGTATTTGCCGTGCATGTCCTTCACGAAATACTTGCGGAAGGGTATGAGGAACAGGATGCCCAGTATGCCGCCCAGCGCCGAGGCCATGAACACCTGCACGAACGAGGCCGACATCTCAGCGCCGTACTTGGCTTGCAGGATATAGATGGCAGGCAGGGTGAAGATGGCACCGGCCACCACTGCACCACTGCAAGCGCCGATGCTCTGTATGATGACGTTCTCGCCCAGCGCTTTCGAGCGCTTTGCGGCTGTCGACACGCCCACGGCGATGATGGCAATAGGAATGGCTGCCTCGAATACCTGGCCCACCTTCAGTCCCAGATAGGCGGCTGCTGCCGAGAAAAGCATGGCCATAAGGATGCCCCACGTCACCGACCATGTGTTTACTTCGGGGTACTGGCTGCGGGGCGACATCAGCGGCTCGTACTCTTCTCCTTCTTTCAGCTCGCGGAACGCGTTGTCCGGCAGCTGGGTCTTGATTTCTTCCATATCTGTGTTGATTTGATGTGCGTTTGATGGGTTGGCTGCTCGCGGAGTGGGGATGCTGAGCTCCTCTTTTTCCGTTTTTCAGCTGCAAAGGTACAAAAATATTCATAATTAAGGCTGAATAATTCACAATAATTTTGTACCTTTGCGCCCAATTATGACAGAACGCGCTATAATAGGTTTCGATGCCAAGCGCATTGTGCGCAATGGCACTGGGCTTGGTAATTACGGACGAACGCTGGTGAACGACCTGGCTGCGCTCGACGAGTTTTCGCTGCGCCTTTATGCCCCTGACGAGGGGGTTGACGAGCTTCGTTCACAGATTGTGGAGCGGCAGAATGTGGACTTCTGCTTCCCCCGCCATGCCCACACCTCACTGGGCAAGGCCATGTGGCGCAGTGGCGGCATGGTGAAGCAGCTGCTGGCCGACGGGGTGCAGATATACCATGGCCTGTCGGGCGAGCTGCCCAAGGGCATCAGCCAGAGCGGCATCCGTTCAGTGGTCACCATCCACGACCTCATCTTCATGCGTCATCCCGAGTATTATAATAAGGTGGACGTAAAGCTCTACACCCGCAAGTTCCTGCAGACGCTGCAAGAGGCCGACCGCATAGTGGCCATCAGTGAGTGCACGCGCCGCGACATCTGCGAGCTGGGAGGCATTGACCAGAGCCGGGTCGACGTCATCTACCAGAGCTGTGCTCCCCGTTTCGACCAGGTGCCAGAGCCCAGGAAGATGTGGCAGGGGCGTGAGAAATACGACCTGCCCGACCGCTATGTGCTGAACGTGGGCTCGGTGGAGGAGCGCAAGAATGTGCTGCTGGCCGTGCGTGCGCTGGACCATCTGCCCGAGGACGTGTCGCTGGTTGTCGTGGGTCGCCAGACGCCCTATAGTGATGCCGTGCACGAGTACATTCTGGAACACCGGCTGCACAGCCGCGTGCAAATGCTGCACAACGTGCCCGACGACGACCTGCCGTCGCTCTATCGCATGGCCGACTGCTTTGTGTATCCCTCGCGCTATGAGGGCTTTGGCATTCCCATCATCGAGGCCATCAGCCAGGGACTGCCCATCGTGGCCTGCACGGGCTCGTGTCTGGAGGAGGCAGGTGGCCCCGACGGCTTGTATGTGGACCCCGACGATGACAAGGCCTTGGCCGACGCCATCAGCCAGGTGCTCTTTGGTGCCCCGGGCCGTCAGCAGCGCATTGACCGTAGCCGTCAGTACATCCGCCGTTTTGAGAATACTGATGCAGCACGCCGTTTTGCCCAGCTGTATCAGAGTCTGTTGTAATTAACTAAAACAAGAAGTCATGGAAAAGAAGGTGAAGACGCTCTTGGCAGCCATCGAGAAAGAGGTGCTGCACAAGCCGAGCAAGAAAACACTCGACGCCCTGTCGCTATTGGCTGGTTTTCAGGACTGGGAGTCCTTTCAGAAAACCTTCAATGGCGATGCTGAGATTCCAGAATCAAAATAATAGGAGTTATCCGAAGAACTCGCCGTCGCCCTGCTGCTGGTCGTAGCTGGAACCGTCGAAGCAGTGGGTGCAGACGTGGTCTTTGGGCAGGCCGATAGACTCAACGAGGTCTTCCAACCGGGCAAACTTCAGCGAGGTGAGGCCCAGTCGGCGTGCTATCTCGTCGACCATACGCTGATACTCGGGCGAGTCGGTCTTTGCATATTTGTCCAGGTTCTTCTTGTCATCGCCTTCAAAGTCGCGTATGATGCGGCGGGTGATAAGTTCCAAGTCGCTCTTCGACGAGGTGAAGCCTATGAACGGACAGCCGTAGACCAGTGGGGGGCAGCTGATGCGCACGTGCACTTCACTGGCACCATTCTGCACAAACTCGCGCACGTTGTCGCGCAGTTGCGTACCGCGCACGATGCTGTCATCGCAGAACACCACGCGCTGATCGCGTAGCAGGGCCTCGTTGGGTATCAGCTTCATCTTGGCCACCAGGTCGCGACGGCTCTGGTTGCCCGGGGTGAACGAGCGGGGCCAGGTGGGCGTGTATTTCAGCACGGCACGCTTGTAGGGAATGCCGCTGCCTTCAGCATAGCCCAGCGCCATGCCCACACCACTGTCGGGGATGCCGCATACCAGGTCGGCCTCTATGTCGTCGCGCTTGCCCATCATCTTGCCGTTCTTCTCGCGTACATATTCTGTATTGATGCCCTCATAGCACGAGGCGGGGAAACCATAGTACACCCACAGGAACGAACAAATCTGGCAGCGCTTGAAGGCTGGCTGCAGCACCTCCATGCCGTCAGCACGCAGGCGCACTATCTCGCCTGGGCCCACATCGCGCAAGGGCTTATAGTCCAGGTTGGGGAAGCTGGTGGTCTCGCTGCTCGCGGCGTAGGCCTGTATGTATTCGTCGGTGCCGATGGGCGACAGGCGGTGCACCTCTTTCCGCCCGATGACAATGGGCGTGCGCCCCAGGAAGTCGCGGGCGGCAATGATGCCATCCTCCGTCAGAATGAGTATGGAGCACGAGCCTTTTATCTTCTGGTAGACGCGGTTGATGCCGTCCACGAACGAGTTGCCCATGTTGATTAGCAGCGCCACTAGCTCCGTCTGGTTCAGGTTGTTGGCGCTCTGCTCGCTCAGGTGCATGCGCTGGGCCAGCAGCTCGTCGGCAATCTCGCGCAGGTTGTTGATTTTCGCCACCGTCACCACGGCGTAGCGCCCCAGGTGTGAGTTGATGATGATGGGCTGCGGGTCGGTATCGCTGATGACGCCCAGTCCCTGGTTGCCCTTGAAGTCCTGCAGCTCGTCCTCGAATTTCGACCTGAAGTAGTCGCGTTCCAGCGAGTGGATGCTGCGTGAAAAGCCCTTCTCCTTGTCGAAGGTGACCAGACCTGCACGGCGTGTGCCAAGATGTGAGTTGTAGTCGGTTCCGTAAAACAAATCGTTTACGCAATCCCTGGTGCTGATGGTTCCGAAAAAGCCGCCCATAAGTATCCTGTTTCTGTTTTGAGGCTACAAAGTTACGAAAAAAGCAGGGCAATACAAAACGTTTTTTCTCATTTTTTTCTTCAATTGAACATTTATTGACTTTGCGCAGGACGGGGAATAGGTGTACCACAGGCCAGTCGGGCAGTGCAACACAGTTGGACGAGCTGATAGCTGAATTCTAGTCGTGTCCGTCTTTGCAGCGTCTGTCTTTGTAGGGTGGGGTGGTCATCTTTTCCCTGCTTTTCTTTGGTCGTTTTAAGATATTTTCGTATTTTTGCATGTCGAAAACAAAAACCTGAAGAAAAAATATGAGAAAACTACTGAGAATCCTTGCCTTGGCAGCAATGCTGCTGGCAGCCCCGTCACTGGTGAGCGCAGCCGACCAGAAACCAGGCACGTTCACCGTGGGCGACAAGACTTTTCTGCTAAACGGACAGCCCTTCGTAGTGAAGGCCGCCGAAGTTCACTACCCCCGCATCCCGCGCCCCTATTGGGAGCACCGCATCCAGATGTGCAAGGCTCTGGGCATGAACGCTGTGTGCATCTACATCTTCTGGAACATCCATGAGCAGCGTGAAGGCCAGTTCGACTTCACGGGCAACAACGACGTGGCCGAGTTCTGCCGCCTGGCTCAGAAGAACGGCCTCTACGTCATCGTGCGCCCAGGCCCCTATGTCTGCGCCGAGTGGGAGATGGGCGGCCTGCCTTGGTGGCTGCTAAAGAAAAAGGACATACGCCTGCGCGAGCGTGATCCTTATTTTATGGAACGCGTAAAGATTTTCGAGGAGAAGGTGGGCGAGCAGCTGAAGCCCCTCACCATCCAGAACGGCGGCCCCATCATCATGATTCAGGTGGAGAACGAGTACGGAAGCTATGGAGAGGACAAACCATACGTCTCAGAGATTCGCGACTGCCTGCGGGGTATCTATGGCAAGGAGCTGTCGCTCTTCCAGTGCGACTGGTCGTCTAACTTCGAGAAGAACGGCCTTGACGACCTGACGTGGACCATGAACTTCGGCACGGGTGCCAACATCGACCAGCAGTTCCGCCGCCTGGGCGAGCTGCGCCCCAACGCGCCAAAGATGTGCTCTGAGTTCTGGAGCGGCTGGTTCGACAAGTGGGGAGCACGTCACGAGACGCGCCCTGCCAAGGATATGGTCGAGGGTATGGACGAAATGCTGTCGAAGGGCATCAGCTTTT
>CAMNJH010000005.1 GCA_946541275.1 uncultured Prevotellaceae bacterium
TGGGCGACCAAAGGTCGGAAATATGCCTAGGGGGTCAGCTTCTATGTTATTGCCCGAAAAAAAGTATGCATACGCACCAGTCAGTCAACCTTGGCAGGTTCGGGCAGACCAATATGCTTCAACTGCTCTTCGAAGCGCGAGCGGTCGCCCAGCGCACCGTTCTTGGTGCGGGCCCTGTAGTTATAGATGGTGTTGACGGAATAGTGCAGAAATTCAGCTATCTTTGATGAGTCCTCAATGCCCAGACGAATCAAGGCGAAGATGCGCAGGTCGGTGGAAAGGCGGTTGTCCTCCTTGGGCTGTACATGGAACTCTGGCTGCAACAGGTTGTTGAAGTCAGTCACAAACGTGGGGAACAGGTGCAGGAACACAGAGTCGAAGTTCTCGAAGAGCTCTTCCAGCTCCTTTTCCTTCAGCTCGGTCGACTTGGAAATGCGGAACAGCTCATCCAGCTCTTTGTTCTTCATTTTCTTGTTCACCATCTTCCGGTAGTTGTCCAGCTTGTCAATGTACTGCGAACAGAGGCTCATAAACCGGCCAATGTACTCCTCTTTGACCTGATTAGCCTCGCTGAGCTGCGTGTTGAGGGCTTTCAACTGGGCATTGAGGGCCTTCTGCTGCGTGTTGAGGGCCGAGAGCTCATTGGCCTGCTGGGCCAGCTGGGTATTCGACTGCCGCAACTGCTCGTTGGTCTGGTGCACCTGCTGGCGGGCAGCATTGAGCAGCTTGTTGCGGCGATGCAGGAAGATGAGCAGCAACAGCAGCAGCAGGGCCAACACGCTGATAGCCACCATGGTGCCAATGAGGATGCGGGTGCTGCGTTGCAGCTCGTTCTGGTAGTTGTTCTCAATGACGTTCAGGATGGGCGCTATCTGCCACGAGCGCATGCGGGTGTTGAAGCGGTTGTTGCAGTCCCAGGTGAAGCGTATGAAGCGGTAGGAGCGCTTCACGTCGCCATCGGCGTTGACCCGATTGGCCAGTTCAATCAGCGCAGCCTGGTCCATCACGGCATTCTTGATGTCGGCCAGGGCCGACTGGCACAGCCAGTAGGCCGCCTCGTCGGCGTTGCCCATATTGCTGAAGATGAGGTTGCGGTAGAAACTCACGATGGCGTAGTCACGCGTATCGGGCTCCACCAGCGCCAGCCTGTGATCGTTCACCTGCAGGGCTTCCTCCAGTTTGTTCTGCCCCAGCAGCTGCTGCTCCTGGCACATCAGGTAAGCCTCCGTCTGTGGGTCGCTGACCATCAGCACAGAGTCACGGAAAAGGCCGCGCATGCGGTAATAGTCACTACGCGTGGCGGGCAGCGTGGTATTGTAGGCCAACTCGCCGCACACGTGCATGCAAGCCAGGTAGTAGTCGCGCAGGGCATCACCACGCAGAGAGTCAGAGGAAATCCTGTTCAGGATGCCCAGGCTCTCGGTGTACAGTCCCACGGCTGAGCACTGCCGTGCCAGTAGAGCCCGCCCATGGTCGGCCTCCATGCGTAGCCCCTGCTGCTGTGCTGTCTCAATAAAGAGCTGTATATAGTGCAGCGCTGAGTCGTTGTTGAAACCCTGGTAGAGTTCAAACAGCTGGCGGCTGAGTACAAGCTGCTGACTGGGGTCGGTACAGCGGTTGAGGTTGGCAGTGACTCCCGCCAGCCGCTCCTCGTAGGCAGCAACATAATTTGGCGACTGCTCTATGGCTTCATCAATCTGCTGATAGAGCTGCTTCAAATCAGGGCGCTGCGCCCAGGAGGCCATGCACCATGCCGACAAAACGAGAGAGAGGAGAGTGAAACGCATGTTAGTAATAAATTTGTCAGTCTTTAGGGCAACAAAGGTAATGCTTTTTTTTGAAATAAACCACTTATGCGCCTTATTTTTTCACCGGTGGTGAACTGAGTGGCCACATTATTAAGATATGATGGTCAAAAAAAGTATGGGAAAGATGGGCAATTAGCCCGTTTTTTAGTAATTTTGCACCGGAAATCGCAATGAAGCGGAAAAAGCGCTGTGGCATGCATGATGCATCATGGCGAATAAAAAGTTATAATCATCTGCAAAAACAAATAACGGAGGAGCACTGATGAATTTCCTGGAAGAAAAGATTCTGAAGGACGGCGTTGTCAGGCCAGGGTCCATACTGAAGGTAGACAACTTTCTGAACCACCAGATTGACATCCGCGTCATGCGAGAGATTGCCTGTGAACTGAAGCGGCGTTTCAATGGCGAGCGGGTCGACAAGGTGGTCACCATCGAGTCGAGCGGCATAGCCATCGCCACGCTGTTAGGCGACCTTTACGACGTGCCCGTAGTATTTGCCAAGAAGAGCGAGACGGCCAACAGCACCGATGACAAGTATGTGTCGCAGGCCTATTCGTTCACACATAAACGTATGAACCAGGTGTTTATATCACGCCCTTACCTGAACAAAGGCGAGCGTGTGCTCATTGTCGACGACTTCATAGCCGACGGGCAGGCAGTCCATGCGCTTATCGACATTGTGCATCAGGCTGGAGCCGAAGTGGCGGGCATTGGCATCGCCATAGAGAAAGGGCAGCAGCAGGGAGGAAGGAAGCTTCGCGAGGAAGGCTATCATCTGGAGTCCATCGCCATTGTAGAGACGATGGACCCTGAGACGCAGATCATCAGGTTCCGTCAGACTCACGACCTGCCGTCATACCCGAAATAGAGCACCTGTCAGGCAGAGTCTGATGAAGATGTGTGTTTACTGCATTTTTGGAATTTCAAATAAATAAACTATGAGAGTTAAGAGACAAATATTGTTAGGCGGCATCGTGGTTCGCCAACTCACCGCCTCCGTCATCCTCGCCAGCGGCCTCATACTGGCCTCATGTAGCAATGATGACAACAATTGGGAGGCACCAAGCACCGATGAGGTGGAAGCGCAGTTGCAGAAGATGACGCTGCGCGAAAAGGTAGGACAACTGTTCTTCGTACGCCCCGAGTTGCTGGACACCACTATCCATTATGGCCATTCAGGCGGAATAGATGCCAGTACCGCAGACCTTACAAAAATCAGGCTACAAGCCGTGAACGCCACGATGCTGGCCGTGAATGAAAATTATCCTGTGGGCGGCATCATCCTCTACGCCCACAATATTGAAGACGAGACGCAGCTGGCTGCCTTCATCCCTCAAATCCGTGCGCTTAAAGGCTCGCCCTTGCTCTGCATCGACGAGGAGGGAGGGCGTGTGGCTCGCATCGGCAACAATCCCAATTTCGATGTGGAGAGATTTGTGTCGATGGATTCCATCGGCAAGACAGGCGACCCAGCCAATGCCTACTACTGTGGCAACACCATTGGCGCCTATCTGAAGAAATATGGCTTCGATATCGACTTTGCCCCAGTTGCCGATGTGAACACCAATCCCGAGAACATCGTCATAGGCAAGCGAGCCTTTAGCGATGATCCTGCCGTGGCCGCCCCCATGGTGACCAACTATCTGCAGGGCCTGAAGGATGCCGGCATCACTGGCTGCATCAAGCACTTCCCTGGCCATGGCGATACAAAGGCCGACACCCACTATGGTTACGCGCAGAGCATGAAGACTTGGGATGAGATGATGAACTGCGAGATGATCACCTTCAAAGCCGGCATAGAGTGGGGATGCCAACTCATTATGACCGCCCATATCGCTGCGCCTAAGGTCACCGGAACAGAAATGCCAGCCACGATGTCGTCGGTCATCCTGCAGGACAAGCTACGTGGTGTGCTGGGCTATCGGAACATCATTATCACCGACGCTATGGAGATGGGGGCTATTACGCAGCAGTACTCCAGCGCCGAGGCCGCTGTGGGCTGTATAGAGGCTGGTGCCGACATCGTGCTTGGCCCGCAGAATTTCATCGAAGCCTTTGATGCCGTAGTGAAGGCTGTTGAGGACGGCATCATCACCAAGGAACGCTTAGACCAAAGTGTCCGCCGCATACTGAGACTCAAAACAGGAAAGGGGCAGGTCTTCTGAAGGATTCAGCAGGCCTGCCCCGTCTTCAAACTTTTTTAAGAGCGCCAAATCGACGTCCTCTATTTGGCGTAGTAGCTCTCCACGAGCTGCGTCACCTTTTGCACATCGAAGAAATCGTCTTTATCCAGTTCGTAGGTAGGAGCTAGACGTTGTTGTCGTCTGCCCGCAGGTCAATGCTTACGCACGCGCGCGCGTATATATCGCGCGAATGAAAGTGCTACAAGTGCTACCGACAGCCGTAACTAATTGATGTTATGATGTTTACGGGTGCATATTCGTCTCTCAGAAGTGCTACCGAAAATGCTACTAGTGCTACCGGTGAGCCCCCCGACCTGTCCAAGTCAGAAAAAGGCGGCGAGATTTTCCAAAAAGTCAACGAGATTTTCCAAAAAGTCGACGCCATTTTTTGAAAAGTCGGCGCCGCATGAAAAATTCCCGATGAGACATATAGAAAAGTCGGGCAGAAACTTTTCTATATGTCTCATTTCTGCACAAAAGTGCCTAAATGTGCAACTGGCAATCCACTCCTACCAGTAGTATTTCCGGTAGCATTTTCCAAAAGCCAAAATGCACCCACAAAATCCTGTTATTCAGCAAATTACAGAGGCCAGTAGCACTTGTAGCACTTTCTTTTGTCCTATATTATATCGCGCGTGCGCGTAAGGGCCGTGTCTTTTGTGGTACAACTCACACAGCCCCCCCCTACTCTTTCAGTCCCATGGACTTGATATAGCCCTCTTGCGGCTGACAGCGGTTGAAGAGACAGTTGCTGAGGAACTGCTGCAACAGGCGGCGGGCCTGGGCCTGGTCGGGACGGGCTTCGCGGAACTCCTGGAAGGTGCCACGGGGTGCCTCCGAATAGCGCACGATGACGTCTTTCCAGCCTTCCGGGCGCAGAATGGCGTTCATGCACGAGCCGTCCAGCTTCTTGTAGGGCCAGAAAGTGTAGCCAATGTTCTGCTCTTTCATCACCCGGACGAAATCAGCCTGCCACTTGTCGCTGTTGTGGCCTATCTCACCCATGTACATGGGCAGGTTGGTCTTCTGCTGGTGACCGGTGTAGTCGCCGATGGCTGCGGCTGTGGCATCACCGCCGTAGCGGTGGCAGGTGTACATGAGCTTATCGTCGAACGTCCAGTCGGTGAACATGAAGAAGTCGGAATTCCAACGGGCTCCACCCAGCAGGATGATGTGGTTCTTGTCGGCCTTCCTGATGGCCTGCGTGGCTCGCTTGTAGAGCGGCTCCAAAAGCAGGTTGAGGGAGTCCTTATTGGCAAAATAGTGGGCAATGGGCTCGTTCATCAGCTCATAGCCCAGGATGACGGGCTCGTTCCTGTAGTGACGGGCTATGCGCTGCCAGATGTCGCAGAACAGCTGCTGTGAGGCCTCGCTCTCGAAGAGCCAGGGATAGCCATAGCCATCGTCAATGTTGTCGCCCGTCTGTCCGCCAGGGCAGTCGTGCATGTCGAGGATGAGGTAGAGCCCCTCGGCGCGGCACCACTCCACCAGCTGGTCAATGATGCGGAACCCTTCGTCTGTATTGTCAGCCAGACCCATGTAATCCTCGTTGGTGAAGAGCCGGTAGTTGAATGGCAGGCGCACGGTATTGGCTCCCTGCTGGCGAATGAAGTGCAGGTCATCACGGGTGATGTAGTTCTGTTTGAACTGCTGCCAGAAGCGGGCGGCCTCGTCGGGGCCCACCAGCTGGCGCAGCATGAGGTCGATCATCCACGGGGAATTTGTGCGGCTGAAACCGAACATATAGCCCTCGGGATTGAGCCAGTTGCCCAGATTGGTACCTTGGATGAAGAACCTGGAGCCATCGGGCAGCAGGAGATTCTGGCCGCTCACGGTGATGAACTGGGAGGTCTTCTTGGCCTGTACGCCACTCAGACTGAGAAACGCCAGAAGGATAAGCAATGCAAGTTTCGTATGTTTCATATTCTATTTTTTAGAGGTGAGAGATGAGAGAATAATTTCAAAAAGGCGTATGCTCACGCATACGCCTTTCCAACTACTAACAAATACATTTTTTACTAACTACTAACAAAGTCATTTGATGATGGTGTTGATATTGTATGAAGAAATCCTTTATTCGGACAAATTGAATCAAGAGCCCAGCACGCCCGGCTATCGGTTGCCCCGTGTTGACTTTCGACGATGCAAAGTTACAATGTTTTTTGCCTTCCTGCAAGCGTATATGTACGAAGATGTGGAAGATTACAGGCTGACAATTTTGCAACAAGCAGACAGTCAGCTGGTTACAGACAAATCCTAGACGGGCAAAAGTGGGCTGTATATGGACGTGTAGAAACTACAATTTATCAGCCCGTGACCCCGTTCGGCACAAATTGTTCATTTCCTGACCATTTTTTTTCCTTGGCGGATGTAGATGCCCTTGCGCGTGGGATGGGCAACGGGTCGTCCACTGAGGTCAAAGTAGCTGTTTGTGGTGGTGGAAGGCTCACTGGCCACCTCGCTGATGCCCACTTCACGGTCGAGTTTGGCAAAAGCATTCACCAGATAGGGTATATGGCGGTTCACGTAGGTCTTCAGGTCGGCCACGTACTCATCGTAAGTGTTGTGGTAGGTGTGCTTTTCAAAACTGTAGACCTGCTGATTGATGGGCCAGACGCGGAAATTGCGGGTTTGCGACTGCCAGATGGCATTGCGCAGGCTGTCGATGTGGTCGAGGAGGTATTGCTGCAAGCCCTGGCTGACCAGCTCATTGAGCCGGGCACTGCAGGCATGGGCGAACCACGGGTCTTTCCATAATTGCTGAACGACCTGCTCAAAGGGGCGGTTCCACAGCCAGAGATAGGCTTCCATCTGCTGCATGAGGCTCTTCTCGGAACTATTGTCATAGCCCAGGTCGATGTCCCACAAGGGGCCGAAGTGCATGCGCTCCTCGTCGGCATCCTTATACATATATATGCTGTAGAGGGCATCAATATTGC
The DNA here is from genome assembly GCA_946541275.1 of uncultured Prevotellaceae bacterium. Classification (GTDB taxonomy): domain Bacteria; phylum Bacteroidota; class Bacteroidia; order Bacteroidales; family Bacteroidaceae; genus Prevotella. The sequence goes on from CAMNJH010000005.1 coordinate 6,931, forward strand.
CCGTCAGCTCAGCTCCCACGTACCAGTTAATCAGGTCTTCCTCGTCAACCATGGCCCTGTAGCCCTCGTCGGGGTCGGCAAAATCGGGGCTCATCACGGCACGCTCAAAGCGGTTGAGCCACTGCTGGATGGCCTGGCGCTTGGTGGCGTTGTAGTTCTCGTCGTCAGGGTTCTTGATGTTGTAGGTCAGCTGTGCATACCAGCTCTGAATGTTGCTGCTGGTGATGTAGGGCGTCTCGCGCGAGTTCTCGTTGGCCACCTCCAGCAGCCAGCCATCCTCTTCGCTGATATGGATGCGCCCCTTGTGCACCTGCACCTGGTCGCTGATTTGATAGGTGCCACGGTAGGAGCCATTCACATAGAGGTCGACGAACCGGGCACCAGGACAGAACTTCATGCCCATGAAACGGCCCAGGTCACAGGTCAGGGCATTGCGCAGCATGGTCTTGTCGCCATGGTTGGCCAGCAGGGTCCAGCTCCTGGCGTTGGCACCGTCGGGGCCCAGCAGACGATGCTTGGAGGCGAACTTCAGGCGGTAGGGCTTTTTCGGAGAGTTCCACCACGAGGAGTTGCCGCGACCGCGTATCTGCGTCTGCTCATAGCGCAGCGTATCCTGGCCGTCCACCATGACAAAGGTGCAGTTGACGTAGGTATCCTTACTGTTGATGGCCTGACGGTTCTCGGTCTCAATATAGATGGTGGGTACGTCGGTCAATTGACGATATTGCTGCGACTGCACCGAGGCAGCCGCAGCAATAAGCAGGTAGAGGATGATGGCCGGTCTTCTCATTGTTTATTTCTGGAAAACGCGTACATAGTCCACTTCCATCGTGGTCGGCAGGGCGCTTTCATCCACGCCTTTGTAGCCGCCCCAGTCGCCACCCCAAGCCAGGTTGAAGATGACGTAGAAGGGATCGTCGTAGGGCCAGTCATCGCGACCCAGGCCACGGTTGTCGTAGCTCAGCTGCACATGGCCGTCAACGTAGGTGGTGATGTTCTTGGCGGTCCACTCAATGGCATAGGTGTGGAAGTCGTCCTCGGCTCCTGCCAGATGCATCTCGTGGGTCACCTGCGTGTTGTTCGAGTGAACATGGGCATTGGCATGGAGCGAGCTGCTGACGTAGTTAGGGTTGGCACCCACCTCCTCCATGATGTCAATCTCGCCGTCGGCAGGCCAGGAGCGGAAGTTCACGGGCATCATCCAGAAGGCAGGCCAGGTGCCCTTTCCCTTCGGCAGCTTGATGCTGGCCTCAATGTAGCCATACTTCCAGCCTTCCTTCACCTTGGCGTAAACGCGGCCAGAGTAAATCTTGCCGTTCTCCTTCAGGGCGGTGATGCGCAGATGGCCACCGCGGACCTCGGTGACGAGCTGGCCATCGGGCGTGCGGTGGTTGACATACTCCTGCAGCTCATTGTTCACGCGGCCCTTGCCCCATACCTCATGCGTCCAGTCGGCAGCATTCAGCTCGGAGCCACTGTTGAACTCATCGTGCCACACCAGCTTATAACCCTCGGGGGCATTGTAGGCAGCTTCCTCGGCGGCGGCCTGCTTCACTGCGATGCTCTTGCGGGCAGCACCCGACATCAGGGTGACGGTGGCCGTGCGATCCTGAGTATAGGGATTCTCGCTGACAGTTACGGTGACAGAGCCATTCTGCTGCGTGGCGCCTTGCGTCTGCACGGTCACAAAGTCCTGGTCGGCGTAGGCGCCCCACTCCTGTCCTGTGGTGGTCACATTGACGGTGTAGGTACCACCCTGGGCGGGAGCCTCGATGCTTTCCACTGACGCCGTGATGGCGGTGGCCACCTGCGTGGGCTCGTCGTCGCTCCCCCCGCAGCCCGTCAGGGCCACGGCGAGAGAGAGCATGAATGTATATAACATGAACCGTTTCATTTATTGGGCTTTTTCAAAGATAATGTCGCTGATGACAATGTTTGTGCCGATGGGCGAACCGCCGAAGTCGAAGAAGAGCGACAGGGCATGGGCATCGTTCTGGCTCAGGGTGACGCCGGTCATCTTGTAGACGAAGGGCTCGTCGGCCTTCACGTCGTGGCGGTCGGCAAAGTAGTAGTTGCCGTCGTGCTTGGTGCCGTCAGGTTCGTCGGTCTCGGTGAGTTTGATGGTCACACCCGGGCAGTTGTCATCGGCCAGGATGGTGCACTGGAAGTTATAGGCATCGTCCTTTGCTGCTGACAGCGTGGTGTTGATGGGGAACTGTCCCTGCCACTGGCTGCCGCCCATGCCCTCAGGGATGGTGAGGCTCCACTTGTTGCCGTCGTGCTTCCATGTGGGGTCACCTATCTGGCTCCAACTGTCGTTGGCAAACCACGGGGTGACGTTGATGAAAGCGCTGCCATCATCGACAGCCTTCCAGAGATTGTTGGCATCGTCATACTTCATGGAGAGATTTTCCTCGAAGTAGATCTTGCTAATCTTGACATGGGTGCCGCCAGGTGAGCCGCCAAAGTCGAAGAACAGGCGGATGGCATCAGCATCCTTGCCTTCCTTCAGTGTGGCTCCCGTCAGCTTGAAGATGAATGGCTCGTCGGCCTTCACGTCGTGGCGTCCCTCACAGAAGAAGTTGGTGTCGCCAGCATCAGTGAGCTTCACAGTGACTTGCGGACAGTCGTTGTCGGCCTCCATCACAAAGTAGAAGTTATAGTTCTTGGCAGCACTGGCAGTCAGCTTGGTGTCGATGTGGAACTGAGCCTGCCACTGGTTCTCGCCATTCTCTGCGGGAAGGGTCAGATCATAGGTGTCGCCGTTGTGCGTAGCCTCTGTGTAGTCGATGGGATGCCAGTCGCTACCTGCTGCAAAGTAGTAGCCGAAGGCATCGAACAGCGAGCCGTCATCAACAGCCTTCCACAGGTTGGAAGCGCTGTTGTAGTCCCAGTCCAATGTGGGCTGATCGGGATTGTCGGGCCCGTCAGGATTCACGTCGGGCAGCACGGTACCATCGTCGTTGGCATGGTCCTTCAGCACAATGTTGCGCACCTCAACGTCGGTACCGGCCTGGTTGCCGCCAAAGTCGAGCACGAGCTTCATCTGCGGAGCGTCGATACCGGGCATATTGCTCTTCCAGAACACGAAGTCCTCACCGGCCTTCAGGTCAACCTCGTCAGCAAAGAAGAAGTTGCCGTCATCGTCGCGCTGCGTGAGCTTCACCATGGCGCGCACATCCTTCGAGGAATTGAGTACGACGGAGAAGTCGTAGTTGGTGGAGGCGTTGACAGCCACGTCGGTGTTGAATGCCACCTGGCACTGCCAGCGGTCGAACGTTGCTTCAGGCAAGGCGAACAGATAGCTGCCGCCGTCCTTTGTCATGACTGGGTCAGCAATCTGGGCCCAGTTAGGAGCATAGTAGTACCCCATCTCAATGGTGGCGTTCTTCCAGATGTTGAAGTCACTATTGGCATCGAAGCCCTCGAACGGCTTCTCAGCAGCAGCACTGGTGAAGACATAGCGCCAGGCAATACTTCCATCGGGAGCATCGTAGATGAGCACCATCTTCGAAGCCGTGAGCTGCTCCACGCGGAAGAGCGGGTCGGCATACTGATAGTCTGTGCTGATATAGGGGAAAGCGGTGTTGGCTGCCAGATGGACGAACTTCTGTCCACTGATGGCTTCGCCGCCGGCATTGGTCCAGTCCTTTGCCTCAAAATTCCAGGCAGCATCCTGATTGCCGAAGATTACATCGACATCCTCTGAAGCACCATTGGCCCAATATGTGCCTTTATTCACATAGGTCAGACCATCGGCACCAGCGTTGTAGCTATAGGTGCCTCCCTTGTTGGTCTCAGCGGTGAAGGTGATACGGTCATCATACATACCGAAGTCCTTCTTCTCGTCTATGCCTGCGCTCCACCACTCTGTTCCGGCAGTTCCAGCAGGGCCGCAACCAAAGTGCTGAGGACTCTTGTTGTCGAAGCGCCACTCCTTACCGGTGATGCGGCGGAAGTCGGCACTCCAGTCAACCTTCGTCTCGTTGAAGGTGAAAGACTTCTTGACGCCAGCCTGGCTGATGCCATTACGGTTACCAATGCGCAGCTCGATGGTGTGCGTGCCGGCCTCGGTGTTGGTGTAGCCCACCTCTTGCACGGTGGAATAGCTGGTGCCGTCGATAATCCACACGGGATAGGTGCCGGCAGCGGGGGTATAGGTGGCCACCATCTGGTTGGTCTCCTGGTCAACGGTCATCTGGAAGTCAGCACTTCCGGCTGTGGGTATGCCGCTGGGGTCAGCGCCGTCGAACTCCTCAGGCGAGCAGGCTGTGAAGGTTGCACCAGTAGCGCAACATACCAGACAGCTGGCGAGGAATAGTTTTATATTCTTGGTATTCATAATTATTGTGCTTTTTTATGTTAATGGTCTTTACAAGCCCCTCATCTTCGGGTCTTTAATACTCGTTCTGCTTCAGGCTGGGATCGGCATCAAGCTCGCTCTGAGCCAGAGGTATGTGCTTCTTGGAAGGCTTCCACGAATTGGTGCGATAGCCGTAGTTATCGGGCACGAGCACGGTGCTGGCCTTCTGAGTGGCACCGCTGATACCCTCAGCACGGACAAGGTCGAAGTAGCGCTTGCCCTCGCCGCAGAACTCCAGATGGCGCTCGGTGAAGATGTCGTCGATGGTGACGCTGCTCACCGGGCTGAGTCCGGCGCGCTGGCGAACCTGGCTGACATAGCCGGCGGCCTCGCTGGCACTGCCACCCGTCTCGAGCAACAGCTCGGCAGCATTGAGCAGGGTTTCGGCGTAGCGGTAGATACGCTTATTGTTGTTGTAGTTCAGGTTCTTCGAGGTGGGGCAGTCCACGTTGTTGGCGCTCTGCGGGCGATACTTGCCATGCCAGAGGTGGGTGTCCTGATAGCGCTCAGTATAGGTGGTGCCACGGACGTCCCAGATAGTGACATCACGGCGCACGTCGCCCTCAGCATACATGTTGTAGGTCTCTACACGGACGGGCAGGAAGCCCCAGCCATCGTTGCCAGTGTCCCAGCCATCACCGCCGGGCCATGCATTGGGCGAGCAGAGCGTGGGGAACACGCTGCCACCAGCATTCAGGGCAGCCCAACCCCAGTCGCGCTGAGCCTGGTCGTCGTTGTAGTTAATCTCGAAGATGCTCTCCTTGCACCATTCACCGCTCTCCTGCCAGAGGTCAGCAAAGCTGGGATTCAGTTCATAGTCGCTACTGGCAATGAGCTCCTTCATATAAGCAAGTGCCTGGGGATAGCGGGCTGTATCGTTCTGGTACATCACCATCTCAGCATAGAGCATGTAGGCCATGGCCTGGCTCACGCGACCTGCATCGGCATCACCCCAGCGCAGGGGCAGCACCTTGGAGGCAATGATTTCCTCCAGCTCGGGCAGCAGGCGGGCGTAAATCTCGTCAGCCGTAATCTGGGGAGCGGTATAAGGAACGCTCAGGTTCTCCAGATAGAAAGGCACGTTGCCATAGAAGTGCCACAGGATATTATAATAGTACACGCGAAGCAGACGGGCCTGCATCTCCATGGATTTGCAGAAAGCGGCGCTGGCATTGCCCCACGAAGCGTACTTGATGGCGTCGTTGCAGCGCTTGATGCCGCTGAAGAAGTCGCCCCAGAGAGTTCCCAGGGTGTTGTTGCCATCAGCCTCGAAGTTGAACAGCCGATGCCAGTGCTGATTGTCGGTATTACTGGAGCCGCCCACCCAGAAGTCGTCGCCCATGATTTCAGCGTCGACAGTCAGGTCATTATAAGCCACGTTGTCCCAGTCGGGCCAGTGCAGGGGAGCATAGGCCGAGGTGAGGGCCTCGTTCAGGGTCGTTTCATTGACATAATATTCCTCCAGGGGCTCGCCATCGGGCTTGGTCACCTCCAGGAAGTCATCGCTACAGGCCGTAAGGACTGCTGCGGTGCCGCAGCATACGAGGCAGCTGGCGGCAAAGGTTTTTATGGTTGTGGTAATCATAATTGCTAATTACTAATTATTAATTACTAATTGATTATAATGAAATATTGCAGCCGATAGTCCAAGTGCGGGCCTGCGGATACACACCGTAGTCAACTCCCATGGAGGTGACGCTCGAACCGATTTCAGGATCGAATCCCCAGTACTTGGTCCAGGTGACGAGATTCTCGGCTCGGCCATAGATGCGCAGACGGTTGATGCCAATCTTCTGCGTCAGCATGCGAGGCAGGGTGTAGCCCAAGGTGATGTTCTTCAGGCGCAGGTAGCTGCCATCCTGAATGTACATATCGCTGACCACCCAGTTCTTCGAGTTACCCAGTGTGGGCACGGTATTCGAGGTGCCCTCGCCGGTCCAGCGCTGCAGCACCCAAGTAGGATAGTTGGCCGACTCGATGTCCTGACGATAGGTAGCATCAAATACATCGGCACCACTCACGCCCTGGAAGAAAAGACCCAGGTCAAAGCCCTTCCATTCAGCATTGAAGGTGAAGCCGAAGGTCCAGTCGGGTACGCCATTACCAATGTTGGTACGGTCGTCACTGGTAATCTGTCCATCGCCGTTGGTATCGACGAAGCGGAAGTCGCCAGGCTGTGCCTCGGGCTGGATGAGTCCGCCATTGGCATTGGTGTAAGCATTCACCTCAGCCATATTCTGGAAGATGCCATTGGTCTTGTAACCATAGAAGAAGGGGAAGGGCTGGCCGTTCTCGGCACGAGTGCTACCGTCGCTGAACTGTGAGATGCCATAGTTCAGGAAGCCAGTATCGTTACCCAGGTTCTTCAGCTCGTTCTTCAGGTAGCTGGCGTTGCCTTTTACCGAGAAGTTGGCATCGCTGATGTGCCACTTGTAGCCCAGCTCAAACTCCCAACCAGAGTTATTCATGTCGCCCACGTTGGCGTAGGGTTTCTCCTCACCCACATAACTGGGGATAGGCATCTGGATAATCATGCCGTTGGTCTTCTTCATGTAATAGTCGACGCTGAAGGTCAGCGCATTGTTGAAGAAGCCGAAGTCGAGGCCCAGGTCAGTCTGCTCGCTCTCTTCCCAGCGCAGGTCTTCATTGGCCAGGTGATCGGACTTCGAACCGTAGACCATGCCGGCCTGCTTGCCAAAATAGTAGTTGTTGTTTCCACCTGTAGTGGTCTGGGTGCTGAAGCGGAAGTCGGGAATATTGTCAATACCGTTCTTACCCCAGCTGGCACGCAACTTCAAGTTCGACAGCCAGTCGCGGGTGGACTCCATGAACTGCTCGTTGATGATGTTCCAACCTGCTGACACAGAGGGGAAGGTACCGTATTTCTTGTTTGCACCAAAGCGTGAGCTACCGTCACGGCGCACCGTGGCCTGCAGCATATAGCGCTCGTCGAAGTTGTAGCTGACGCGACCGAAGAGCGAGCTCAGACGATGCTCCACATAGGGGCCGCCCCATGCGCCCACGAGGCTCTTGGCACCTGTCACCTTGCCGTCAGCATCGGTAGTCAGTTCAAGGTCGCCACCCGTGGTGTAGTTGAGTGAGGGCTTGGCGGGGTTCACCAGATACCAGTGCGAGCCGCCCAGCTCGTCGCCCTTCGACTTCAGTGCGCTCTGTCCTACCACCACGCTGATGGCATGTGAGCCAAACTGCTTGTCGTAGGTCAGCGTGTTCTCCACCTGCCAACTTGAGTTGTTGCCCTTGTAGGCCGTGGCCGAGGTGTGGTCGGCATTGTTGTTGCCCGAGAGGTAGTACTTCTGCAGCGTAGCAGCATTGTAACCCCAGAAAGAAAGCTCAGCACTATAGGTGAAGTGATACTTCAGTGCATCCCACAGCTGCAGGTCGAGCGAGAACTTGGGCATGAACTTGTGACTCCAGTTCTTGTTAGGATTGCCCTGCATCATGGCAATGGGGTTGTTCTGCTCCTGATAGCTGCCTATGAAGTTGGGCACGGTGTAGGGATTACCGTTGGCATCCAGGTACATGTCATACTGAGGATACTGGTCCATCATGCGCTGGCCGATATTTGCCTTGTTGTTCTCGTCGTAGCCACCGCGCAGCGTGACGGGCAGCGTGGGAGCCAGATAGAGGGCCGAGCCGAGCGGTGAACCCCAGGTTGAGTTTGCCTCAATACCCGTACTATGCACGCGCATATAAGAAACGTTCGCGCCTAAGTCGAGTTTGTTCAGGAACGAGCGCTCTTTAGAGGCATCGAACAGCGTATAGTTATTGTTCGAACGGATGGTCAGACGGTCGTAGTTAGACTGTCCGAAGTTACCACCGACAATACCTTCCTGGTCGAAGTAACCCAGCGACAGGTAGTAGTTGCCTTGCTCGGAAGCACCGCTGATGCTGACGTCGTGCTGCGTGATGGGGGCATTGTCATTGAAGAGCAGGTCCTGCCAGTCGGTGCCGAAGCCCACGACCTTGTCGCCATTGGCATCGATGATGTTGTAGGGGTCCATGTAGAGAGGAGCCATGCCGTTCTGCACCTTGCGCTCGTTCTGCAGGATGGCATAGTCGGTGGCACCGGTGACGTCGCGCTTTTTCCAAGCTGACTGCCAACCAGTGGAGAAGTTGTAATTAATCTGAGCCTTGCCTATCTTACCCTTCTTGGTGGTGACAAGGATAACGCCATTTGCAGCGCGGGCACCATAGATAGCACCCGAGGCAGCGTCTTTCAGCACTTCTATACTCTCAATATCCTCAGGATTGACGCTCTCCATACCGTCCTGGTTGGTGGGCATGCCGTCAATAATATAAAGAGGTTCAGAGTCGTTGATGGTGCCGATACCGCGAATACGAATCAGCGATTTCGAACCGGGCTGACCCGAGGCGGAGGTCACCTGAACGCCAGCAGCCATACCCTTCAGGGCATCCTCGGCGCGCAGACGCGTCTTGCCTTCCAGGTCGTCAGCGCTCACCTTGGCGATAGAGGCTGTGACGACACTCTTCTTCTGCACACCATAGCCAATGACCACCAGATCATTGAGCGTTTGGGTGTCTTCTGCAAGAACAATCGTCATATTGGCCTGTGCTGCCACCTCTTTGGTGGTAAAGCCAATATAAGAGACAACCAGTGTTGTGCCGGGAGTAGCAGCTACCGTGAAACGTCCGTCAAAATCGGTCACGGAACCTGTCGTAGCACCTTTCACCTTCACAGAGGCACCGATGATGGGTTCACCCTGCGAGTCTTTCACTTCTCCAGATATTCTGCCGTTTTGTGCAAAGGCAGTTATCGAAAGAAGCATTGCGAAGAGAACAAACACAGTTCGTCTCAACGCAGTTTTTTTTACTCTTTCGTTCATAGATACTTAATTGTTAATTATTAGGTTTATTTTATAATTGTTGGTGCAAAGTTAGACATAAAAAGCATGCGCTCAGCCTTGATATGGATTAAAATATGGACGCATAAAGGGGTACAAAATTTTCAAATTATTAATTAACAGCACATTAAAGGAAACAAGTAGCCTTAAAAAATATGGACGAATTTCAAGAAAATATATGGATATATGAAAGAAAAATTGCGCATTTGTGCGTTTTCTAACGAAAAAACACTAACTTTGCAGGCATAAAGGAAAAAAGATAGTGCCATGAAGAGATTACTTTTCGTTTTTGCTGCCCTCAGTTTCAGCTGTCAAGGATGGTGCAAAGGTCTTGATGACCTGGAAACGCTCTGCCAAATACTTGACCAAGCCATCGACTCCTCCCACATCTATCTTCAGCAGAAGACAGAGCTCATAAATAAGTTGAAAAAGGATTTTCTTCAAGCTACTGATGACGAACAGCGCTTCGAAAGGGGCAAGCGAGTCTATCAGGAGTACATCCCCTTCGAAAACGACTCGGCTATAGCCTATCAGTACCTGTGTCTGGATTTAGCCAAGCGTTTGGGACGTGATGACTACTACACCGAGACGCTTATCGCCCTGGCCGACCAGCTGACCGAATCAGGATTCTACAATGAAGCCCGCATCCACTTCAGCCGGGTAGATACCAGCATCCTGACCGACAGCATGCAAACCATCTACCTGTTGGGGCTGAACCATCTGTATGGGGAAATGGGCTACTACTCTCACGACCCACGACTACGAGGCGAGTTTTTCACCCAGTCGGGACAGTATATCGACTCCGTCAAAACCCGCCTTGACAGCACGTCGACCGCCTGGTTCCAACTGCAGACGATGGACTTGGCCAACCAAAACAAAAACGACGAAGCCATGCTCTATTGTAATGAATGGCTGAAGAAATGCCAGCCATCAAGCCGCTCCTGGGCTACTGCAGCCTACTACCTCTCCGTCATTTACAGCCAGCAGGGCGATGTCAATATGCAGCGTTACTGGTTGGCTCAGTCAGCCCTTGTCGACATCCGCAACGCCATCATGGACCAGGGAGCTTTGTGGAGCCTAGCCGAGACTTTCACCAGTGAGGATGTACACCTGGACCGTGCCCACCGCTACATTGACTTTAGCTGGCAGTGCCTGTCGCGTTTCAGCACGCACATGCGCTCATGGCTGGTAGCGCCAGTGGTGACACATATCAACGACGAGTACAAAGAGCAGTTGCAGGCGGCCAACCGCCGCCAGCTATGGACCATCGTGGGCATCAGCCTGCTGGCCATAGGCTCTCTGGGGTTGCTCTTCTATGTGCAGAAGAAGCGCCGCCAGCTGTCTGTAGCACGTAATGAGCTGAAGGGGGCCAACAACGAGCTGGAACTGCTCAATGGCGAGCTGGCCAGCAAGAACGAGCAGATGCAAGAGGCTAATAAGATGCTCTCGAACACCAACCAGTTGCTTAGTGACACCAACGAGCAGCTGCGCCTAGCCATCCTGCACATGAACGACTCCAACCGCGTGAAGGACGAATACCTGGGCAAGTTCCTCAGCATGTGCTCTGAGTATATTGACAAGCTGGACAACTACCGCATCAAAATCAACCGCAAGCTGAAGGCCAACCAATACAATGACTTGATGCGCATGACCAGCTCCGAGCAGCTGAAAGAGGACGAGGTGAAAGAGCTGTTCGACAACTTCGACGAGGTATTCCTGCGTCTGTTCCCCACCTTTGTCGACGATTTCAATGCCCTGCTTCGCCCCGAAGAGCGCATTGTGCCTTCAGGAAAAAGCAGGCTGAACACCGACCTGCGCATCTTTGCCCTCATCCGTCTGGGCATCACGGAGAGTTCCAAGATTTCCGAATTCCTGCGCTATTCGCCCAATTCCATATATGCCTACCGGGCACGGGTGAAAAACAAAGCCGCTGGAAATCGGGAGGATTTCGAGCGGCAAGTTCAAGAGATTGGTATGCACTAGTTGCCTGAATCAGAACAGGCGCTGGGCAAACTGCGTCAGATAGATACGCCAGTTGCGCCAGATGTGTCCACCATCGGTTTCCACATATTCATAGGGATAGCCCTTGGAGTCCAGATAGTCGCGCAGCTGCTTGTTGTTGCGATAGAGAAAGTCTTCTTTTCCGATGCCTATCCAATAGAGGGCTGGCTTTTTCTGGAACAGCGTCTTCAGTTGCTCCTCCACCTCGGGAGCCACAGCCTGGTTGCGGTCACCCAGTCCGTCGAAACCGCGAGCATTGAGTGAAACGGCTGCTGAAAACAGTCCCACATAGTTGAACAGGTCTGGATAGAGCTTTGAAATACCAAAGCTATGACCGCCACCCATTGACAGTCCGCAGATGGCCCGGTTCTTCTTGTTGGCTAACGTACGGTAGTTCTTGTCCACATAGTTCACGATGTCCTTGAAACTCTCCTCCGTCGAAGCTACGGGCTTAGAGGCATTATGGCCCATGAACGAGGGCTTGTACATGCCTTTGTCCCATTCACCGGGGGCAGCATCGCAATTGGCATTTCCATTGGGCATCACCACAATCATAGGCTTCGCCTTTCCACTGGCAATCAGATTGTCCAGAATCTGAGCAGCACGGCCCAGCGTGGTCCACGCATCCTCATCGCCACCGGCGCCATGAAGCAGGTAGAGCACGGGATAGCGCCCTCCCTTATCATAGTCGGCGGGAGTGTAGACCGTCATTCGGCGGTTGGTCTTCAGCGTAGGCGAGGGATACCACACCTTGCTCACATTGCCATGAGGCACACGATTCACGCTGTACAGCGAGCCCTTGTCGCCTTCCTGGTCAGTGACAATGAAGATGTTGGTGAACGAGGCAATGTCACGGCAGTGATAGGCATTGGAGGGATCGAGCAGATCCATCCCATTCACACGGAACTTGTAGGAATACATTTCCGGCTGCAGCTTGCCGGGGGTAGTGTAAGTCCAGACGCCATTCTTCTCCTCCTTCATCGGGGCCATCATGGTGCCAGCTGGCAGGAAGTCGCCCACTACCTCGGCCGTAATGGCTTTCGGTGCATAGAGACGGAAGGTCACAGTTCCGTCGGCATTCTGCTCCGGCGAAGTGAGGTTGTTCTGATCGAACAATGCCTGCTGGGCCCACATGGTGGCTGCACCCAACAGGGCTGCTAACGTCACAAAAAGTTTTCTCATTGTTGCATTGGTTTTTAGGTTATTATATAAATTATAGCAGTTTGGTGCTACTCGTGCTACTGGTGCTACTCGTGCTACTGATGCTACTCTTCCCCATTTCAAAAGGGGCTTTTGGCATAAGGGACTGCCGTTTTGGAAAATGGCGCCGACTTTTTTTCATACGGCGTCGACTTTTTTGAAAACGGCGTCGACTTTTTGCAAAAAGTCAAGCCCGTTTCAGTAGTACCACCAGTAGCGCCAGTAGCACGAGTAGCATCATTATTCTCCCATTTATATATGTTCATCATCATATTCGTGAAGCACTAGTATGGATTTTACATATAGACAAAGCTACCTGATCAACATGGCCACCAACGGGATGGTTACCACGGAGAGCAGTGTAGTGATGAAAGTGAGCTCGGTGATGAGCGTCGTATCACGACCATAGCGCAGACAGAGGATAGTGCCATAAGTTGCCACGGGCATTGCTATGACCAGCGTGTTTATATTAGTCACCAATGGGGAAAAGCCCATCGCCCCGAAAAGCAGATGCAGTCCCAGGGGCAGCAGCGCCAGACGGAACAGCGTAGTAGCATAGACGGTACGGTTTCCCAGCAAGGTCCGTGCTGACAGATGCGACATGGAGGAGCCAATGATGAGAAGTGCCGCAGGAACCGTGACCTGCCCGATGATGGTCAGCGGCTGACTGATAACGGAAGGAATGTTGTCAAGCCCCAGCGCCACAATGACCATGGCCAGATAGGCAGCCAGCATGGGCGTGCTCCACAACACTTTCTTGTGGAACTGATATTCTCCCCTGCCTCCCATCACCAACATGGTACCCACGGTGAAGACAGCAAAGGTATTGACCACATTGAGCACGGCAGCATAGAAAACAGCCTGATGACCGAAAATGGAGGCCACCACCGGATAGCCGATGAAGCCCACATTGCCGAACATCAGGGCAAAGCCCACCACGCCCCTGTCGTCAGGACGCGATACCAGATAGCGTGGCAGAAGCAATGCCACAGCCGCCAAAATGACATAAGTAAGAATGCTGATGCCCAGCAGTGGCAGAATCATTTCGCTTTCGGGCAACGTGCCGCCCATCGTTGACGAAAGGATGAGTGCCGGGCAGGTTATGTCAATAACCAAATTTGAGAGGCGCTTGTCAAAGTCGCCTCCCATGTACCCTAGCTTTCCCGCCACGTATCCCACGATAACGATGGCGAAAAGCGTCATCATAATCTCGATGTTGGCCATCAGAGTTCCTGTTCCTGGAAGTCCAGGTCAGCTTCGGCAATGAGCCTCACCTCCTGTCTGTCCAGTCTGGGCTTCCCCTCCTGCTCAGCCATGCTGCACACGTACTTGGCCACCTCCTCCATGTCGATGTCTACCTCGTCGGCGTCACTTTCCAGCACGCCACTCTCATAGTAATAGCTGGCAATGGTGTCGAGCACCCATGCCAGCAGTTCATCGCCGTAGCTGTCCTTCATATCGATGGGCAGCTGCTGGCGAAGGTAGTTAATCTCGCGGCGGATGTCCTGCTCGTCCTGCAGTATTTCCTCGTCGATGCTCATTACAGCAGGGCTTCAAATTTCTCTTCGAACTTCTGCTTCGACACAGCACCGACCAGCTTGTCCACCACTTCACCGTTCTTCATGAAAATTACGGTGGGAATGTTGCGGATGCCAAAAGCGGCTGCCAGGTCTTCACTCTCCTCCACATCGCACTTGCCTACGACGATCTTGCCATCGTATTGGGCGGCCAGTTCCGAGATGATAGGTGCTACCATGCGGCAGGGACCACACCATGTTGCCCAGAAGTCAATGACCAGGGGCTTCTCACCATTTTTCAGGCTCTCGTAGTTCTCACTTGTGACTGTTACTTCCATTGTTGTTTTCCTTTCTTGTTGGGATTATTAATTATAAGATAGTCAGCTCCTTTCATGGAATGAAGAGCAAAAACCATGCCATACGCACGAGCGGTCCATTAATAGCCTGACTTATAGATTACCTTTCCTGCTCCACTCGTAATCTTCATGGCCTCAGGATGTTCCTTGATAAACGAGTCAATGTGTCGCTGGCGTTTGTCCTCCAGTATTTCATCCATAGCAATCAGGATGCCCGTCTCCTCTACATCGCCGAAGCCATAATTGATGGCAGTGCCAAATAGTTTCATCGTGGGCGACAGGCTCATATAGGCATTCACCAGCGGCGGTATATTGTAGCCCAGCCGGCGCACTTCCTGGTTCAGTATGCGATAGTCGTCCTTGAAGTTGTTTCCGCAGAACAATGCCTCAAGCACCTTCTCATCGGTCTCCAGTTTCAGTGGCTTCATGGGCACCACGAGGTTGTCCTTGTCGTTGAAATATTTCTTCAGGAAGTACAGAATCATGTCGCGGCCCTCACGGATATAGCTAGGATACATGGTCATCTTACCAAAGAAATACTTCACGTTGGGCATGATGACGGTGAGCGCTCCCAGCCCATCCCACAGATTGTCAAGGGCAAAGAGACTCTTGGCCCCCATGCGTGAGCTCTGGTAGGGCAGCGACACGAACGAGCGTCCCAGCTCAATGGTGTAGGGCATATAGTCCTTGAGGAACTTCTCTGAGAAATGGAACATGTGGCTGGTTGCCAGATGGGGCTGCCCGTCGGCACCAATGTCCCATTTGGTGCCTTCCAGATAGCGATATCCGCCTATGATTTCCTCGGCCTCAGGATTCCACACAATCAGCTGCTTATAGCAGTTCTCACAGGTGTCGAACTCATCAATGTCGCAATCTTTACCCGTTCCACCTCCTGCCTCGCGGAAGGCAATCTCGCGTAGCCGGCCTATTTCGCGCATCACGTTGGGCGCGTTGTGGGCTGTGATGACGTAGATTTCATTGTGACTCTTGTTGGTCATACGCAACTGCAATTCAGGAGTGAGCTCGCGCTTGAGCACATCTACGGGAATGGGGGCTATGATGGGACTATCCATGAGTTTAGAGATAATTGTGAAGAGTTAGGAGTTAAGAGTTATGTGGAAATAATAAAATTATAAGTCGTAGACGATGTCCTGCACATATTGTGCCCATTCGGCTGATGTTTTCCCCTTGTCGGTGAAGGTCTGCCAGGGAATGGGCTTGCCTATTTTCACAGGGAATGTGTTGCCCGTGTTCTTGAACATCTCGTCCACCAAGAACAGCATGGCAATGTTTACTTTCTTCACGCAACGGTCGCTGATGTTCGACAGCCTGTAGAAAAATTTGCTATTGCAGCCGCCGAAGTGGATGGGCACCACGTCGCGCTGCGTCTCAACACTTTTCACGATGAAAGTCTTCTTCCACGGCAAGTCACGAATCACGCCATTGCGGCGACGAGAGCATAAACCGGCAGGAAACATCAGCATGTGGTAGTCGCTTTTAAAGCCCGACTCCACCATTGCGGGGAAGTTGCGGCTCTGCTTTCCCGTCTTGTTGATGGGAATACAGAGTGGAGCCAGTCCGGGAAGGTTCATCAGTAAGTCGTTCACCAAATAGCGGAAATGGTCATCGTATTGCTTGCCGATGACAGCCCCCAGGGCCACGCCATCAATACCACCCATGGGGTGGTTGGACACAAAGGTATAGAGCCGGCCATCATCCTTGGCAGGCAGATTCTCCAGGCCCTCCACCTCGACTTTCGTGTTAAGGAATTCCAGACAGGCCTCCAGCCAGGGTGTCCCTTTCAGATCGCGTGCGTTCCAAAGGAACTCGTTACACTGGTCCTCATGGGCTATGCGCTTAAGCCAGTTCACGGCAAAGCCAGGAACCCAACGGGCCTTTTTGCCCATCTTGTTTCGAAGGACTTTCTCAATGTCAATCGTCTTCTCTGTAATAACGTCCATTTTTTCGATTTGTACGTATCAATCTGCAAAAGTAACATATTTTCTTCAAAAACTAGCTTTTTTCACCCAAAAATGTGTGATTTTTCACTTTTTTATATAAAAACTGCCTAAAGCCCGATAGTCCTGCTGGGCCACATGGCTATTCCTATATGTTTGCGTATGCGCGCGATTGCAAAATGCATTGCACAAAAATGCAAGATTGTGTAAAAAACAGGGGTACAGGGAGGGCAAAAACAAAAAAATGCATCTTTTTTTGAAAAAAAGTGTGGAATTGTGGGGAATTGTGGAGGAAAAGATGTATCTTTGCACCGTAGAAGCGAAAAGATAAATAGTGCGCATGAGATTTCTTGGCAACATAGAGGCAAAGACGGACGCGAAGGGACGTGTGTTCCTTCCCGCAACCTTCCGCAAGGTGCTTCAGGCATCGGGCGAGGAGTTGCTCGTCATGCGCAAGGACATCCACCAGAAGTGCCTGGTGCTCTATCCGGAAAGTGTCTGGAATCAACGCGTAGATGCCCTGCGTTCCCGTGTAAATGAATGGGATGACGAAGGAAAGATGGTGCTCCGCCAGTACATGAAGGAGGCCGAGATCTTGGCCCTCGACGGCAACGGCCGTTTTCTCATTCCCAAGCGCTACCTGCAGATGGCAGAAATCAACCAGACCGTTCGCTTCATCGGGATGACTGACACCATTGAGATATGGGCTGCAGAGAATGCTGAAGAACCCTTCATGACACAGGAGGAATTCTCCAGCAAGCTAAAGGCCATCATGGCCACCCAGCAATAACATCTACACATGATAACGACGGCCGGTACATACCACACACCTGTCCTGTTAAAGGAGAGTGTTGACGGGCTGGACATCCAGCCCGACGGCGTCTATGTAGACGTCACCTTTGGCGGCGGCGGACACTCGCGCGAGATTCTGCGCCGCCTGGGGCCCAACGGCCGGCTCTACGGCTTTGACCAGGATGCCGACACTGAGCGCAACATCTGCGACGACCCACGATTTACCTACGTTCGCAGCAACTTCCGCTACCTGAAGCAGTGGATGCGTTACAAGGGCGAAGAACACATTGACGGGCTACTGGCCGACTTAGGGGTCTCATCGCACCACTTTGACGATGCCGAGAGGGGATTCTCATTCCGCTTTGACGCACCTCTAGACATGCGGATGAACAAGAGTGCCGCCACCACAGCTGCCGAGGTAGTAAACAACTACACGGAGGAGCAGCTGACGCAGATATTCAGCCTCTACGGCGAACTTCGCAATGCCCGACAAATAGGGGCCGCTCTGGTCAAGGCCCGCCAGCAGCAGCCCATAGCCACTACCGGTCAGCTGCTGGAAGTCACTGAGCGACTCTTTGCACGTGAGCGCGAAAAGAAAGAGGTGGCAAAAATGTTCCAGGCTCTGCGCATCGAGGTGAACCACGAGATGGATGCACTCAGAGAGATGCTGGCAGGTGCCTGCCAGGTACTGGCTCACGGCGGCCGTCTGAGCATCATCACGTATCACTCACTGGAGGACCGCATGGTGAAGAACATGATACGCACCGGCAACGTGGAAGGGAATAGCCACCAGGACTTCTTCGGCCGTACAGAAGCTCCTCTGCGTCCAGTGAACAAAGTGACGGTGCCATCGGATGAGGAACAGGAAAACAACCCGCGCAGCAGGAGCGCCAAACTCCGCATTGCCGAAAAAATATAGACTACGATTGATATGGCGAAACAAGAGGACATCACAAGCAACACCAACGAGCAGGCCACACCCGTGGACGGCGAACAACAGGAAGAACGGCTGACGACCTTGCAGAAAATCAAGCAGCAGGCCGAAGAGGGCGACGAAGCGCCTTCCAGTTCCCTGAAGTTCTCAGACATCCTGGGCGGTGAATTTCTGTGGACACTGGTGCGCAAACAGGCTTGGCTCATCATTCTGGTGGTGGCCATCACCTGGGCTTATGTGGCCACTCGCTATCAGTGCCAGCAGGACGCCATTGACATCAGCCAGCTGGAACGCGACCTGGTCAACGCCAAGTTTGAATCGTTGTCCAGTTCCAGCAACCTGACACGCAAATGCCGCCAGAGCAATGTGCTGATGATGCTGAACCGCGAAGACAGCACGCAGCTGGAATCGGGTGTCCACCCGCCGTTTATCATTGAGATACCACAGGAGAAGTAAAAAAAGGAGGAAGAGATGAGCAAGTTCAAGAATAAGAAGGTGATGCCACGCTATAAGTTTGTGGTCTGTCTGCTTTCTGCCATGGGGCTTTGGATTATCTGGCAGGCTGCTTACACCATGACCGTTGGAAAGGAATACTGGAAGACGGTGGAGAAAAGCCAGGTGAACATGGCCGACAGCATCAAGAAGCCCAACCGCGGAAACATACTGAGCTGCGACGGCCAACTATTGGCAGGCAGCATTCCTGAATACGAAATGTACATTGACTTCCGTGCTGGCTACCAGCGTGGTGTGCCTGAAGACACGGCCTGGGTGCGCGAGCGCGACGAGTTGTGGAATGAGAAACTGGACAGCCTGTGTGATGGGCTACACATCATCTTCCCTGAGAAAACGGCCGAAGAATTCCGTGAGCACCTCATGGAAGGCTACAACAAGAAGAGCCGTTACTGGCGCGTATGGCGTGGAAAGGTGGACTACGTCACTTTCAACGAGGTGAAGAAGCTGCCTTACTTCAACCTGCCCAGACATAAAGGCGGATTCTGGGGTGAGGAGTATCCTGCCCGCCGCCATCCTTTTGGCTCGCTGGCCGAGCGTACCATCGGTTCGCGCGACACAGCACGCTATGGCATTGAGTTGGCCTTCGACTCGCTGCTCAGGGGCATCTACGGCATCGCCCACAAGCAGAAAGTACGCAACAAGATAGTGTCAATCACCACCACGCCACCCATTGATGGCTGCGACATCGTCACCACGCTCGACGTCAACATGCAGGACATAGCAGAACAGGCTCTGCTGAATAAACTCTGCGAGATTGACGCACTGATGGGTGTCGCCATCGTCATGGAGGTGCAGACGGGCGACGTGAAGGCCATTGTCAACATGGAGAAAGGCAGTGATGGCGATTTCCATGAGCGCCTGAACAACGCCTTGAGCTACCGCTGCGAACCGGGCTCAGTATTCAAGACCGCCAGCATCCTCGTGGCTCTCGACGACAACGTCGTCGACACCAGCTACGTCATCCACACCGGCAGTGGCATCATGCCCATGCACGGCGCCAGAATGAAAGACCACAACTGGCATAAAGGCGGCTATCACGATATCAACGTGGCTAGAGCCCTGGAGGTCAGCTCAAACATTGGTGTCAGCGTTGTCATCGACAACTTCTACCGCTCCGACCCGCAACGCTATGTCGACGGACTCCGTCGCGTGGGCATTGGCATGGATCTCGGAATTCCTCTCAACGAATACCGCAGGCCAAAAATCAGAGACGCCGTGGGCAGCAACGGCCGGACAGCTAGCGACTGGTATAAGACCACCCTACCCTGGATGTCCATCGGTTATGAGACGCAAATTGCGCCCATCAACACGCTGACTTTCTACAACGCCATTGCCAACGACGGCAAGCTCGTACAGCCACGCTTCGTCAGTAAGGTGATGAAGGAAGGGCAAGTGGTAAAGGAGTTTGAACCCGTGGTTCTGAAGGAACAGATAGCTCGGCCTGAGGCCATCAAGACCATGCAGACCATCCTGACACATGTTGTCAGTCAGGGTCTCGGCAAACGTGCTGGCTCCACGTCGTTCTCAGTAGCGGGAAAGACGGGAACGGCGCAGGTGTCGGACGGCACTTACAACTACCACAGCGGGAAGAGCTGCCACTGGCTAAGCTTCTGTGGCTATTTCCCCGCCGACAAACCCCGCTATTCGTGCATCGTCTGCATCAAGACCACCAACGGCACACCGTCGGGCGGACTGCAGTCGGGCTCTGTATTCCACAACATCGCCGAAGGCATCATGTCGAGCAATGTCAGGAAAGTGGCTGCCAATGCCCGTGATGAGCACTCCGTCTTCGTGCCCGACGTGAAGAACGGCGACGTGCAGGCTGCCGACTTTGTGCTAGACCAGCTGGGCATCCACTCTGAAGGAAACTGGATGACTGCTCAGACTGATAATCATCCCGTATGGGGACATGCAGCACAGGAGGTCAACGGCGTGAAACTGGACAAGATGGACATTGGCGAAGACAAAATGCCTAATGTGACGGGAATGGGAGCGCGCGACGCCGTGTTCCTGCTGGAGAAAATGGGACTAAGTGTACACCTAAGCGGGAAGGGCGACGTGAAGAGCCAGAGCATTCCCGTCGGCACCACACTGCACAAGGGCATGGTGTGCCAGCTGCAGCTGGAAAGCTAATCCAAGAATAAATACTAAGACTATATTTATATGAAACTAAGCGAAATCATCAAAGACATAGAGGTGAAGGCCATCATAGGCAACACCGACATCGACATAGCCGACGTCGACATCGACTCGCGCCGGGTGACCAGCGGTCATCTGTTCGTAGCCATCCCTGGCACGCAGACCGACGGCCATCAGTACATCGGCAAGGCCATAGCACAAGGGGCCGTAGCCATTTTGTGCGAGCGCATCCCCGAGGATGTGGAGACGGAAAAGGCCACCATCATTCAGGTCAGCTCTACCGAGGCTGCCGTGGGCCCTGTGGCAACCGCCTTCCAGGGCTATCCTGCTGAACGGCTGAAGCTGGTGGGGGTCACAGGCACCAATGGAAAGACCACCATCGCCACATTATTATATAATATGTTCAGGAAACTGGGCTACCGCTGCGGCCTGCTCTCCACCGTATGCAACTACATAGAGGACGAGCCCATACCAGCCAGCCATACCACGCCCGACCCCGTGGAACTGAACCGTCTGTTACGCCGCATGGTGGATGCAGGATGCCAGTACGCTTTCATGGAGTGCAGCAGTCATGCCATTGCACAGAAACGTATTGGAGGACTGAAGTTCGCCGGAGGCATCTTTACCAACCTCACCCGTGACCATCTGGACTACCACAAGACAGTGGAAAACTATCGCAACGCCAAGAAGCAGTTCTTCGACATGCTGCCCAAGGGCAGCTTCGCCATCACCAATGCCGATGACAAGAACGGCATGTTCATGGTGCAAAACACGAAAGCCATGGTGAAGACCTACTCCGCCCGACAGATGGCCGATTTCCGCGCCCGGCTGGTGGAGTGCCATTTTGAGGGAATGTACCTGGAGATTGACGGACGAGAAGTGGGAGTGCAGTTCATCGGCAAGTTCAATGTGAGCAATCTGCTGGCCGTCTATGGAGCCGCCGTCATGCTGGGCCAGCAGCCCGAGGATGTGCTCGTGGTGCTCAGCACACTGCACAGTGTGGCTGGCCGCCTGGAACCCATTCACTCGCCCGAGGGCTTCACCGCTATTGTGGATTATGCCCACACGCCCGATGCCCTGGACAATGTGCTTCGAGCCATCCACGAAGTGCTGAATGGCAAGGGGCACGTCATCACCGTTTGTGGAGCAGGAGGCAATCGCGACAAGGGCAAGCGCCCTCTCATGGCGCAGGAGGCCGTGAAGCAGAGCGACCGCGTCATTATCACCAGCGACAATCCCCGCTTTGAAGAGCCGCAGGACATCATCAATGACATGCTGGCCGGCCTCACCCCACAACAGATGAAGAAGGTGGTGAGCATCGTGGACCGACGCGAAGCCATTCGCACCGCTGCCATGATGGCCCAGAAAGGCGACGTCATCCTCATAGCCGGCAAAGGCCATGAAGACTATCAGGAGATAAAAGGCGTGAAACACCATTTCGACGACCGTGAAGTAGTGCGTGAAACCTTCGGCATATAATATCACAAATAAGCAAACTGTCAATTCACCATGCTATACTACCTGTTTCGTTTCCTTGAGGAATTCAATATCCCGGGCTCTCACCTGTGGAGCTACATCTCATTCCGCGCACTTCTGGCCCTCATCCTGTCACTGCTTATCTCAGCCTGGTTTGGCGAGCGCTTTATCAAATGGATGAAGCGCAGAAAGATCTATGAGACTGAGCGCGACCCAAGCATCGATCCCTTCGGAGTAGAAAAGAAGGGTGTGCCCACCATGGGTGGCATCATCATCATCGTGTCGCTGCTCATTCCAGTCCTACTACTGGGCCGCATGCGTAATATCTATCTCATCCTGATGATTATCACCACGTTGTGGCTGGGACTGCTGGGATTCCTGGATGATTACATCAAAATTTTCCGTAAGAACAAGGCGGGCTTGAATGGCAAATATAAGATTGTGGGCCAGGTGTCAATAGGCTTGATAGTGGGCATCGTGCTCTACCTGAGCCCCGATGCCGTGATGCGCGAGAACATCAGCATACCGCAAAAATCGGAGAAGACAGAGATCGTGAAGCACGAGACGACAGCCCACAAATCACTTAAAACCACCATACCCTTTATCAAGCACCACAACCTAAGCTACAGCGACCTAATGTCGTTCGTAGGCAAGCACAAGGTGGCAGCCGGCTGGATTTTGTTTGTCCTGATGACCATCTTCTGGGTGACCGCCATTTCAAACGGCGCCAACATCAACGACGGTATGGACGGCATGTGCGCAGGCAATTCGGCCATCATAGGTGTGGTGCTAGGCATATTGGCCTATGTGTCCTCCCACATCGGCTATGCCTCCTACTTTGACATCATGTATATCCCCCATTCCGAGGAGCTCGTCATCTTCCTCTGTGCTTTCGTGGGTGCCATGATTGGTTTCCTGTGGTACAACGCCTATCCTGCACAGATATTCATGGGCGACACGGGGTCGCTCACCATTGGCGGCATCATTGGTGTTTGCGCAGTCATCATTCATAAAGAGCTGCTGCTGCCTATACTCTGTGGCGTCTTCTTCATGGAAATGCTGAGCGTCATCATCCAAACGCAATGGTTCAAAATACAGAAGCGCAAAGGACGCCGGGTGCGTGTGTTCCGCGCCACGCCTATTCACGACAACTTCCGTAAGCTGGACTCCCAACTGGATCCCACCTCGCACTTCATTCTGAAGGGCTGGCCTCATCGTCCGTTCCACGAATCGAAGATAACAATCAGGTTCTGGATTGTGTCCATCATACTGGCCGCCCTGACCATTATTACACTGAAAATCAGATAAAAGCAACATATCCCTCATCGGGAAGAAGACAAACGACGACTATGAGCAAAAGAATTGTGATACTTGGAGCTGGCGAGAGCGGAGCAGGAGCCGCTGTGCTGGCAAAGAAAGAAGGCTTCGACGTGTTTGTAAGCGACATGTCGAAAATCACTCCTCACTATCAGCAGATGCTGAATGAGCATGGCATCCTCTGGGAAGAGGGCCATCACACAGAGAGCCTCATCCTGAACGCAGATGAAATCATCAAGAGTCCCGGCATACCCGACAAGGCTCCCATGGTCAGCAAAGCTATTGCTGCAGGCATACCTATCATCAGCGAGATTGAGTTTGCCGGGCGCTATACCACGTCAAAAATGATTTGCATCACGGGCTCCAACGGAAAGACCACAACCACCAGCCTCATCTACCACATCTTCAAGGAAGCAGGCTACGATGCCGGACTGGCAGGCAACATTGGTCACTCGCTGGCGCTGCAGGTGGCAGAGGAGCCGCACGAATACTACATTATAGAGTTGTCGTCGTTCCAATTGGACAATATGTATGACTTCCGCGCCGACATTGCCATTCTGCTCAACATTACTCCCGACCATCTGGACAGGTACGACTTCAAGATGCAGAACTATGTGGATGCAAAGATGCGCATAGTGCAGAACCAGACCCCACAGGATGCCTTCATCTACTGGAACGACGATCCTATCATCCGCCGCGAGTTAGAGAAATACGACATCAAGGCTGTGCAATACCCATTCTCCGAGTTGAAGGAGAAGGGGTCCATAGGCTACATTGAAGCCGGCAAATACACACTGGAGAAGCCCGAGCCCTTCAACATGGAGCAGGAAGCACTGAGCCTCACGGGTCGTCATAATATTTATAACTCACTGGCTGCCGGCATCGCGGGAAACATAGCCGGCATCAAGAAAGAGGTGATTCGCAAGTCACTGAGCGACTTCCCAGGCGTGGAACACCGTTTGGAAAAGGTCACCGTGGTACGTGGCGTTCAATATGTGAACGACTCAAAAGCCACTAATGTGGATGCCTGCTGGTATGCACTCGACTCCATGAACACGAAGGTGGTTCTCATCATCGGCGGCAAGGACAAAGGCAACGACTATGAACCCATCAAGCCTCTGGTGCGCGAAAAATGCTCGGCCCTGGTCTATCTGGGTGCAGACAATACCAAGTTGCACCAGAACTTCGACCAGCTGGGTATCCCTGTACGCGACACCCACTCCATGCGCGAGTGCGTGGATGCTTGCTACGAACTGGCCCAGCCCGGCGAGACGGTGCTGCTGTCACCCTGCTGTGCATCATTCGACCTGTTCAAGAATATGGAGGACCGCGGTGAGCAGTTCAAGGAATTGGTAAGGAATTTGTAGAAGACCAAGCAAGACGAGAAAGATGAACAAGAAAATAGGCAATCTCTTCAAAGGCGACAAAGGCATCTGGACTGTGTTCTTCTTCCTGTGCTTAATCAGCATCATTGAGGTGTTCTCTGCCTCAAGCACACTGTCGTACAAGAGCCACAATTACATGGGCCCCATCATCTATCATGCTGGTACCATCTTCGTTGGCATCGTCATCGCCATTGTGACTCTGAACATTCCCTGCCGCTACTTCAAGCTGATGACGCCTATCTTGCTCATCATATCGTATGCCACGTTGCTCTGGGTGCTGGTTTTCGGTGAAAGCATTAATGGCGCCAACAGAGTAATCCAGTTGCCGGGATTCACCTTCCAGCCTTCCGAGCTGGCCAAGGGGACTATGGTGCTGGCCACGGCGCAGATTCTCAGTGCCATGCAGCGTGAGGATGGGAGCGGTGCTGACCCGAAAGCCATGAAGTACATCCTGTGGCTGAGCTTGCCAACAATCATGCTCATCGGCGTAGAAAACCTTTCCACGGCCGTGTTGCTGTTCGGCATCATCTTCATCATGATGTTTATAGGCCGTGTGCCCCTCAAGCAACTGGGCAAGCTGGTTGGAGTCCTAATGCTACTTGGAGCCAGCGTCTTTGCCATAGGCTCGATAGCTGCTGCAAATGAGGATAAGGACCCGGCAAAAACCGAACTGGCCGAAGGCGCCAAAGTGGACGGTGAGCAGGAGAAGAACGAAGGCATCTTCAGCAAAGTATTCCATCGTTTCGGTACCTGGCGCAACCGACTGAGCCAGAGCGGTATACCCGACGATCCAAAGGAATTCAGCGTCAGAGACAACTTCCAGGTGGCCCACTCTAATTTTGCTATTGCTTCATCAGGAATCATTGGCAAAGGACCTGGCAACTCCGTCGAACGCGACTATCTGCCACAGGCTTTCTCTGACTTCATCTTCTCCATTATCATTGAGGAGATGGGACTGATAGGAGCCATCGTGGTAGTGTTCCTTTATATTGTATTACTCTTCCGGGCAGCCCGAATAGCTGGTCGTTGTGAGAACAACTTCCCTGCTTTCCTAGTCATGGGACTGGCGCTGCTCATTGTGGCGCAGGCCACCATCAACATGATGGTGGCGGTAGGCATCGGTCCCGTCACCGGACAGCCTCTGCCGCTTGTATCGAAAGGAGGCACTTCAACACTCATCAGTTGTGCCTATATAGGAGCGATGCTCAGCATCAGCCGAAGCGCGAAGGTGAGCCCGACGGCAGCAGTAGCAACATCATCCAACAACAACCTTGAACCCTCAGAAGCATGAAAGAAACACTCAGAGTTATCATCAGCGGTGGAGGAACCGGAGGTCATATCTTCCCCGCCATATCAATAGCCAATGCTATTCGCGCCATTGAACCCGAAGCAGAAATCCTGTTTGTAGGCGCTGAAGGACGAATGGAAATGGAGCGTGTGCCACAAGCTGGATACGAGATAAAAGGCTTGCCTATTCAGGGCTTCGACCGCAAGAACCTGTTAAAGAATTTCAAGGTGCTCTACAAGGTTTGGAAGTGCCAGCGCATGGCCAAGAAGATTATCCGCGAGTTCCAGCCCCAGGTAGCAGTGGGCGTGGGTGGCTATGCCAGTGGTCCAACGCTGAACACGGCCGCAGCCATGGGTATCCCTTGTCTTATTCAGGAGCAGAACAGCTATGCCGGCGTCACGAACAAGCTACTAGCCAAGAAGGCATCGAAGATTTGCGTGGCCTATGAAGGCATGGAGCGCTTCTTCCCCAAGGAGAAAATCATGCTCACGGGCAACCCTGTGCGTCAGGACCTGCTCCAAGCCAGGAATAGCCGCGAGGAGAGCCTGAAGAAATATGGCTTACAGCCCACCATGAAGACCGTGCTCATCGTGGGCGGCAGTCTGGGTGCACGCACGATGAACGAATCCATGCTGCAACATCTGGACCAGATTAAGCAGACCAACGTTCAGTTCATCTGGCAAACGGGCAAGTTCTATTATAACAATATAAAGGAGGAGATGCAGCGCCGGGGCTTCTCAGCCGCCAATCTGGTGTACACGGACTTCCTCGACATGCTCTCAGCCTATCGGGCTGCCGACCTGGTGGTGAGCCGTGCCGGCGCCAGCAGCATCAGCGAAATCTGCCTGCTGGGCAAACCCGCCATCCTGGTGCCCAGTCCCAACGTGGCCGAGGACCACCAGACAAAGAATGCCATGGCCCTGGTCAACCGTCAGGCTGCCATCTTTGTCAGCGACGCCGAAGCCCCCGAGAAACTGGTTCAGCTGGCCATCGAAACCGTCAGCGATGACGCAAAGCTGGAAGCACTTAGCAAAAACGTGCTGAAGATGGCACTGCCCAACTCAGCTGAAATCATAGCCAAGGAAGTCATCACCCTGGCACAACATCACAATACTCATTAACTCTCGAAAAACAACATCATGAATCCGAAAGACATCAAAGCTGTATATTTCATTGGAATTGGAGGCATAGGCATGAGCGCCATTGCCCGTTACTTCATCAGCCGTGGGCTGGTGGTGGGCGGTTACGACAAGACACCGTCTGAGCTGACCCGCCGACTGGAGAAGGAAGGAGCGCTGATTCACTACGACGAGAACGTAGACGAGATTCCCCACACCTGCAAGAACGCCCAGCACTGCCTCGTGGTTTACACACCAGCCATCCCCTCCAGTCACAAAGAGCTGCAATACTTCCACGAGAATGGCTTCGAGATTCAGAAGCGCGCCCAGGTGCTGGGCACGCTCACCCGCCAGATGCGCGGTCTGTGCGTAGCCGGAACACACGGGAAGACCACCACCAGCACCATGTGTGCCCACATCATGCACCAGAGCCATCTGGACTGCAACGCTTTCCTTGGCGGCATCAGCAAGAACTACGGCACGAACTACATCCTCAGTTCTGCCACAGACTATGTGGTCATTGAGGCCGATGAGTACGACCGCTCATTCCACTGGCTCCAGCCTTACATGACGGTCATCACCAGCACGGACCCCGACCACCTGGACATCTATGGCACGAAGGAGGCCTATCTTGAAAGCTTCCGACACTACACAGAGCTCATTCAGCCCGGAGGAGCACTCATCATTCACCGCGGCCTGGAAATGAAAGAGCACCTGCAGCCTGGTGTCAAACGCTATGACTATAGCCTCAATGAAGGCGATTTCCATGCTGAGAATATCCGCATAGAGAACGGTGAAATCACGTTCGACTTCATTTCCCCCTTGGAGAACGTGAAGAACATTGAGTTGGGTCAGCCCATACCCATCAATATTGAGAACGGCATAGCCGCCATGGCCATGGCACAACTGGCCGGCTGCACTGCCGAGGAGCTTCGCGTGGGCATGCTGTCATTCAGTGGCGTTGACAGGCGCTTCGACTTCAAGATCAAGACGCCCAAGCTGGTGTTTCTCAGCGACTACGCCCATCACCCGAAGGAAATCCTGCAGAGTGCACGCAGCATGCGCCAACTCTATCACGACCGTCACATCACAGCCATTTTCCAACCTCACCTCTATACGCGTACCCGTGATTTCTACCCGGAATTTGCAGAGGCGCTGAGCCTGCTGGACGAGGTTATCCTGACCGACATCTACCCCGCACGCGAGAAGCCCATCGAAGGGGTGACATCCAAGCTCATCTACGACCAGCTGGCCCCAGGAGTGGAAAAGCAGCTGATTACGAAGGACGAAGTGATACCACTGGTGAAGAGCAGGCAGTTCGACGTGCTCATCGTCCTGGGGGCTGGCGACCTCGATGTGCTGGTGCCGCAAATAGCCAACATACTGAAGCGCAAACGTACCACTAGTGCATAGTTGTATATAGATCATCGTAAATCTTTAAAACAAAAAACCGTTAATCCCATCATGGCGAACTGGAAAAAAATACTCACCATCACACTCAATGTCATCATCGGCATCTACCTGCTGCTGGCCGTTACTGCGTTCAACCGCCCTGCCGAGAAAGACATGGTGTGCCAGAACTTGGACATCACCATTGAGCGGGGGGTGGTAGCCGGTTTCCTCTCGCCTGCTGACGTGCGCCGCATGCTCAACGATGCCAACATCAACCCCATAGGGAAGATTCTGGCCGACGTCAACCTGCGTCAGATAGAGGAGCGGCTGCAGGCCAACGAGCTTATTGAGAACGCAGAATGCTATAAGACGCAGAATGGCAATGTGGCCATCCAACTGTCAGAACGGGTGCCCGTGATGCGAGTCATGGCACAGAATGGAGACGACTACTACGTTGACAATACAGGGAAAACGCTGAAGAACACAGGCTATGTGTGCAATCTGGTGGTGGCCACAGGGGCCATCAGTACCAACTATTCCAGTCGCGTTCTGGCTCCTCTGGGCCGACTACTGCTGGCCGATGATTTCTGGCGCAACCAGATAGAGCAAATAAACATACTGCCCGACAGTACCATTGAGATGGTGCCGCGCGTGGGTCATCATGTGGTTTACCTGGGCCGCCCCACTGGAATCAAGAAAAAGCTGGAGCGCCTGCGCAAGTTCTACAAATACGGGCTCAGTCAGGCCGGATGGAACAAATACTCGGTCATAAGCGTGGAGTTCAACAACCAGATTATTTGCAAGAAGAGAAAGAACAAAAGATAGTAATCAGTTTATCAAACAATCATAAATATGGCAGCAGAACAAAAAGAATTTATCGTGGCAATAGAGCTCGGCTCCTCCAAGGTGACCGCTATTGCCGGACAGAAGAAGACCGACGGCAGCATTTCCGTGTTGGCGCTCGTCCGGGAAGATTCTACCTCGTTTATCCGGAAGGGTAGAGTGTACAACATTGACAAGACGGCACAGTGCTTGCAGAGCATCATCAAGAAGCTTGAGGCTCAGCTGAAGAATCGTGTCGTCCAGGTCTTCGTGGGCGTAGGCGGACAGTCACTACGCTCAGTGCTCAACTCCATCAGTCGCGACTTGCCCAGCGACAGCATCGTGACGCAGGAAATGGTGGTGGAACTGATGGATGAAAACCTGACCCTGGAATATCCCGACCAGAAGATTCTGGATGTGGCCGAGCAGGAATACCGCATTGACTCGCAGTTGCAGATGGATCCCGTGGGCATTCGCGCCTCTCACCTGGAGGGCAACTTCCTGAACATTCTGGTGCGCAAGGCTTTCTTTGAGAACCTAAACAGATGCTTTGAGATGGCCAACATCAAAGTGGCAGAACTCTATTTGGCTCCGCTGGCACTGGCCAATGCCGTACTGACCGAGGCTGAGAAGCGCTCGGGCTGCGCTTTGGTCGACATCGGTGCCGACACCACCACCGTCAGCGTGTTCTGGAAGAACGTGCTGCGCCATCTGGCCGTCATCCCCCTGGGCTCCAACAATGTCACCAAGGACATTGCATCGCTGCAGATGGAGGAGAGCGAAGCCGAACAGATGAAGCTGAAGTACGCATCGGCCTACACCGACAACAACGAGATTGACCCCACGCTGAAATACTCTATTGACGCCGAGCGCCAGGTGGACAGTCGCCGCTTCATCGAAATCGTTGAAGGACGCATGCAGGAAATCATTGAGAACGTCAGCTACCAGATTCCGTCAGAGTATTCTGACAAGCTGCTGGGAGGCATCATCCTCACCGGAGGCGGAGCTAACATGAAGAACATTGAAAAGGCCTTCTCCATCAACACCCGCAGTGAGCGCATACGCGTGGCCAAGTTCGTCACCACCACCATCAACACCAACAACGATCAGCTGAAAGCACGCAACGGCATGTACAACACCGTGCTGGGACTGCTGGCCAAGGGCGACATCAACTGCGCCGGCCGTGGATTGGATGAACAGGGCAGTCTTTTTGACGAAGACAAAGACGAAGCACCCATAGTTCCCGACCGCAAGCCACGCCAGGCACACGAGACGCAGACGGGCACCATCCGCACGCAGCAGGAAGAACAGCAGGCTGCCGAGCTGGCACGCCTGAAGAAAGAAGAGGAGGAACGACTGGAGCGTGAGCGCCTGGAGCGCGAGGCTGAAGAGGCCCGCCGCCAAAAGAAAGAGAACAGCCGCTGGAACCGCTTCAAACGTACCATCAAGAAATTCGGCTCTGACATCATCGCCGAAGAATAAAACTCCCCATCACTCCCATCAACTCCCAAATATTTCCATAAAAGAACAAACGACAATGAACAATAACGACATACTCGACTTCGGAGTGCCCGAAGAACGCCACAGCATTATCAAGGTCATCGGCGTAGGCGGCGGTGGCGGCAATGCCGTGAACCACATGTACAAGGAAGGCATACACGACGTGACCTTCGTAGTCTGTAACACTGATAACCAGGCTCTGAACGATTCGCCCGTTCCCGTGAAGCTGCAGCTGGGCAGTGAAGGACTGGGCGCCGGCAATCGCCCTGCCAGGGCAAAGGCAGCTGCCGAAGAGAGCCTGGACGATATTAAGCGCATGCTTGACGACGGTACTCGCATGACATTCATCACCGCCGGTATGGGCGGTGGAACGGGCACAGGCGCTGCTCCCGTCATTGCCAAGGTCAGCAAGGAAATGGGCATCCTCACCGTGGGCATCGTCACCATTCCCTTCCGCTTTGAGGGCAACAAGAAGATTGACCAGGCCCTCGACGGCGTGGAGGAGATGCACAAGCATGTCGATGCACTGCTCGTCATCAACAACGAGCGACTGCGTGAAATATACCCTGACCTCAGTTTCCTCGACGCTTTCGGCAAAGCCGACGACACCCTGAGCGTAGCCGCCAAGTCAATAGCCGAGATTATCACCCTGCATGGCACCATGAACCTGGACTTCAACGACGTGAAGACCGTGCTGCAGGACGGCGGCGTGGCCATCATGTCAACAGGCTACGGCGAGGGCGAGGAGCGCGTGAAGAAGGCCATCGACGATGCCCTCAACTCGCCCCTGCTCAACGATAACGATATCTTCAACTCCAAGAAGATCCTGCTCAACATCTCGTTCAGCCACCAGAAGGACTCGAAGGACAACTTCATGATGGAGGAAATGAACTACGTGCACGAGTTCATGGAGAAGTTTGGCGACTTTGAAATCAAATGGGGCGTAGCCATTGACCCCGACCTTGGCAAGAAGGTGAAGGTGACCATCCTGGCCACGGGCTTCGGCATGGAGAATGTGGACGGCATGGAGGAGCGCATGCTCAAACAGCAGACGCGCGAAGAGGCCAACCGACTGGCCGAGGAGCAGGAGCTGGCAGCCAAGCGCGACGAGCGCCGAGGACACTACTACGGCGAGGGCGATGCTACGAAACGCTACAAGCGCCGTCCCAACATCTACATCTTCAGCGCTGAAGACCTGGACAACGACGATGTCATCTCTGCCGTAGAGTCGACGCCTACCTATAAGCGCTCCAAGGAGATCCTGAACAGCATTGGCAACCAGAACACCGCGCCAGAGAAACCCCGAGTAGAACAGCCAGACGTCACACAAGGAGTCATTGACTTCATAGGATAAAAAGATTGTTTTACATAACGACGAGACCCTTCACCCACAGCGCATTGTTCTGCTTGCCAGCGCATTAGGGTGAGGGGTCATCGTGCGTTCATGGCATAAAGCCTAGATGAGTTACCATAATCATCAACATCGTGGGAAGTGAAAGAAGTAATCAATAAGTAACTAGGATTCAAGCTATATCGGCGACTTTTTGCATACTTCAAAAAACATGCTGCAAAGTATGCAATATAAATGTTAAAACGGAATAATTCAATAGGGCGGCGAGATTTTCCAAAACGGCGTTGACTTTTTGAAAAACGGCGGCGCCGTTTTGAAAAATCTCGTTGACTTTTTGGAAAATCCCATTGACCTTTTGAATTTGCATATTTCTTTGCATATTATGCAGTTTTTATTCAGAATAGCGCATCGGCTTTTCCTTCATTTTCTTCAAGAAAGTTTTGTGGAACAAACAATTGTTTGTAACTTTGTAGCCAGTTGAAATATTATATGTGGACATAGTTATGGATAGAAATATGCTCCCTGTTGGCACGTTGCTAAGAAACGGAACTTACAAAGTGACCCAGCATTTGGCGAATGGCGGATTTGGAAACACCTACGTGGTGGAGAACCTGATGTTTAACGAGACCTATGCACTGAAGGAATTCTTCATCAAGGGTGTTAATACCAGGTCGGGCAATTCTGTACTGGTCAGCCAGATTGACAACAAGACATTGTTTGAGACGCAGAAAGAGAAATTCAAGAAAGAGGCCATACGCCTGCGCAAGCTGAACCATCCCGGCATTGTCAAGCTGTATGATTTGTTTGAAGAAAACGGCACTGTCTACTATGTGATGGATTTCATTGACGGCAGGTCGCTTGCTGAAGTGCTGAAACAGCAAGGGCCAATGTCGGAAGCTGAAGCCAGGAAGATGCTAGAGCAACTGCTCCTCATTCTTGACGCCGTGCATAGCCAGGGGCTCACCCACATGGACATCAAACCGTCGAATATCATGGTGGACAAGGGAGGAGCTTACCATCTAATTGACTTTGGAGCCAGCAAACAGATGACAGGCTCTGAGCGGCAGGCCACAGCTGCAACGACGGCTTTTGCCTATACAAAAGGATTTGCCCCCATTGAGCAGGTCAATGAGGAAATGAAGAATGTAGGCCCCTGGACCGACCTTTATGCCCTGGGAGCCACACTCTACATGATGCTCACCCAAAACGAGCCACCCTCCAGTTCGGAAATCATTGAGCAAGGAGAAAAAGCCTTCCTCTTCCCCAGCAGCACCAGCAGCGACACCAAGGAAATCATTCTGTGGATGATGCAACCAAGCAGACAAAAGCGGCCGCAATCAGTGCAGGATATGCTTTCACCGCTATCTTCTGAGAATCAAGGACTTGCGACCAAAGTGAATGGTTCTCTCGAAACAATGATACACATTCAGGATGAACCTCAAGGCAATGGAAAATCTTCAAAGGGGATGCGCTATGCGCTGGGGGGAGCGTGCATTCTGCTATTAGTCGGTTTAGCCTTGTTCCTGTCCTTCCGCTCATGTCAGTCAGACAAGCGCTCATTGTACGAGGATGATGACGATGAGCCAGCTGAAGAGTTGGCCGAAGAGAAAGAATACAGCCATGCTGGAAATCATGAAACCACTGATGATGCTGACCTCTTATCATTCCAGGTAGGTGAAGCAACCTTCAGGGTTAAGCGGGTCAAGGGAGACACCTTCATGATGGGAGCCACCAGTGAGCAGACGCCTTATGCCGAGGAGCATGAATATCCGGTGCACGAAGTCACGCTGAGAGACTACTACATAGGAGAGACTGAAGTCACCCAGGATTTATGGGAAGAAGTGATGGGCTACAACCCTTCGGCCCATCAGGGTGGCAGTCTGCCTGTTGAGTCGGTAAGCTACGAAGAGTGCCAGCAGTTTGTCAGCAAGCTGAACAATATCACGCACAAAAGCTTCAGACTGCCCACTGAGGCTGAATGGGAGTTTGCCGCCAGGGGAGGCAAAGCCAGCCAGGGATATGTCTATGCTGGCAGCAACGACGCAGAGGAGGTGGGCTGGACATCGGCGAACAGCACCAGCACCCACCCCGTCAGACAGAAGAGGCCCAACGAGCTAGGGCTTTACGACATGACCGGCAATGTGTGCGAATGGTGCCAGGACTGGTTTGGTAGCTATCCTGACAGCTGGCAGAAGAACCCTCTAGGACCTGCCCAGGGAACAGTAAGAGTGGGAAGAGGAGGAGGATGGTGCAACAGTGCCAAGCGGAACAGAGTATCCATACGCAATTCTGGTAACCCCACCTATAGCGACCATAATTTAGGATTCCGACTGGCCATGTAACGAAATGAAACGACTGCTCATCATACTCACCGCCCTGGCCCTTTCGGCCCCATCCTATTGTCAAACAAAGATGGCCATACTGGGTGACAGCTACTCTACATACGAAGGCTATGTGGAGCCTGACAGCAATGCCATCTGGTATGCTGACGAATCGCGCTACAACAATGATGTTCACCATGTGGAATCCACGTGGTGGTGGATATTGGCAGAGCAGCTACATGCCGAAATAACCAGGAACAACTCCTATTCAGGCTCCACCATTTGCAACACCGGCTATTACAAGAAGGACTATTCAGACAGGTCATTCATAGCCAGAATGGACGACATAGGGAAGCCTGACATCCTTTTCGTCTTCGGAGGCACGAACGACTGTTGGGCTAATGTCCCTCTAGGCAATTACGTCTATGCCAACTGGACAAAGGACGACCTGTTCAAATTCAGGCCTGCCCTGTGCTTTCTCCTGCAGCACCTCAAGAAGTCATTACCTTCCACAAGAATTATCTTCATCGTCAATTCAAAGCTGTCACGTCCATACACACTATCCATGTATGAAGCTTTCATACACTATCAGACAGAGTGTATACAGTTGGACGGAATAGACAAACAAGACGGTCATCCATCCACTTTGGGAATGCAGCAGATAGCAATGGCCATTATCAACTACTTGAAGGCAAAGGATTCAGCCGGCTTTTATGACATGCTGCACTTTAACATCCTAGAACAGTCACTTCACCAATTAAACGACAACAGCAAATGAAAAAACTATTCTTACCATTGATGGGCCTTTTGTTTTCTATGGCTCTGGAAGCCCAACCCCGGCTGGACGAGTGCCACTTGCTGCTTGACGGGGCACTGACTGACGAAGAGATAGCCGACCAGCCGTTTATGTTCAACTCAGTGCAGGAAGTCATGAGGCATCTGAGTGACACCACAACCATCTACATACGCCCCTGGGTGTACTGGGTGGACAATCCCGACACACCCGAGGTGAGGGAAGGCCTGAACGGACGGGAGCCTTTTGGCATGGTGATAAGGACAGGCGGGCTGAGTCTCATCGGGCTGGGTAAGAATCCAGGCGACGTGGTACTGGCATCAGCACGCGGACAGATGCAGGGAGCCGTGGGCAATTTCACGATGTTCGACTTCCACGTTGACAAACTGCACGTTGAGAACCTGACCATGGGCAACTTCTGCAATGTGGACCTCGACTATCCGCTACATCCACAGCTGAGCCGCCCCAAGCGCAGCGAGGCCATCACCCAGGCTCATGTAGGCTATGTACATGGAAAGAAGCTGACGGCACACAAGGTGCGGTTCATCAGCCGACTGAACCTGAACCCACTGAACGGAGCCGAGGAGAGCATCTACGACAACTGCCACTTTGAATGTACCGACGACGCACTGAACGGCGGGAAAGCCATCTACCGCCACTGCGACTTCGACCTCTATGGCTCAAAGCCTTTCTGGAGCACATTCGGAACCGGCCCCATGCTGGTGGACTGCGACTTCTACGTAAAGAGCGACAACCACGACATGTACTTCTGCAAGCAAGGCGGACCGCTGACGCTGGTGGACTGCCGCTATCATGCCCCCGAGGGATGCTATCTGGGCTGGACGGCTTATCCTCAGTCCTGGCTGCGGTGCTATCAGCGCCATTTCACGATGAACGGGCAACCTTACACCATAGGCCATAAGCAGGGACAGAACAGCGTGGAGCTGGCCTGGCTGGACACACTAGTACGGGCACGGGCCGCCAGCCCCGAGGAGGAAGAGGCCTGGCTGCAGCGCATCCCCCATCTGGCCATCAGCCAGCATGAGGTGCGGCTGAGGGCCCCAGGAAAACTTACGCTGACCAGCGAGGCCGACGTGACCTGGCTGGTGGAGGAAGGCTACGAGCTGTATGCTTTCCCACAGGGAGAGGAGATTAGCGCAACACCACAGGGAGGCACCATGGGAAAGGGGATGGAAGAAGGGAGGCACCTGCAGAGCCGAAAACATTTCGCCCTGGCTAACGGCACAAATGAAACTGCTTCATTTTGCATCATAGCCCGCAGCCGCGATGGTCGCGAAGCTGCCTGCCATGTGGTGCTCAGTCCCAGTCTGCTCCCTGCCCCCCAATTCGTGAAGGAGCCCTCCATCGTCATAGAGAATGGCGTGGCAAGGCTGGACTATCAGCTGGACTTGACAAGAGGATTACGCGACCAATCAGAAATCACCTGGAGACGCGACGGCATCGTGGTAAGCATGAGCCACGACAGCCCTCAGTGCACCTATCAGCTCACGCAGGCCGACCGGGGACATGTCATCACGGCCAGCATCATGCCCCGCCACCAGCGCAGCAGGCCCACTGCCCCCAGCCAGGTTGAAGCCCGCATCACGGAGACACCCACGGCCAGCTCGCTCATCACCGATTTCCACGACTTCCCCACCCTGTGGCAGCCGCAAGTGCTGGAAGGCTTTTGGACGGTGGACGGCTACAAGCCGACAGACACGGCCGAGTTTGACTGGAGTTTCAACCGCGAAAAGCCCATGTGGGCCTATGCTGAGGGATTCAACGGAGCCGTGGGACAGGGGCTGGTACAGGAGCAACGGGGCGCCCGACTGATGTACACCCCGCAGCAAAAAAGCTATGGCGACATGACCCTTACACTACACGTTGACCCCACGAAGACAGCGGGCCAGGGCTTTGGTTCTGCCACGGGCCAATATATGGACGTCTGCCTGAAATTCGACACCCGCTCGCTGACAGGCTACGGGCTGCGCATCATCCGCACAGCTGAGCACGCCAAGGCCGTCAGCTTCCTGCTTGTGGAATACAACAACGGCAACATAAAACCCCTCACCGACCCCATCGTAGCCACCTGTTATCGCACCGGATGCACCATCGACCTGAGCTGCCAACACGGAGTGCTGACAGCGCATGTGGAGACAGCCACTGCTCCACCGGCCAACAGCGCCCTACCCCATGAGGTCGACCTACGCGCCAAAGTGCATCCAAACACCTTCGGCGGCATTCACATACAGCACACAGGATCGTGCGGAGAGAGTACCACCATGCTCCACAGACTGGAAGCCACATGGTTTTAGCCAGATTATTTGCCCGCAATTAAGTTCATTTAATACTTTTTCCTTGCTGATGTGAGAAGATTTTCGTTATTTTGCAAATTACTTTTTTAACAATCCTCTTCATTATTATTAATCATTAAAAGAAAGGAGAATGCTATGAACAGATTGAAAGAATCCATCATTCTGGCCATCGGACTGATTGTGATGGGCTGGAGCATCAAGTGCGGCATTGACAATTTTGCCAACAAAGACCGCAAAGTGACCGTGAAAGGGCTGGCCGAGCGCGAGGTGCCTGCCGACCGCGTGACCTGGAGCATCAGCACCACCGAGATGGGCAATGACCTGCCTGCACTCTACCAGCGCATCAGCCAGCAGGCCGAGAAGATAAAGGCTTTCCTGGTGCAGAACGGGCTGGATGACAGCGAAATCACCATCAACCCGCCCTCAGTGAACGACTTGGAGGCCAACACCTGGAGCGAAAACCGCAAGAGCTATCGCTACACGGCTCATACCACCGTCACCGTCTATACCAAGAAGGTGGAGCAGGTGAACAAGGCCATCTACAAGCAGGGAGATCTGCTGGAACAGGGCGTGGCCATTGAGAGCGGATATCCTGACTACGAGCTGGCTTCGTTCCAGGAGCTGAAGCCCGAAATGATGGCTGAAGCTATTAAGGCAGCGCAGAAGACGGCCGAGCAGTTTGCCGAGGCCAGCAACTCAAGTCTGGGCGGCATCCAGACAGCTGGTCAGGGCCAGTTCGAAATTGAGGATCGCGACCAGAACACGCCCTACATCAAGAAGATTCGTGTGGTCACCACGCTTGTCTATACACTGAAATAGACAAGGCCTTCGGCTAAAATGATAAATGAAAATTGTTAAATGAAAAATGACAGCGCTATGAAAAGAACAATCATTAATAATGGCAAATGGATGGTGATAAGTTTATCATTTATCATTTTTCATTTATCATTCAGCCCTGTAAGGGCACAGGAAGACGGCCACCAGCTGTGGCTACGCATGCAGGTCAACGAACAGCCCGCCAAGGTGCAGTTGTCGCTGCATGACGAAACTGGCGGCAACGCAGAGCCTTCGCCCACCATTGAGCTGGCTCGGCAGGAGCTGAGCCAGTATTGGCACGGGGCTCCTGTCACACTGGAATGTGACCGCAGCTCTAGCAACGGGAAGCGTGTCGACGACGGATTCACCATTGAACGCAATCAGGGAGGCCTGACGCTGAAAGCCCACGGACGCGACATCGGCCTGCTCTACGGCGCCTACCATCTGCTGCGCCTGCAAGCCACAGGCCAGCCCATCAATCCTACAGACGAACACCCTGCCTTTGGCCTGCGCCTGCTGAACCACTGGGACAACCTGGACGGAAGCATTGAACGTGGCTATGCCGGACGAAGCATCTTCTGGAGG
>CAMNJH010000006.1 GCA_946541275.1 uncultured Prevotellaceae bacterium
CGTTGTTCATCTTTGTTGCGATGGCAGCAGGCGCCAGATACTGTGAGGCCAGCATATGGAATAGGGTGAAGTGATAGGTGGCCTGATTGGCCCATGCCTTGTAGAACAGGCGCTCATCGCCGGCTCTCAGGGCAGCGGCTTTCAGCTTTTCCACCGCGTCATTGAATTTATCCACCTCGTTTGTACTGAAATAGCGATACATGTCTTCCTGCAGCTTCTTCAGATTGTTGTCTGCAGCAGCTGTCTGCGCTAAGGCCTGTTGCTCGATGGTCAGGCAAAAGAGCAGCAAGTACAGTATCTCGACATGCTTCATGGGCGTGTTTGTCCTTCTCCTTCAATCAGCCATTTGTAGGTGGTTATCTCCTCTAGTGCCATAGGTCCGCGGGGGCCAAGTTTCTGGGTGCTGATGCCAATCTCGGCACCTAGCCCGAACTGAGCTCCGTCAGTGAAGCTGGTGGGGGCGTTCCAGTAGACGCAGGCGGCGTCGACATGTTGCTGGAAGCGGCGGGCGTTCTGCTCATTGGCCGTGATGATGGCTTCGCTGTGGCCACTGCCGTAGCGGTCTATGTGGGCCAGGGCGTCTTCCAAGCTGGCGACGGTCTTGATGGCCAGTTTGTAGTCCATGAACTCCGTGCCGAAGCTGTCGGTGGTGGCATGCTGTAGGAACGGATACTGGCCGTCAAGGGCTTTATAGGCTGGCTCGTCAGCGTAGATGATGACATGCTTCCCGGCCAGGGGTTCTACTAGCTTTCCAAGATGTTCAAGCCTGTCTTGATGCACCAGCAGGCAGTCCAGCGCATTGCAGACGCTGACTCGGCGCGTCTTGGCGTTGAGTATGATGGCACGGCCCATGTCCAGGTCGCCGTCCTTGTCGAAATAGGTATTCACCACGCCGGCTCCCGTCTCAATGACAGGCACCCGTGCTGTGTCGCGCACGAAATCTATGAGCCGCCGTCCACCCCGTGGGATGCAGAGGTCAACATAGCCCACGGCGGAGAGCAGTTCGGCGGTGGCCTCGTGGGTGGCGGGCAGCAGGGCCACCACATCAGTGCTCACGCCGAAGCGCTGCAGCACTTCGTGGATGAGCGCCACGGCTTCGCGATTACTGGCATCGGCATCCTTGCCGCCCTTCAGGATGCAGGCATTGCCACTTTTGAAGCAGAGCGAGAAGACGTCGAAAGTGACGTTAGGCCGGGCTTCGTAAATCATGCCGATGACTCCGAAGGGCACGCTGACGCGGCACAGGCGCAGCCCGTTGGGCAGCGTCTTCTGCTTGGTGATGTGGCCCAGTGGCGTGGGCAGGGTAGCCACATTGCGCATGTCCTGGGCGATGGCCTCCAGCCGTTGAGGCGTCAGCTGCAGACGGTCATAGAGGGGATTCGACTTGTCCATCCTGGCCAAGTCTTCGCCATTGGCCCTGAGCAGGCGTTCCTCGCCGTTGATGATAGCGTCACTGACGGCCAGCAGCACCTCATTGCGCTGCTCGTCGCTGAGCAGTGCCAGGCTCTTGCAGGCCCGTTTGGTATTCTCGAATTGCTTGTTCATCTGTTATGATCCTTAATGGCTTACTAATCTGTTAAAACACGCCAAACAGCCGACGGCTCTCGAAGAGCCCCAGCACCTGCTTCTCAATAGGCGTGCACAGCACTATCTCGTTGTCAGTCCAGAACTGCTTGTCGTAGCCCTGGTCCTCAATGATGTCGTGCAGGTTGTCGTCAGCGGCTAGCTGCTTGCCACCACTGATTTGCCTGTCACCAATGTTGAAGAGCAGTGAGTGGGTCTTAATGGTTTTCCCGTAGAGCTGGTGCAGCTCATCAATGATGACCGACTGCACCTCCAGGAATTCCCGGTCCTCGCTCATGTTGACCACGAAGTGTAGCTCGGTTTCTATAATATCATCGTACGATTCCTGCCCAAAGAACTTGTTCAGTTCTTCCTTCTTTCTGTCTTCGCGCTCCTTCTTGTGCATTACAATCAAGTTCAGCTCCTGACCTTCCATCTTGCGCAGCATGTAGGTGGCGGGGTCGAAGTAGAGCGTGGCGTCAAGAATGACTTTGTTGGTGGGCTTGGGGGCGAAATGAACGGCCATCAGGCTGTCCTCCTCGTCGGCTATCAGTTTATAGCTGATGTCGTAGTGTTCTTCGCAAAACTTCGTCAGCGGATAGCGGTCGTCAGGCTGGGCTTTCATGCCGGGCTGGGTTGTCACAGGAATCTGCGAGGAAGAGAAGAAATTGGCATAGTAAGAGTAATAGTTGATGCTGTCAGGCTGTATGCCGGCAAAGCGCCCTTTGTTCAGTGCGAGGTTGCGCAGCCAGACCGCCGACTGCCCCTTGAGGAAGGCTTCCATGAATTCGTAGCAGGTGCTGTCAGCGTAGGCTGTCTGCCTGTAGAAGAAATTGGCCTTCTTCTTCCGGTTCTTTTTCAGCTGTAGCTCGGTTAAGGTGATGGCCCTCTTCAGGAACGAGCTGTTGGGCCTGACGGTCACCTCACTGAGCATGGCTACTATGGGTGCCAACTTTACCTGACTTCCCATCTTGTCGGCCACGACTGACGTGGCTTTATAGCCCACATAGCTGATTTGGAGCACGTCGCTGGGCTGGCAGGCTATGCTGAAGCCGCCCTCAGCGTTGGTGATGGTGGAATTGGTTCGGCTGATGAAGATGCTGGCATAGGGCAGGGGCTGATGTGTATGCGCGTCAATGACGACGGCCTCGTAGGTGGTCGTCTGTGCGCTGACCGTCAGGGCCAGCCATGTCAGCAGTAGGCTTATCAACCTGTTCATGGACTATCTTCAGGTGGGGAGGAACTCAGTGTGTGGGGTCGTCTCAGGGTGCTGCAGCAGGTCAACGAGTATATTGTCGCGTTTGCCATTGGCGATGACGACGCGTATGCCTGCCCTCTGCACTTTCTGGGCAGTGGTGTACTTAGAGTGCATGCCGCCGCGCCCGAAGGCGCTCTTCTCGGCCTTGATGTACTGTGAGAGGTCGCGGCCCGGGGCCACGGTGGGAATGATGTGTGACTGCGGGTCGTCGGGGTGTCCGTCGTAGATGCCGTCAATGTTGGAGAGCAGCACCAGTGTCTCGGCCTCCATCATCTGTGCGATGAGCCCCGACAGCTCGTCGTTATCGGTAAACATCAGCTCGGTGACCGATACCGTGTCGTTCTCGTTCACAATGGGCAGCACGTCGTTCTCCAGCATCACGGTCATGCAGGCACGCTGGTTGCTGTACTGCTCGCCGGGCTCAAAGTTTTCCTTCATGGTGAGCACCTGGCCCACGTGGATGCCGTACTCGCGGAACAGGTCGTAGTAGAGGCCCACCAACTTCACCTGGCCCACGGCCGAGAACAGCTGGCGCTGCTCCACGGAGTCCAGCAGATGGTCGACGGTGAGCTCACGACGGCCACAGGCCACGGCTCCAGAAGAGACGAGGATGGCGGTGTAACCCTGACGCCTGATCCATGCTACCTGGTCAACGAGTGCCGACACGCGCGTCACGTCGAGTTTTCCGTCTGTGCGGGTCAGCACATTCGATCCCACCTTGATTACGATTCGTTTGTCCATTACCCCTTTTTGCTATCTGCTGCAAAGGTACGAATTTAGGCCGACACAGCCAAATGTTTTTAAAAAAAAGAGAGCGGTGCTGGTCCTGCGTGCTGAAAAGTCGGTGCGCAAACCCACTGAACGGGGTGAAAATGGGAGTAAAGGGAACATCGTAATAAAAATGTCATGAAATAGGGGCCCGTTTCAGAAAATTATTAGTAACTTTGCACGCGAAATTTGATAATTGTTAATTTTAAGTAGAAAAATGGACTTGATGGTACTGCCCTTATGGGTGTGGATAGTATTCTATGTGCTGGTGTTCTTCATGCTGATTGCCGACCTGAAGATGTTTGGCAAGAAGGGACAGCACGAAGTAGATATCAAGGAGGCTTTGAAGATGACATGCGTGTGGATAGGCGTGTCGTTGGTGTTCTGCCTGGGCATTTATCTGTACTATCCTGTAGAGCCTCATGAAAAGGCCATGGAGTTCCTGGCCGGCTACCTGATAGAGAAGTCGCTGTCCATGGACAACCTGTTCGTCTTCCTGATGCTCTTCTCTTATTTTGGCATTCAGCGAAAGTATCAGCACGAGGTGCTGTTCTGGGGCATTTTCGGAGCGCTGGTGCTGCGCAGTGTCTTCATCTTTGCCGGTGCGGCCATGGTGGAACGCTTTGAGTGGATACTGGGTCTCTTTGGCCTGTTCCTGCTCTACACGGGCGCCAAGATGTTTACCCACGACGAGGAGAAGCAGGGCGACCCTGGCAACAACTTCATAGTAAGACTATTCAAGAAGTTCACGCCTGTGACCGACAAGATGCACGACGACAAGTTCTTCATTATGGAGCAGGGCAAGCGCGTGGCCACGCCATTGTTTATTGCCCTCATCGTGATTGAGACCACCGACGTGGCTTTTGCCGTCGACAGCATCCCCGCCGTGTTCAGTGTCAGCCGCGACCCGTTCATCGTGCTCACCAGTAACATTTTTGCCATATTGGGTCTGCGCGCCCTCTATTTTGCCCTGGCTGCCGTGGCCAAATACTTCACTTACCTGAAGTACGGACTGGGCGTCATCCTGATTTTCGTGGGTGTGAAGATGCTGCTGGCCATGAACGAGTACATTAATCAGTTGGGCTCATTGGTGGGTTTGAACATCAACATGCCCCACAAAGAGGTGCCTACGCTGTGGTCGCTAATATTCATCTTTGGTACGTTGCTGGCCTCCATGGGATTGTCAGTGCTACTGTCAAAGAAGAAGGAAGAGAAGTCTCAGGCCTGATAGAATAGCCTCTTCGCGCGCACGCGCGTAATAATAGAACGAAAACAATGTGCTACAAGTGCTACTGGTTTTTCTAACCACTTGAAGTACAGCTGTTTGCAGGTGCATATTGGTCGGTCAGAAGTGCTACCGTAAATGCTACTGGCACAAATCACCACATGCCTGCACATTATTCCCGTTTTGTGCAAAAATGAGACATAGAGAAAAATGACGTTCGACTTTTCTCCATGTCTCATTGACTCTTTTTCATACGGCGTCGACTTTTTTTCATGGGGCGTCGACTTTTTTTAAAACGGCGCCGACTTTTTGAAAAATCTCGTTGACTTTTTGGAAAAAAACGGTCGACTTTTGTGACCAGTAGCACCAGTAGCATTTCCGGTAGCACGAACCAGAGAAGTTCGTGCACCAGGAAGTGTCAATGTATCAGGAGGTTAAAGGCGTCGGTAGCACTTGTAGCACTATTTTTCGCGCGATATATACGCGCGCACGCGCGAGAGAATCAAAAAATGGGTGGACTTGGAATAACTGAAAGCGCAGAGAGCAGAGTTCTTGATTTTAATTCCTATGGGTTTTAGACAGGCAATGTCATGATGAAGCGGGCACCGCTGGTGTATTTGGTGTCCAATGTAATGTCACCCCCCAGTCGGCGGGCAATATTGCGGGCAACGGAAAGGCCGATGCCGGCACCGGGTGAATACTGGTCCAACTGTACAAATTCCTCGAAAATCTGCTGAGCCTGGTCGGGTGGAACACCTATGCCCGTGTCCTCCACGGCAATGAACAGCTTTGTGTCCTGCTTCAGCAGTCTGATGGCAATCATTCCCTCACTGGTGAATTTCTGGGCGTTTTCCAGCAGACAGGATAGTGCACGTGCAGCATATTTCTGATTGGTGAACAGCCGGGTGAAGGCCAGCTCATTCTGTGAGTCCCAGTCGAATGCCACCTGCTCAGTAGATGTGACCCCTGTCATCCGTACAGCCTCCTGCACTA
This sequence comes from uncultured Prevotellaceae bacterium, assembly GCA_946541275.1. Taxonomy (GTDB): domain Bacteria; phylum Bacteroidota; class Bacteroidia; order Bacteroidales; family Bacteroidaceae; genus Prevotella. Next base: position 5,808 of record CAMNJH010000006.1, read on the forward strand.
TCTCGCGCACGGTGACATAGTCATTGCGCTCCAGGCTGTTGTGGGTATTGGAGTCAGAGAGTGCCATCATCTTGTCCACCAGCTTCACTATGCGCTCAGTGTTCTCGTTGATGCGCCGGTGAATGTCCGCCAGCTGGTCGGGCTGGAAATCGTTGTTGGGTGACGTGATGACCTGCGTGAAGCCCGAGAGGATGTTGAGGGGTGTGCGTATCTCGTGGGAGATACTCTTGATGAAGTCCGACTTCATTTTCAGCGAGTCCTCAGCGCGCTGGTTAGCTTTGGTCAGCTCGTCGTTGGCCTGTTTGAGCTCGCGGTTTTTCTGCTCCATGCGCTTGGCTGAGCGATAGCGGAAGAAGAGGAAACCCAGCAGGGCCACGAGCACGATGCTGGCAATGAGCAACAGGAAGCGGCTGCGGTCGCGACTGCGCTCCATCTGGCTGACGCGCTTCTGCTCGTCCAGCTGGTACAGCGTTGACAACTCGTCCAGCTGCGAGCGCATGTCGCGGCTGAAGACTGAGTCGAGCATATAGTACTGCTGGCGGAACAGTTGGGCGGCCTCAGCATGGCGGTTCAGCTTCGTCAGCACATCGGCACGCAGCATGTTCAGACCGCCACCCACTTCCAGCTGCATGGCTTCCAGACTGTCCAGGCATGCCAGTGCTTCAGTGGCACGGCCCTCAGCCTCCAGCAGTCGGGCCCTGATGAAGAGAATGCGATAGGAAGTCAGCGGTATGTTGATATACTCTACACAATGATTGGCCTGGGCCACCTCTTGCCAAGCCTCGTCATAGCGCTGCAGGCCCATCAGCGACGATGCACGCTGCAGATGGCATGATAGGAGCGTGCCCATATAGGCGCTGGTGTTGTTGCGCTGCTGGCGCTGCTTGTTGATTTCCTGCAGCCACTCGTCCGACAGCTGGAGCTCACGCTGGTAGTTAGCCTGGGCGTCGAGCGTCTGGCAGATGTAGTCGCAGGTCAGGAAGAACAGGTCTTTCTCGTAGTTGCCACTGCGCAGCAGGTTGTAGGCACGCTCCAGCGTGCTCAGGGCGGCATCGTTCTGGCCCATGGTCTGGTAGGTGATGCCAGTGAGGATATAGGACACCACGCGGCCGAAGTCGTTGTCGCGCTTCTGGGCGTCCTCCAGCATCAGCTGGGCCTCGTGCATGGCCGTCTGCACCTTGCCGGTGTAGAGGTAGCTGCTGGCCTTGCTTTCCCATGTGTTGTAGTAGCGCTCCCACTGCTCATGCTCCTCGAACCAGGCCATCTGGACAGGTGCTTCGGCCTGCATAGCCTCGTCGCGTCCAAAGTTGTTGAGCACGGCAATCTTCTTCCAGCGGGCCTTGCCTTCGTTCTCAGCGTCGCCGTACTGGCGTTCATGGATGATCCACTCCTCCAGGACAGCCAGTTGCTCGTCGGCCTTGCCCTCTTTATTTAAGGCCTGACACAGCTGGTTGTAGGCGTCTGTCTTCTGCTTTCCCTCAGCCAGCTTCACCACTTGGCGCAGTGAGTCAATGCTGTCAGCCCTTGCTGTGGACATGGCCAGCAGCAAGAGCAGCAGCATGAGTAAGCGGGAAAGGACTGACGTGTTCATAGGCAATTATTTCAGCACGCCCAGTTCGCGGCCCACCTTCTTGAAGGCTTCGATACACTTGTCCAGCTGTTCGCGGTTGTGGCCGGCGGAGATTTGTACGCGGATGCGCGCCTGACCCTTGGGCACTACGGGGTAGTAGAAGCCCGTGACGTAGATGCCCTCGTCCTGCATCTTGGCAGCATAGACCTGTGAGAGCTTGGCATCATAGAGCATGACGGCGCAGATGGCGCTCTGCGTAGGCTTGATGTCGAAGCCGGCGGCCATCATCTTTGAGCGGAAGTACTCTACGTTCTCCACCAGACGGTCGTGAATCTCGTTGCTCTCGCCCAGCATCTTGAACACCTCCAGAGAGGCACCGATGATGGCTGGGGCCAGTGAGTTGGAGAACAGATAGGGGCGTGAGCGCTGGCGCAGCAGGTCAATGATTTCCTGACGGCCTGTGGTGAAGCCGCCCAGGGCTCCGCCAAAGCTCTTGCCCAGCGTGCCGGTATAGATGTCGACGCGGCCGTAGGTATTGAAGAACTCGCTGACGCCGTGGCCTGTGGGGCCTACCACGCCTGCAGAGTGGCTCTCGTCGACCATCACCAGGGCATCGTACTTCTCGGCCAGGTCGCAAATCTTGTCGATGGGAGCCACATTGCCGTCCATGGAGAACACACCGTCGGTGACGATGATGCGGAAACGCTGAGCCTGAGCCTCCTGCAAGCAGTGCTCCAGCTCGGCCATGTCAGCATTGGCATAGCGATAGCGCTTGGCCTTGCAGAGCCGCACGCCGTCAATGATGGAAGCATGGTTCAGGGCATCGCTGATGATGGCGTCCTCCTCAGTGAACAGGGGCTCGAACACACCACCGTTGGCATCGAAACAGGCAGCATAGAGAATGGTGTCGTCAGTCTTGAAATACTGGCTGATGGCGGCTTCCAGCTCCTTGTGAATATCCTGAGTGCCGCAGATGAAACGCACACTCGACATGCCGAACCCGCGACGGTCCATCATGCGCTTGGAGGCCTCAATGAGCCGCGGATGGTCGCTCAGGCCCAGATAGTTATTGGCACAGAAGTTCAGTACTTCCTTGCCGTTCACTTGGATGGCTGCCCGCTGCGGGCTTTCAATCAGGCGCTCCTCTTTGTAGAGGCCTGCCTCACGGATCTCACTCAGCGTCTGTGCGAGATGTTCCTTCATTTTTCCATACATAGTTCTTATGATTTGAGGTTCTTAGTGGCTGCAAAGATACAAAAAAACGCGATAAGTACAAAAGGAAAAGCACAAATCTTTTCGTTACGATGTTAAAAGAACAGCACGGGTCGTCGTGTTTAGCTTTTTCCGGGCCAGCAGTAGCACCTATCTCAAAGAAGATAGTAGACCAATAAGAGTTGTCCTAAGTTCTGGCATCCTTTGGGTGACAAGAACTTAGGACAACAATTCGGTCAAGCAGCTCTGTTATATTGTGAATAATCGCGTATAACTGTGAAAAACCGTGTAAAACCGTGGCCGTGAACGAACCGTGGCCCTATTTGTTCAGCTTCCAAGTGACACCGTCCTTGGTGTCCTTCACCTCGAATCCGGCGGCAGCCAGTTCGTCGCGTATCTGGTCGCTGGTGGCCCAGTCCTTGGCAGCCTTCGCCTTGGCGCGCAGATTAAGCACCATGTCGACCACCTTTCCAAAGGCTTCCTCGCGGGCAGCACCCGTGTCGGCTTTTGCCGTGCCGCTGCTCAGGCCCAGAATATCCTCGGTGAAGAGGTGCATCACCTGGCTCAGCTCCTTCAGGCAGTCGGGGCAGATGGTGGCCTTGTGGTCAACGAGCTTGTTCACCACGGTGGCAGCCTCGAAGAGCAGGCTGATGACCAGCGGCGTGGCCAGGTCGTCGTTCATGGCATCGTAACAACGCTGACGCAGGCTCTTCACCACACGCTCGGTCTCGTCGTCGCAATGCTGGGAACCGTCGTTATACGATGGCGTGCTGGCCAGCCGGTCAATATCGGCAAGGGCATTCTGCAGCTTCTCCAGTCCCTTCTCGGCGGCCTGCAGGGCTTCGTCGCTGAAGTCGACCGTGCCACGATAGTGGGCGGAAAGGATAAAGAAGCGGATGGTCATGGGTGAATAGGGCTTGCTGAGCAGCTCGTGCTGGCCAGTGAAGAACTGTTCGAGCGTGATAAAATTGCCCAGCGACTTGCCCATTTTCTGGCCGTTGATGGTAATCATGTTGTTGTGCATCCAGTACTTCACGGCAGGGTGGCCCATGGCAGCCTGTGCCTGGGCAATCTCGCACTCATGATGGGGGAACACCAGGTCCATGCCGCCACCGTGTATGTCGAATTGCTCGCCCAGATACTTGCGGCCCATGGCCGTGCATTCGCAGTGCCAGCCGGGGAAGCCGTCGCTCCAGGGGCTGGGCCAGCGCATGATGTGCTCGGGCTGGGCCTTCTTCCACAGGGCAAAGTCGGCCTGATGGCGCTTCTCGCCCACGCCGTCCAACTCGCGGCTGGCGTCTTTCACGTTTTCCAGTGAGCGTCCGCTGAGGATGCCGTATTTATACTGCTTGTTGTAGGCCTCGATGTCAAAATAGATGCTGCCGTTCGACTCGTAGGCGAAGCCATTCTTCAGGATTTCGCTGACCAGCTGCTGCTGCTCAATGATGTGGCCGGTGGCGCATGGCTCAATACTGGGGCGCCGCACGCCCATGGCGTCCATGGCCTGATGATAGCGGCGAGTATAGTACTGGGCTATCTCCATGGGTTCCAGCTGTTCCAGCCGGGCCTTCTTGGCTATCTTGTCCTCGCCTTCGTCGGCATCGTGCTCCAGATGGCCCACGTCGGTGATGTTGCGCACGTAGCGTACCTTGTAGCCCAGATGCTGCAAGTAGCGGAAGAGCACGTCGAAAGTGATGGCGGGGCGGGCATGACCCAGATGGGGATCGCCATAGACGGTGGGGCCGCAGACGTACATGCCCACATTGGGAGCATGAAGCGGTTCAAAACGTTCTTTCTGCCGAGTCAGCGTATTGTAGATGACCAGTTTTGATTCCATTTCCTTTTACCTTTATCCTTATTTATTATTAATAATGTGCACTCAACAGGCGTGAGTGCAGTATTGACGCTGCAAAGTTACGAAAAGTCGAGAGCAAAACAAAAGAATTCATTCTTTTTTTTGCCAAGTCGCAGTAACTTCGCGCCTGAAAGGGTGCAGAGTCACGAAAAGTCGAGAGCAAAACAAAAGAAAAGCCCACTTTCTTTTTGCATTTCCTGCAGCCAACATGCAAGCGGGGCGCCACTGCAAAGTAGCGCCCCGCCAGGTTATAGAGTTTTGAAAGGATTACTTAATGATCACCTTCGTGTTGTTGATGATGTAAGCACCCTTCAGACCCTTCAGGTCAGTGGTCTGCTGACGCACCAGCTTGCCATCGAGCGTGTAGACGTCAACGGGCTGGTTGTTGCCAGTGATCTGCTGGATAGCAGTGATCTCCTGGTTAGCGCTCAGGTTCACCACGACGGGCTTCGACTGTGCACCATTCTGGAAGACAGCGCTGACAGCCACCCACTTAGCGCTAGCGGCTACCTCGTTCGGGAAGGTGAACGAAGTTGTGGTCACGTCGTCATAGATGTCGTCGACACCGTCGATGAAGACATTGTACTTAGCAACGCTACCGCCGCCACGAGTGTAATGGATGTCGCCCAGCAAGAATGCCAGAGCAGCTTCACCATTGGTGGTGTTGCGGATTGCGAAGTAAGTAGTGCCCTCAGGCAGCTGATAGCTCACCTTGTTCCAGCCAGTGGCCGACAGCGTCTCGCCACCAATCTTCTGGAAGTCAGAAATGGTCTTGCCGCCAGTAGAGTAGTAGACCTCGAAGGTGGTCGGGCCATACTGGACGTCCAGAGCTGCTACGGAGAAGGAAATCTCCTGAGCAATGCCAGGCAGTACGGGCGAAATCAGCCAGTCGTCGTTGTCAACGTAGTTGCTACCGTCGTAGTTGTAGCCAGAGAGCAGATAGGTCTCCTCAAGCGAGCCGCTCGGGCCGTTGAAAGCTGGATTGGAGATACCCATTGCGGCGGGATTGATGGCCAGGAAGGCAACTGCCTGATTGTCGGAAGCCAGAGGCAGATCCTGGAAGAGTCCACCCTTTGCGGCACCATTGGCGTTGACGCATGTCCAATCACCGAAAGCGTCACAAGTGTTGGCTTCTACGTCGGCAAATTTCTCTACAACTTCCTCCACGCTGCTGCTGGGAGCATCCCAAGTCATCAGTACGCCATCGGCAGTTCTCGAAGCCTTCACGTTCTCAGGAACAGCAGCAGTACTTTCCTTAACAGTGATAACGGTCTGGGCCGTATTGTCGTCGAGATCCAGGTCGAGGTCGTAGTCAACAAGGGCGGTGAGGATGATGTCATCGGCGTTGTCGAAGATAGAGGTGCTGAGCTCTGCCTCATAGACATTGGTCTTGAACGAACCGAGCGGTTCGGCCACCTTCACATCCAGCAGGTCCTTAGTGCCAGCGAGAACCTTCACGGCGAAGTCCTTAGCAGGCTGCTCGCCCACATTCTTCACCTCAACTCTAATGGTGGCATTGTTGCCAGCCAGTACGTTCTTCGGAGCGCTGATCTTAACAGCCAGGTTGTAAGGCTGCAGGTCAACAATGCGGACGTTGTCGTAGAGAATCTGTCCACCCTCAGTGAAGTCGCTCATAATTATGGGCTTCACGAAGTTGTAGTTGGTGAAGTTAGCCAGAGAAACCTTCATGGTCTGCCATTCCAGTCCGGGAACGAAGGTGCCGGCCAGCTTCGTGTCGCCGTCGGGAGTCACAATCTGCACCTTTGCAGCATTGGTGTTAGAACCGTCGCCCAGAACGTCAACGAGCAGAGTGGGATTACCACCGCTGATGGCAACCTTACCTGGAGTAACTTTGACATACTCATCTCCACCATCTGCTAAGGTCAGCAGAGAACCACCGTCCTCGTCAGAGCTTTCGGTGCTGAGGTTGTAGTCTGCAGCAATGCTGTAGTCGGTAATGAACCATGTAGCATAGTTGAAGCCAGTGGGAGCGAAATGCTCCTCGAACGGTAACTCGTAAGGTGCACCAGTGAAGATGGTTGCAGCAGCAGCATAGTCTTCGCCAGGACTACCAGCCTCGTTGACGGGCAGTACGAACAGGTTCATAAGGTCCTGCTCACCAGTGGCGTCATAAGGTACAGTAGCTTCTACGTCATAGGTACTTGCCAGCATGTCGTCCAGAACAAGAATCTCGAAGAGACCGTACAAGGACTCATAGTGGCCGGTCCAAACCTGGTATTCCACCTCGTTGGGTACTACGATACCACCGTGGAGGCCTTCCATCACGGGATTCCAAGTCAGGGTCACTTCGCCGTCGCCTTCAAATGCTTCAACGTTTTCAACGGGTGCGGGAATATCCAGACCAATATATTCGCGGATAATCTCAGACTTCTGACCTATTTCGCCATTGGCGTCATAGGCAACAGCACGGTAAGAGGCCATGCCATCGAATACGTCAACAAATACCTTGGTAGCCTCGGGAGCAACATTCTCAAAGGTCTTGATGATCTGTCCGTTGCGGAGCACCTCGAGTTTCGACAGGTTCTCACTCAGGTACTGGTTAGACATATTGCGGCCAGGAGCGGTAACGGTAATCACAGCCTTGCGTGCTCCGTAAGGATCGGGCTGGATGCTGAGACGAGGAGCCTTGGGCGACTGAGCGGTCAGGCCCTTCTCCACTGCGATGTTGCTCACATGCAGATAGTAGGTGTCCACATCGCTGATGCCATGGATGGCAACGTAGTAGTTGCCGTCCTCGTTAACAGTGAACTGGCCTTCGAAGTCCTCGAAGTCGGTGTTGAACACATCGGTAGCGGGGATGGCCATGGTGGTCAGGGCAGCAGGAGTGGCCTGCTTGCCAACCAGCACTTCAAAGCGCTCGGGATAATTGGAGCTCTGGCAGCGTGCGCTGACGGTGATGCCGTAGCTCTTACCTGCAGTCAGCTTGACGGGCATGGTAATCAGGTACTCATTGGGCTGAGGATCAGCAGGATCCGTATAAACCAGGTGAGCGCCTTGCGCGTCAATAGTCCACATCTTGCCGTCACCGTTACCATCAATGATGGTGTAGGTACCAGCGAGAGAAGTATCGGTAAGGTCGAAGTAAGCAGGGATGTCAGCAACAATGGTCAGCACAGCGCCTTCCACTTCGCTCTTCTGTCCAGCACCGTATGCGTTGCTTGCAACAGCATAATAGTTGTGAGTGCCCAGAGTGAGATCCTCAGTCTGGTCCACATAGTTAATCTTAGCACCAGGAGCAACGTTCTCGAAGGTGTTGATTAGCTGACCGTCACGATAGAGATTAATGTTCATGTTAGCCGTGAGGGCTGAACCGTCGATAGCAACGGCAGGAGCGGTGAAGCTCACATAAGCACCAACCTGGCTGCTGGCGAACGAAGTAACGGTCAGGTCAGTGATGGCAGCGGGAGCCAGAGGCTCGGGAGTAGCCTGGATGAGCAGATTGTCGGCGAAGAGGTAGTAGTTATCAGCAAGGCTGACAGCGTGGATACCGAAGTGGTAGTAGCCAGTCTCTTCAACAACAACTTCCTCGTTTGCCAGCGTCTTGTTGGCAGTCCAGTCCACGTCGGTGACGGGAATCACCTGCACCTTCATGGCTGAAGCCATAGGAGCATTACCCATCTTCACCTCAATGCGCTCGGGATAAGAAGCCATCTGGCAGCGAGTGTCAATAGAGAAGGTGTACTTACGTCCGGCCTGCAGCAGCACAGCGGGAGTAATCAACCAGTCGTCAGCGTCGTTTAATCCGTTGTAGGTATAGCGGAACTCACCACTGGTAACATAGTTCCAAGAGCTGCCGTCGCTGTTGGCGTCAATGATGCCTATGACGTCGCAGTCCTCCAATTCGGTGAAGCTGTTCTCGTAAGGCAGTTCATTAATAGGATCACCAACCTTGGCGGGTATTTCGATGCTAGGATCGAAAATGGTGATTTCAGAGAACCAGTTCAGATAGTAGATACGGTCAGTAGCGGCGTTGGCCAGAGCGTCGTTGAAGCTAATCAGTGTCTTGGACTCGGGATCCAATGACATGATGAAGTCGCCCAGTTCATAGTTCTGTTCGTCAACAGTCGTAACACCCATCAGCCAAACGTCGTAAGAAGCATACTTGCCAAGGAACTGCTGAGCCTTGAAGGTAACGAGGTTGCCATCCACAGTACCCTTTATCCATGACTCGGGGAAGTCGGGGAAGAGACCTTGTACATATACATCATTGCCTGTGAAGCCCACCTTAACATTAGTGTTGAAAGGTGCACTACCGCTGGAGCTGAAAGAAGTACCCTTAGCCTTGAAGTCAAGAGCCTCCATGTCTGCAGGAGGAGTTACAAGTTCGGGAACCACATAAGAAGCATCATAAGTCCAAACGGTAGCCACGTCCATGTAGCCCGACAATGCCTGGTCGTCTGTATAGTACAGAGCGGCAGCGCCATTCTCACCCTCAGCGAAGGTGATCTGGTCACCATTAATGGTCATCACGATGTCGCCTTCCTGTTCGGAACCATCGGTAGCAGAAGCCTTGGCCAGATAGAAACCATAGTTATAGTCTGGCACGAAGTAAACCACCTGCTTGGCAGGAATGGTGATGGTGTTGCCTTCCTTGGTACCCTTCACCCATGTGCCTACAGCTGCATAGGAAATGAAGTCCTGGATGTAGACAGTGCCATCGGGGCACTCCACGATTTCAACCCGACCTTCCTGTGCTCCAGCAACCATCTGGTTGTTTGAAACATAGTAGCCAATACCGGAACGGTTGTACATCTTTGACTCGCCTTCAGAGGGAGCGGTGATGATACCGTACTGGTCAACGGTTTCAAAGTTGGCCTTGAAAGGAACGCGTGTGGGCTGCGACTCAACGGTGCGCTTGTCTTTCAGGCTCTCCAGAATGTTACGCGTGAACTTCTGTACGTTCAGCGGCAACTGTCTGGTCACTTTCGCGTTGTCTTCACGCGTACCGCGCATTTTCTCAATCTGGGAAACCAGCTGTTCCTTCTGCTGGGCATCCAGTCCGCGGAAGTCGGCCTTTTCCTGATTTGAAAGAGAGAAGTGCTCACGATACTTTTTGACACTGGCTATGGTGTGGATCTGAGAGCCCTTGCCCTTTTTCACCACAAGTTGAGCCTGTGCAGGTACACCCAGCAGCACTGCTGCCAGAGCACCAATCAGAAAAGAAGTGATTCTTTTACTCATAATGTTAACTAATTAAATTAATATAAAAAACGAAATGTCTTGTAGTCGTAAATTTATACGAATCGCTTGCAAAGTTAGATATTTTTATTTTAACTTGCAAGAAAATTGATACTTTTTGTTGAGGATTGCTAAAATTTTCTTAATTTTGTACCCTATAAATACCGTTGTTTAAAATGTCACATCCATTAGAGAAATTCCTGTTTTGCCCTGTTTGTGGGAGCCATTCCTTCAGAGTGAATAACTTCAAAAGCAAGAAGTGTGCGTCGTGCGGCTTCACCTATTATGCAAATCCCTCGTCGGCCACTGCAGCCTTCATCCTGCGCAGCGATGGCTGTCTGCTGGTGGCGCGCCGGGGCAAGGAGCCCGCACGCGGCACCTTTGACCTTCCGGGAGGATTTGTTGACATGGACGAGTCAGCTGAGCAGGGCATGCGCCGTGAGATACAGGAAGAAACGGGGCTCATGGTGGGCGAACTGCACTATCTGTTCAGCATCCCCAATCGTTATGTCTATTCTGACATGGTCATCCATACGCTTGACATGTTTTATTCCACGCAGGTGCCTCAGGAAGCGCAACCACATGCTGCCGACGATGCCGCCGAGCTCTTCTGGGTGCCCTTTTCGCAGGTGCAGCCCAGTCTCTTCGGGCTGAACAGCATCCGCCAGGCGGTGGAGAAGTTTCTGGGGGAGTTAGGAGTTAAGAGTGATGAGTAAGGAGTTAGGAGTTGAGATGCAAACAAAATGCAAACTGTTGATGCTGGCGTTTTCAGCGCAAAAGTTGTATCTTTGCAGCAAAAAAGGAAAAGCGATGAAGAAATCGACGCTGTTATTGCTGCTCACCCTGCTGCTCCTGTCATGTCACGACGCACCAGAATCCTCGCCAACCTATCGCTTGCAGGGCGCATGGATATTGAGGCATGAACTCTCTCCTATTGGGCTTGAATGGCATTACTCCACGGCAGGCTCGGGTACTGACTGCATTATTTATGAAGGTGATAGCTTGCTTTATCTGTGCCAGCTGTCAAGGACGCCCACTGGCCTGGTCTTCATTCCTTTCAGTCAGTCTGTGGTGACGATTGTTGACAAGGGTAGGGGCGAGCTGCTCTACCTGGAGAACGACGATCCCCGTCCGCTTCGCATCCTCAATGATTCCACCATCGACATCCAGAGAAGTGGGACGCACTACCAATATGTCAGGGATGATGCTATCTATCAGGAATGGGGCAGCGAAATGTGCCAGATTATTGTCTCCGAGTTGCAGAACGGCACCGCCCCGTCCCAGCGCTATGTGCTCTCAGCCAAGGAACGGCAGCAGGAGCGGACCATTCAATGGTTTGTCTTTTTATTGGCTTTCATCCTGATTGTGGCGCTGGCGGCTGCCCATCTGGCCATCGCCAACCGTCGGGCGCGCCGCCAGTTACAGTTGCAGCTACAGCAGATTCAGGAGGTGCAGGAGAATCGGCCACAGGAAGTGAGGCTGGCAGTGGCCTCAGTGGAGAGTACCTATTTCGCTTCCGACGAGTATGCAGCCTTGCAGAAGCGTGTGGCCAGCGGAGAGCGGCTGACAGCGCCCGACTGGGCCGAGTTGGAGCGACAGCTGAAAGCCGTCTACCCTGGATTCACCAGCCAGTTGCGTAGTCTGTACCCCATGTCGGAGCTGGAGTATCAGACCTGTCTGCTTATCAAGCTCCGCATAGCGCCCAAGGACATCGCCATGGTGCTGGCCCGCGACGTCAGCACCATCAGCACCGTGCGCAGCAGGCTCTATGGCAAGGTGTTCGGAAAGAAAGGCGGCTCCAAGGACTGGGATGACTTCATTCTCAGTATGGCGAAATGAGCTTTGCAGACAGCTTGCAAGGCAAATGCAAAGAAAATGCAAACTCATTTTCTTGGACAGCTGGAAAAATGGTCCTACCTTTGCCGACGCTAAATCACTTCACTTACAAACCTAAATGAAAACCGTAAAGCTTATGAAAAAGATGATGCTGATGATGACGGCCCTGTTGATGTGCGCCGTCAGTGTGAATGCCCAGACCACGAAGGTGGACGACAAGGAACTGGTGGGTGCCTGGATTATGGAGTCCATGCAGTGGGAAGGCGAGAAGAAGACAATGTGTGGCAAGACGAACGGCTACACTCAGTTCAAGTACTATGGTGCCGATGGCGAATACGCCTGCTGCCAGATAGTCCTTTCCAATACTGGAGAGGTGGTCATCATGCCCCACGAGTATGGCACCTACACCTTCCATGACCGCATGTATAGTGAGATGGGGCGCCCAGCCATCAAGGATGCCATCATCCTGACTGACAAGAACACCTGCCAAGGCACATGGAACAACCGCCACGACATTTGGAAGAAGCAGACCGCCCTTCCCGACCGAGTGGTGAGATATATTGTTGACTGCTGTAAGAAAAAGGAAACCCCTGCCGACATACAGCAGTCCATCAAGCAGAACATGTTCAAGTAAAGTTAGTAAATAGTATTTATTTCCATGGACCCGCAGGAGGCCGCAGTGATGCGCCCTCCTGTAGTGGCATGTGTTCACCTCAACAGAAGCGGAAAAGGACAGGGACCATCAAAAAAATGAGAGGGAATTAGTGTGGGGCTCAAATATTTTTCTTACCTTTGCAAGCTGAAAGCCAAAAACAAAAGACTGATGACCCGGACAATGCATCTTCTCCATAAAGTGTGGCCCTTGGCCCTGTCGCTGCTCTTCGGGGCTGCGGTGTGGCTCTTCTGGACAGTGGGCTACCGCCAGGCACTGTCATTCCACGAGCAGTTCCAGCTGTTTCTGTTCGGTGGTGACTATTTCAGCCAGTGCCTGTCAGAGCCTGGTGGCCTGGCCCGCTGGCTGGGTGAGCTGCTCACTCAATTCTACAACAGCTTCCTGCTGGGAGGTCTTGTGCTGGCATTACTGCTGGTGGCCGTTCAACGGCTGACCTGGCGGCTGATGTCTGCAAACACGCCGAGCCTTTATCCCCTCAGCTTCATCCCCGCGCTCCTGCTCTGGTATGCCCAGGGCGACTACAATGTGCTTTTGTGCTATGTTGTGGCGCTGGTCCTGGCGCTGGCCGTCAGCTGGCTGCTGAGCCGCTGCGGTGTGTTGCTCTCCTTCATTGTTGCCCTGGTGGCCATGCCCCTGCTCTATTGGCTCATAGGCCCTTTGGCATTGCTTTCAGCCGTGATGCTGGCCGTTGTGGTGCCGCTTCGTCGCCGACAGGAGCGCCGCTGGCCGCTGCTCTTGGTGGCGGGGCTGCTGGCTGTTGTGGCCGTCTGGGTGAGCGTGGTGGTGAGCAGCCATCATCTGCCCTATTCGCTGGAGCGCCTTTCCTGGGGGCTGAGCTACTATAGGGTGCCCGTCTTTCATCCTGCAGTGCTCATTGTCATACCCGCTGCTGCACTGTTGCTTGCAATGCTGTCAGCATTGCCCCAGAAAGCCTTCAACCACCGCCATTCGCTTTCAGTAGGGCTGGGCTCGCTGGTCGTGGTGGCTGGGCTGGGCATTGTGCTTGTGCCAAAGGGCTTCCCCAAGCAGACCTATGATGTGATGGACTACGACTATCTGGTGCGAGCCGGCCAGTGGCAGGCCATCATTGCCAAGTCAGAACAACGCCAGCCCTCGCAGCCCATGAGCGTGGCCGCCACCAACCTGGCGCTGGCCATGGAGGGGCAGCTGTGCGAGCGTGGCTTCGAGTTCTTCCAGCGTGGCGTGCAGGGACTGCTGCCCCCATTCGAGCGCAACTTTGCCTCCGCGCTGCTCACGGGTGAAATCTACTTCCAGCTGGGACTGGTGAATACGGCCCAGCGCTTTGCCTTTGAGTCGATGGAGTCCATACCCAACTACGCCAAGAGCGTGCGCACTGTGCGCCGTCTGGCCGAGACCAATATGCTGAACGGCCAGTATGAGGTGGCGCTGAAATACCTGAATCTGCTTGAGCGGACGACGTTCTACAAGAAATGGGCCCGCCAGATGAAGGAGTTGCTTGGCCAGGAAGACAAGATAAATGCCCATCCGCTCTATGGGCGGCTACGCCAGATGCGGCTGACTGACGACTTCCTGTTCAGCGAGCGCGAGGGTGACCGCATCATGGGTCAGCTCTTCGTGCGCAATCCGCAGAACCGCCTGGCCATGCAGTATCTGCTCATGTGGCCGTTGCTGGAGCGCGACGTCAACAAGTTTATGAACTATCTGGGCGTGGTGCACAAGCACGTAGGCTTCAATCCGCGCCATGTTCAGGAGGCGGCCGTCTATGCCTATGCGCAGCAGAACATGCAGCTGCCACAGGGGCTGACCACCGAGGTGCTGCGCCAGAACTTCCTCAACTTTGCCAACATCTTCAACCGCCAGGGCAAGGACTCGCCCCAGTTGAAGCCATTTGAAAAAACTTTTTGGTATTATCTGGTGAAAGGACAATGAAACGACGCTACTACATTATATATATTTTAGTGGTCCTGACCCTGGCTGCATGCAGCCATAGGCCCACTAATGTGCAGCAGGTGGACAGCCTGCCTGCCATCTATCCCGATTATGTGGACGTGACCATCCCCGACAGCATTGCGCCGCTGAACTTCAGCATGGCCGCTGACGAATTTAGCCGGATGGACGTGGTGGTGACCGGCCAGAAAGGTGGCCAGCTGACGGCCAATGGTGAGTGGGCGAAGTTCGACGTGGACCAGTGGCACCAGCTGGTGCACCAGAACGTGGGCGGCAACCTCAAGGTGACGGTGGCCGCACAGCGCCGTTCTGACGGCCAGTGGCTACAGTACCGTGACTTTGACATTCACGTCAGCACCGACCGCCTGCAGGCTTGGGGGCTCACCTATCGGCGTGTGGCTCCCGGCTATGAGTCGTATTCCCACATGGGCATCTATCAGCGCGCCTTGGGCAGCTTCAGTGAAGAGACCATCATTGACAATACCAGCGTGCCGGGCATGTGTGTGAACTGTCACACCAGTCACCAGACCAATCCCCAGCGCTTCGTCTTCCACGTGCGCGGCGACCATGGCGCCACCATGGTGCAGCTGGACGGGCAGCGCCAGTGGTTGCAGGCTAGCAACGACCAGCTGGGCGGCTCAATGGTGTATCCCTACTGGCACCCCAGCGGGCGCTACTGTGCCTTCTCCACCAACCAGACGCGTCAGGCCTTCCACGTGGCCAAGGAGGAACGCATTGAGGTGTTCGACTTGAGAAGCGACGTGTTTGTCTACAATCCCACCACGCGCCAGATTATTTCTGACTCACTGCTCTCCACCCCCGACTGGTCGGAGAACACACCCACCTTCTCGCCCGACGGGCGCACGCTCTACTACCTGACCTGCCGGCAGCAGGAATATCCGGCTCACTTCAAGGACGAGCAGTACAACCTGTGCCGCATCAGCTTCAATCCCGACGATGCTACCTTCGGCCAGCAAGTTGACACACTCTTCGATGCTGTCAGCATGGGCAAGAGCCTCACCTGGCCCCGCCCTAGCTACGACGGGCGTTTCCTCCTGTTCACGCTCAGCGATTATGGCTATTTCAGCATCTGGCATGAAGAGAGCGAGCAGTGGCTGCTGGATTTGCTGACCTTGGAGGCTCATCCCCTGGACCTGCTGAACAGCCCGCGGGCCGACTCCTACCACAACTGGTCGCTCGACTCCCGCTGGGTGGTCTTTACCAGTCGCCGCGACGACGGACTGTACAGCCGTCTGTACCTGGGGCATATTGACGAAAACGGGCAGCCCACAAAGCCGTTTATGCTGCCCCAGGAAAATCCCCGCCAGTACTACACCACCAGTCTCTATTCCTACAATACTCCTGACTTCAGCTTGTCGCCTGTCAGCTTTGACAGCTACGAGGCAGCCCGCGAGATTCTGTCGGATGAGCGACTGAGCACACAGGTCAATAGTGACAGGGCTGGTAACTTAAAGTAGCCCTTAGTTGTTCAAAAAGCAACAGCTATATTATTGTCTCATTTCAATGCCTCACGCGCGCGTGCGTTAAATAATAGGCCAAAAGAAAGTGCTACAAGTGCTACTGGAGATTATAATGCGTTGAATAACAGCGCTTTGTGGGTGCATATTTGCTTTTGGAAAGTGCTACTGGAAAAGCTACCAGTAGGGGTGAGCAGCCAGTTGCGCATTTATGTGCTTTTGTGCAGAAATGAGACATATAGAAAAGTCAGGCCGCGACTTTTCTATATGTCTCATCGGGATATTTTCATACGGCGTCGACTTTTCCAAAAATGGCGTCGACTTTTTGAAAAAACTCGTTGACTTTTTGAAAAAACTCGTCGACTTTTTGAAAAAACTCGTTGACTTTTTGAAAAATCTCGCCGCCATTTTCTGGCCGGTAGCACCTGTAGCATTTTTGGTAGCACTTCTGAGAGGCCAATTTGCACCCGTAAAAGCCACAACGCCAGCTGGTTAGGACCGCCGGTAGCACTTGTAGCACCTTTTTTCGCGCGAAATTACGCGCGCGTAGGGCAAGGAGAGTGAGAGTGTGGCAGGGGAGAAAAAAACTACAGGCTGAGCAGCCCTTCAGGAAGGTGCATGATGATTCTGTGGTGCTTCTGGTCAATGCTGACAATGAGTTCCTCGGAAGCGGGGATGAGACGATCGTCGTCCAGCAGGAAGAGCACGTTGGCGGTGCTTTCGTCGACGTCGGCAATGTGCCCCACCACCTGTCCGGTGGTCTCCTCCACAATGTCGAAGCCCACAAAGAAACTCCAGGTGTACTCCTCTTCCGCCTCGTCGGCCAGCTGTCGGGGGAAGAAGACGTCGCAGTTGGTCAGCTCGCGGGCACGTTCCAGTGTGTCGATATCCTCGAACTTCACCAAGGCCGAGCTGTCCGTACGGAAGCGGTATTCCTCCATATAGAAAGGCACTAGGATGCCGTCCACCCGGAGAATAAGGAAATCGGCGTCCACGCGGTCGAACACATCATCGTCCACCTGCATGGTCAGCTCGCCTTTCACCCCGTGGGCCCTGCCCAGACGGCCTATGTGGTACACTTCCTCTTCCTTTATCATACGCTGTGATGCTGGCCGTTGTCAGGTCATTCTGGTGATATGGGCGCCCAGGGCGTTGAGGCGTCCTTCTATGTTCTCGTAGCCCCGGTCTATCTGCTCAATGTTGTCAATGCGGCTGACGCCTTTGGCGCTGAGTGCTGCTATGAGCAGGGCTATGCCGGCGCGGATGTCGGGGCTGCTCATGCGGCCACCGCGCAGTTGCAGCTTGCGGTCGTGACCCACGACGACGGCCCGGTGGGGGTCGCAGAGAATAATCTGTGCACCCATGTCAATCAGCTTGTCAACGAAGAACAGGCGGCTCTCAAACATCTTCTGGTGGAAGAGCACCGAGCCGCGGGCCTGAGTGGCCACGGTGATGAGCACCGACAGCAGGTCGGGTGTCAGTCCGGGCCAGGGGGCGTCGGCCAGTGTCATGATGGTTCCGTCGATGAACGACTGAATCTCATAGTGGCGCATGCGGGGCACGAAGAGGTCGTCGCCATCCACTTTCACTTTGATGCCCATTCGGCGGAAGGTGTCGGGAATGATGCCCAGGTTTCTGAGCGATACATTCTTGATGCAGATGCCTTCGCCCACCATGGCAGCCATGCCGATGAACGACCCCACCTCAATCATGTCGGGCAGGACGGTGTGGCAGGTGCCGTGCAGGACGCTGACACCCTCGATGGTGAGCAGATTTGATGAGATGCCGCTAATGCGTGCCCCCATGCTGTTCAGCATTTTGCAGAGCTGCTGCAGATAGGGTTCGCAGGCGGCGTTATAGATGGTGGTGGTGCCCTTGGCCATCACGGCGGCCATCACAATGTTGGCTGTGCCCGTGACCGAGGCCTCGTCGAGCAGCATATAGCAGCCTTTAAGGTGGCTGGTAGAGATTTCGTACACATTGCGCTCGGGCACGTGGGCGAAATTGGCCCCCAGGCGCTCAAAGCCCTGGAAATGAGTGTCCAGTCGGCGGCGTCCTATCTTGTCGCCTCCCGGCTTGGCAATGACGGCCTTCCCCATGCGGGTCAGCAGCGGGCCAATGAGCATGACCGACCCACGCAGCTGGGCGCACTTCTCCACAAACTCGTCGCTTTGCAGATAGTCCATGTTCAGCTCGTCAGCCTGGAAGGTAACGGTATGTCCAGCCTGCTGATCATCGGAGACGTCCACCTTCACCCCGATATCACGGAGCAACTGTATAAGATTCTGCACATCACGAATCTTGGGCAGGTTGCTGATGGTGACAGGTTCGCTGGTGAGCAGCGTGGCACAGATGACCTGCAGGGCTTCGTTCTTGGCTCCCTGCGGGATAATGGTGCCACTGAGTGGGTGTCCGCCTTCAATGATGAATGATGCCATGAGCTATCCTTTCTTTTTCTTCTTTCCAGTTACCTTGCCAGGCATTTCGTCGGTAGGTAAGAAGCGCTCGAAGGTGAAATTGTCCAGGTCCAGCTGTATCACGCCGTCGGTGAAGCGGGCCAGGTCGTCGGCCACTTTCTCGTTGTCCATGGAGCCATGTCCCCACAACATGAGGTCACGCTTCATCTGGTTGGCCGTCTGGCGTGTCAGTTCATCCCGCTCTGGTCCGGCGGGCATGGTCTTCAGCTTCTCAAAGAGCTCTTCTACCAGCCGGCCGTAGTGGCGCAGGCTGATGCTGGTGGTGGGGCGGGGCATGGGCTGGGGCTTCACATGGATGCGCTCGGCATCGCTGACGTCGTAGGGCCAGTCAATGTCCAGCTGCTTGTTGCTCATCAGGTAGAGATGGTCCCACAGCGTCTGCTGGTAGTTGGCGTTCTCGCGTATCTGTGGCTGCTTCATCTCCATCAGCTTCACAATGGTCTTGGCGCAGTTCAGGCGCTCCTCCTTGGTGGGCAGGCTGATGGCGTGGTCAACCATTTTCTTTATCTCGCGTCCATACTCAGGCAGCAGCAATGCCTGCCGCTGAGTGTTGTAGTCTAATCCTTGTATGTTCACCTTTGATGATTTACTGTTTACGAATTGATGATTTCACATTTACTTTTTAGCTGCCGGCATGTTGAGCAGGTCTCTGGGGGCTTTGGCCACGAAATCCTTCAGGTAGAAAGGCTCATAATAGGCCACGTCCTCCGTCAGCCCGTTCAGCAGTCGGCGCTCGGCCAGGGGCTGCATCCATCGGGCCAGGGGCTCCACGCCTTCCAGCAGGATGGCGTTGGGGTGATTGATGACGGGCATGCACTTGGCGGCGCCGTTACCGAAGAAGTAGACGGGCCGCTGGTTCAGCCACTGGCGGTAGGTGTCGGCATCCACCACATCGGCGCTGATGGGGCGCACGCTCTTCAGTGTGCGGTCATAGATGGCGGCATAGACCTCCATCCGGCGGGCATCGAGCATGGGGCAGAGCAGGGCGTCGTCGGGCAGCTCCTCGCGCAGCAGCACCGGCACGCAGAGCAATTCCAGCGTGGGCACGCTGATGAGCTTCAGGTCGCGGCCACAGCAGATGCCCTTTGCCATGGACACACCGATGCGCAGACCCGTATAGGAGCCTGGGCCACCGCTCACGGCCACGGCATCGAAGGGGATGGCATGGCTGTCAGTGAACGACATGGCCTCGTCGACCATGGAGCCCAGCCGCTCGGCACTGGCTCCCTTGTGGTCGCCATGGCTCTCGTCATGGTAGATGACCTGTGAGTCGTCAGACACGGCTACCGAGCAGACATCAGTGCTCGTCTCTATATGCAGTATGCACGACATTTATCCTGTTTTTTATAGCTATATTGGGTGCAAAGTTACGAAGAAACGAGTGAATAACAAAGTTTTTCCACAAATTTCTTTTGTTTTTTGCTCGTTTATTCGTAACTTTGCCGACAATGAAGAACTATATGGAACCTTTTGCCGCCACACTGCTGGAGTGGTTCAGCCACTACGGGCGCGACTTGCCCTGGAGGGGGACACACGACCCCTACCTGATATGGCTGAGCGAGGTCATCTTGCAGCAGACGCGCATTGAGCAGGGGCGCGACTATTGGCTGCGCTTCATCAGCCGCTGGCCTACGGTGGAGCAGCTGGCCGCCGCCACCGAGGAGCAGGTGCTGCGCGAGTGGCAGGGCCTGGGATACTATTCGCGGGCCCGCCATCTGCACCAGGCAGCCCGGGAGGTGGTGGGCATGGGCGGCTTTCCGCAGACCATCGAGGGCCTGCGCCGGCTGAAGGGCGTGGGTGACTATACCGCTGCTGCCATCGGCTCGTTCGCCTTCGGGCTGCCAGCCGCCGTGGTCGACGGCAATGTCTACCGCGTGCTGGCCCGCCATTTTGCCATTGACACCCCCATCAACACCACCGAGGGCAAACACCTGTTCGCCCAGCTGGCCCAGCAGCTGCTGCCCGAGGACCGGGCTGCTGACTATAATCAGGCCATCATGGACTTCGGTGCCACGCAGTGCACTCCCGCATCGCCACAGTGCGGCCAGTGCCCGTTGCAGGCTTCGTGCCTGGCGCTGGCATCGAACATGGTGGGCGCGCTTCCCGTGAAGGAACGGAAGCTGACCGTGAAGGAGCGCCAGCTGATCTACGTCTACATCAGCTGCCAGCAGCAGACGGCCATACGCCGGCGCGGCGAAGGCGACATCTGGCAGGGCTTGTGGGAGCCCGTCAACGTGAGCGAACACCCCCAGCTGGCACCGCTGCTCGCTGAGGCCATCCTGCTGCGACAGGGTGTGCGCCATGTGCTCACGCACCGCATCCTGCTGGCTGACTTCTACCTGCTGCATACCGAACAGCGGCCCGCGCTGCCCGATGAATACATCTGGATTGACCAGGAGCAGATGGACCAATACGCCATACCCCGACTGATAGAAATCCTCCTTGAATCACTGCCTCAAAATCATGGACGGACAAAAAAATAGAAAAAATTCCAGTCAGGCTGTAACTTTTTTCCGCCTCAATCGTCTTACCTTTTAGAGAGGATGAAAGAAATCAGCTTCCGCACCGATGTGTTACCGCTGAAGGATGAACTCTTCCGGTTGGCACTGCGCATCACTCTCAACAGGGCTGATGCTGAGGATGTAGTGCAGGAAACAATGCTGAAAGTATGGAACCGACGTGAAACATGGGATACCCTGGAGTCGATAGAGGCATTCTGCCTGACAATATGCCGGAACATTGCCCTGGACAAGCTGAAGCGCGCCGACAACCATAGCGCCACCCTGGAAGAGGATGGAATGGACAGGGCTGACAGGTCGTACGACTCCAATCCGGAGGAGCAGACCGTACAGCGGGATCGCGTGACCATGGTGAGGAAACTCATTGACCAACTGCCCGAGAAACAGCGCACCTGCATGCAGCTGCGCGACATGGAGGGCAAACCCTATAAGGAAATTGCAAAGGTGATGGGCATTACCGAGCAGCAAGTGAAGGTGAACATCTTCCGTGCACGGCAGAGCATCAAAGAAAAGTTTCAACAAATTGAGCAATATGGACTATAAGTACATTGAGCAGCTGCTAGAACGCTACTTCCAGGGTGAGACGACCTTGCAGGAAGAGCAAATCCTGAAGTCGTTCTACACCCAGGGCGCCGATGAGATGCCCCAGGGGCTGAGGCAGTATGCACCGCTCTTTGAGGTGGTCAATGAGAAACCCGAGCTGGACGAGGACTTCGACCAGATGGTTCTCAGCAAGACCGAGGACATCCCTCAGGTGAAGGCACGCGTGGTCAGCCTCACCGAGCGCTTGCGCCCACTTTTCGGAGCCGCTGCCACCGTGGCCATCCTGCTCACCCTGGGCAATGCCATCAGCCAGTCGATGAAGAACAACAATGTGTGGGTGGACATGGACCAGTATGCCACCAATGAGGTGGTCAGCGAAGGGCCTGCCGTGGCCTATGGGCAAGTGAGCGACTCGCTGACATTGGCCAAGGACGAACAACAGATGGTAGCACCTGTTGACTCACTGATAGGCGCCAATCTGGACTAACAAAAGAAATATATTTCTATGCTTTCTCTATAACAATTATCATTTAGGATTAAAACAAAACTTCAAAGCTGTGAAGCTTCACATTTTTCCAAGAAGGAGTAATGGGCCGACCGTCTAGCGCGACAGTCGGCCCCCTCTGTTTGTTGAGGGGTAGCTTGCTGTGGGCAATTATCTGAGGCTATTTCTCATTCCTCATTCCTTATTTTTCATTTACAACAGAGGCCGGCTCTCACCAGCATGTTCAGAAAAACCCAATAAGTGCAAAAAAGTTTGCAAAAACTTTCTTATCTCAAAAAAAATGCTTAATTTTGCTCCCGTAACTAACTGCAGCGAAATACTATGTTAAGGAAGAATCTTTTTTTTGTAGTTGTATTAGCTTTCTTTGCGTCGTCACTCTTTGCCCAGACGACCTATAGTGTGCTTGATTTCGGAGCCAAGGGAGACGGGGTGACTGACGATGCTGCCGCCATTCAGCGTGCCATTGACAAGTGTAGCAGTGAAGGTGGGGGACGCGTGCTGCTGCCCCGCCAGCACACCTTCCTCTGTGGTCCTGTGGAGCTGAAGAGCCATGTGGAGTTGCACCTGGAGTCGACAGCCACGCTGCTGTGCAATCCTGACGAGAGTATCTACCACTTGAGTGCCTTCGGCGAAAACCGTGGCGAGGGCATGATGTGGCTCTGGGCCAAGAACGCCCGCAATCTGAGCATCACAGGCCGCGGCACCATACACGGCAACGGAATAAAGTTCATGGGCATGGAGCTGAGCGACAGCTACGAGCTGAAGCCCCTGGCCGACCAGGCCTTCGACCCCCGTCCGCATGTGCTGACGCTCATAGGCTGCGACAATCTGCTCATCCGCGATGTCACCATCATGGAGGGTGCTTACTGGACAGTGCACCTAGTGGGCTGTAATGTGGCCAATATTGACGGCATCAACCTGCTGAACAACCTGAAGATACGCAATGGCGACGGCATCGACCTGGACCACTCTAAGAATGTGCGCATCTCTAACTGCCACATCACCAGTGGCGATGACTGCATCTGCCTGAAGAACCGTCGCGAATGGCAGGAGTATGGCGCCTGCCACGATATTGTGGTGACCAACTGCACCCTCAGCTCACGCTCATGCGCCATCAAGCTGGGCAGTGAGAACATGGACAATATCTATAATGTGCTGTTCGACAACTGCATCATCACTGGTTCCAACCGTGGCGTGGGCATCCAGAACCGCGACGAGGGTACCATCACCGACGTCACTTTCTCGAACATCATGATGGACCTGCAGCTGTGGAGCGACGTGTGGTGGGGAAAGGCCGAGCCTATCTACGTGACCAGCTATCCCCGGGCCGACGGCAACCATAAGGATGCCAACTGGCGCTTCCCCAAGGGTGAGACGCAAGGCCGCTGTGGAGCCGTAAGCCGCATCACCTTCAATAATATTCAGGCCACTTCTGAGAACGGGTGCTTCATTGGCGGTGATACGCCCGACAAGGTGAGCGACATCACCCTGCACAATGTGACGCTGAACCTGCGCCGGCAGACCACCTATGCCAATGGCATCTACGACAAGCGCCCCTGCAAGGGCGAGACCTTTGTTACGGGCCGCGTCTATGGTGTCTACATTGAGCAGGCCACAGGCGTCAGCACTGAGAACCTGACGGTGAACAACTATCTGTCGAACTATGAAGGCAAGGTGAAATACCCCTCGAACACGCTGAATCCCGTGAAGCGGCTGAAGAACTTTGTCAACAAGACGGCCGGCGAGCTGACCCAGTGATGGGCGAGCGACAATGAAAAACCGACAATAAAAAATCAAACCAATATTATTCATCAAAATCAAACATTTATGCGAAACGTACAAAAAGCATTCAGCCGCACACTGACGCTGGCCTTGCTCCTGATGACAGCTACTGTCAGCTGGGCGCAGCAGCGCATCGGCGGCACAGTGAGAGACGGTCAGGGCGAAGCCCTTATCGGCGTGAGCGTGAAGGAGGTGGGCACCACGAACGGCGCCACCACCGATATTGACGGACACTTCACTATCATGGCGAAAGCTGGCGCCAACCTGGAATTCACCTACATTGGATACACCTCGCAGACATTACGCGCCCAGAACGGCATGGTGGTCACACTCAAGGAAGACAACCAGCTGCTGGAGGAAGTGGTGGTGGTGGGCTACGGCACCATGCGCCGTAAGGACGTCACCTCCAGTATTACCACCGTGCAGGCCAAAGACCTGAACCAAGGCGTATTCACCGATCCCGCCTCCATGCTGCAAGGCAAGGTGGCCGGCCTGAGTATCACTTCCAGTGGTGACCCCAACGGCACACCCAGCATCACGCTGCGTGGTGCATCGTCACTGCGCGAGGGCGCAGCCATGGAGCCCTACTATGTTATCGATGGAATACCCGGCGTGGACATCTCAATGGTGGCTCCCGACGATATTGAGAGTATCGACGTGCTACGCGACGCCTCCGCCACTGCCATCTATGGCTCGAAGGCTGCCAACGGCGTGATTATCATCACCACCAAGAGCGGACAGGAGGGACGCACTAATGTGAACTATAACGGATACGTGGCCATCTCGAAAGTGCTGAAGACCCTTGACATGGCCAATGCCGGCCAGCTGCGTGCTGCAGGTGAGGTGGTGGCAGGCGAGGATTACGGCGCCAACACCGACTGGCAGGATGAAGTGCTGCGCACGGGCATTGCCCACAACCACAACGTGAGCATCAACGGCGGAAGTAAGTCGACCAAATATCTGGCCTCACTGAACTACGTGAACAACGAGGGCGTCATCCGTGGCACCGACATGAACCGCATCAACGCCCGCGCACTGATGTCGACCAGCATTCTGAAGGATCATCTGAACATCTCGCTCGGCGTGAACGCCATGCAGGGTAAGCACCACGGCGTGCCCGTGGGCATCAACGGTGAGAGCGTGCTCGACGCCATGAACTACTACTCGCCCACCAACCCCGTGCGCAATGAAGCCGGCACCTGGTTCAACATGAACTACGGCTCGCAGAACTACAACCCCTTGTCGATGATTAACGAAGACAGCAACGACCGCACCTGGAAGCGCATGCAGATAACGGGCAAGGCTTCGCTGAAAATCATCGAGGGCCTGGTGTGGAATGCCAACTACTCGTACAACAACCGCCAGACCGTGTACAGCTACTACAACAGTTCGCTGTCGCAACTGCCCTATGGTGGCACGGCCGGCAAGGCCTACCGCCAGACTCGCATGGGCGATGACCAGACCTTCGAGACCTATGTGAACCTGGACCAGACCTTTGCCCGTGTTCACAAGCTGGGCCTGATGGCTGGTTACACCTGGGAGGAGCGCAACAGCGACGACGGCTTCGGACTGGCTGTGTTCAACTTCTACGACGATGCGCTGGGCTACAACAACCTGAGCTATGCAAACCTGATGCGCGGCATGACCGACGTGGACAGCGGCGTGAAGGAGACCATACGCAACATTTCGTTCTACGGACGTCTGAACTACAGCTATGACAGCCGCTACATGCTGCAGGCCACCCTGCGCCGCGACGGTAGCAGCGTCTTCGGCAAGAACCACCGCTGGGGTACCTTCCCCTCGGTATCAGTAGCTTGGAACATTGCCGAGGAGAAGTTCATGGAGAACTCCGTCTTCGACCAGTTGAAGCTGCGTGCCGGCTATGGTGTCAGCGGTAACGCCCTGGGCTTCGGTGCCTACACCGCCATTGCCACCTACGGCCTGAACTCGGCCAACACCTTCGTCTATGCCAACCCCGACGGCACCATGGCTACCTACTCAAAGCTGGAAGCCACGAAGAACGCCAACCCCGACCTGAAGTGGGAGTCGACCGCCATGCTCAACATCGGCCTCGACTTTGCCTTCTTCAACAGCCGACTCAGCGGTAGCATTGAGTTCTACAACAAGAAGACCTCTGACCTTATCTGGAATTATCCCGTCTCTACCAATATCTATCCCGTGGGCACCATGACGGCCAACGTGGGCGAAATCAGTAACCGCGGTATTGAGCTGACCGTCAACGCTGTGCCCGTTCGCACGAAGGACTTCCAGTGGCAGACCACACTCAACCTTGCTCACAACAAGAACAAGGTGGAGAAGATTTCGAACGCAGCCTTCAGCGTTGACTATATCGACTGGGGTAACCCCAACATTGCCGGTATCGCCTCTAACGGCGACGTGATGCGCATCATGGAAGGCCAGCCCATCGGCACGTTCTATACCTATGAGTTTGCCGGCTACGACAATAATGGTGCCTCTACCTACTATGTGCACGACCCCGTGACCAACGAGCGCACGGGTGCCACTACCAATGACCCCCAGAAAACCGACAAGACCATCGTCGGCTCGGCACAGCCTAAGCTGACCTACGGTTGGAACAACACGCTGAGCTATAAGGGCTGGAGCCTCACAGCCTTCTTCCAGGGTACCCTGGGCAACAAGATTATGAACGCCACCCGCGCTCACTACAGCGCCCGCTCGCACACCTCGGGCGGTAAGAACGTGCTGGAGGATGCCCTCAACGACCCGCACTTCAAGAGTGATCCTAACTTCCACCTGCCTTCTGACCGCTACCTGGAGAACGGAAACTACCTGCGCCTGAAGACCCTCACGCTGGGCTATACCTTCCGCAACCTGGGCGGATGGGCACAGGACATCACCCTCTACGGAACGGCCAACAACCTGCTCACCCTGACCAGCTACAAGGGACTGGATCCCGAGGTCAACCTGGGTGGACTGCAGCCCGGCCTGGACCTGCGCGAGACTTTCTATCCCCATACCCGCAGCTACATGGTGGGTGTGAAGATCAACTTTGGCGGTGGCGAGAAGAAGTCTGATGCCGCCACGAAGACCGTCTACGTGACTGACAACAGCGAGATGGAGCGCCTCAACAATGAAATTGCCCGTCTGCGCTATGAGCTGGACAACCTGCCAAACATCAAGCCTGACAACGTGAAGATTATAGATAACAGCAGGATTGTCACCTTCCCCTACCTGGTGAACTTCAACATTGGCCAGAGCACCGTGGAGAACCGCGACAAGGTGAACCTGGAGTCAGTGGCCCAGATGATCAAGTCTACGCCCGAGAAGAAGTACACCATCTATGGCTATGCCGACAAGCAGACCGGCAGCGAGGAGCGCAACGTCCAGCTGGCCCAGGAGCGTATGA
The DNA here is from genome assembly GCA_946541275.1 of uncultured Prevotellaceae bacterium. GTDB lineage: Bacteria > Bacteroidota > Bacteroidia > Bacteroidales > Bacteroidaceae > Prevotella. The sequence continues at coordinate 32,774 of CAMNJH010000006.1, forward strand.
AGAATGTGTACGACATGCTGGTCAACCAGTATGGTGTGGATTCCAGTCAGCTGGTGCGAGAGGCCAAGGGCGGCGTTGACGTGATGTACCTCAACGACCCGCAGCTCAGCCGCTCGGTCCTCATCTCTGAAGTAAAGTAACTGAAAGGTTAAAAGGTAACAAAGTAAAAAGCTTAAAATTATGACAAACAACATATTGAAAGTATTCTGTGGCTGCCTCATTGGCTGCGGTGTTGCCGCAGCACTGACCAGCTGCACCGACCTGGACGTTACGCCCGAGTCGCAATACACCAAATACCCCGCATCCGACATTGCTCAGGAGGCACAGCTGGCCGATGTCTACTTCCACCTGCGTGGCACACTGGGCCGCCGCTACATGGAGGCACAGTCGCTGGCCAGCGATGAGTGGGTGGGCATCAGCTTCGATGGCGACTACTACGACAGCGGTACCTATGCACACACCTGTCTGCACAACTTCTCGTTCACCGACCCCAGCATCGGCTGGTATGACGAAGTCACGGCTGGCATCACCAAGGCTAACCAGGCCATCTACAACATGGGCGGCATTGAGCAGTCGCCCGAGGGCACGGCTCCTGCCCGCGCTATGCGTGCCTACTACACATGGATACTGATGGACAGCTATGGCGACACACCTATACTGGATCATCTCATTGCTGAGGATGAGGCCGTGGTGCGCCAGCCCCGTGCCGACGTGGCCCGCTGGATTGAGAAAGAGCTGCTCGACATCATCCCTCTGCTCAGCGACAAGAACGACGCCTCCACCTATGGCAAGCCCAACAAGTGGATGGCTGAGGCACTGCTGGTGAAGCTCTACATCAACTGGCCCGTCTATACCGCCAGCGACGTGACTAAGTACGACGCTGCCAGCTACAGCAACGAGCACCTGCAGGATGTGGTGAAGTACTGCGACGAGATTATCGGGAGTGGCCTGTTCGACATTGCCGAGGGCAGCAACGGCTACCGCTCGAAGTTCTTCCCCGACAACTCCGAGCGTGGCATCAAGGACTTCATCTATGTGATGCCCTTCGACGCTCTGACACAGCAGGGCTTCCAGTACTGCCGCCCGCGCATCTGGCGCCAAGGCCGTAACGACGGCAATGGCGGTCCCGGTTACTTCGGTAGCGACATCGGCAACAGCACCGGTGGCAACTTCTCCATGACTCCCGAGATGAGCGACCTGATGATGGCTCTCCCCAAGGACGACCGTCAGGAGAACATCCTCGCCGGGCAGATTTACATGTTCAACCCCGAGACCTTCGCCAAGACTTCCACACCTTATCTTTATAAGGGCGAGCCCGTAGTGCTGACGAAGACCATCACCCTGAAGCGCAAGGATGCCGATGGCAACATCATTGACCCCGTTCAGACCAATACGGGTAAGGACGTGAACGGATGGAGCCAGGGCTACAAGAGCGTGAAGTGGTTTGTCATTGCCAGCGACTTCAGTAACGGCCGCAACCAGAGCAACGACCTGCCCATCTTCCGTTATGCTGACATTCTGCTCACCAAGGCTGAGGCTATCACACGTGGCGCTTCTGCCACCATGGGGCACACACCGCAGAGCCTGTTCAACATTATCCGTACTTACGCCAACGCTCCTACGCTCGACCACAACCCCTCACTGCAGGAACTGCTGGATGAGCGCGGACGTGAGTTCTTCGACGAGAACTGGCGTCGTAACGACATGATTCGCTTTGGTACGTTCGAGAGCAACTACGGCTTCCACACCACCCAGTGGCTCGACCCGCTGGACAACACTGTGAAGGCTTTCCCAACGGCTCGCTTCGACAAGGAGTGCCGCATCTTCCCCATTCCCGAGGGAACGCTTAACAACAACACCAACTGGAAGCAGAATCCTGGCTACTAAGCACTGGCTGACCTCTTAGGTCTACACTGCACGAAAGCCCCCAGTCATCAGCCGATGGCTGGGGGCTTTGTTCTACGCGCGCGCGTAAATATGGACAAATAATAGTGCTACAAGTGCTACCGAGCCTTCTATATACTTGTAAAATAGTGATTTACGGGTGCATCTTTAACATTTGGAAGTGCTACTGGAAATGCTACTGCCGCCAGTGCTCATCAGCATGCACACTCAGCCCGTTTTGTGCTGAAATGAGACATATAGAAAAGTCGGGTACCACTTTTCTATATGTCTCATGGACAAAATTTCAAAACGGCGCCGACTTTTTTTCATGGGGGGTCGACTTTTTGAAAAATGGCGCCGCCGTTTTGAAAAATCTCGTTGACTTTTTTCCGTGGGGCGCCGACTTTTGGGGACCGGTAGCACCAGTAGCATTTTCGGTAGCACTTCCGAATGTTAAAGATGCACCCGTAACTGACGAGGTTTCAGTCGGTTAGCTGCCCCAGTAGCACTTGTAGCACCAACACTCGCGCGAAATAACGCGCGCGTATGAGAAAAGGGGGGAGTCGTCGGCTGACGCTCCCCCCATGTAGCATGAACAGTTCTGACGAACGTGGTTAGCTTACTTGGGCTGCTTGCCAATGTAGGCCAGGATGCCACCGTCCACATAGAGCACATGGCCGTTCACGGCGTCACTGGCGTGTGAGGCCAGGAACACGGCGGGACCACCCAGCTCGCTGGGATCGAGCCAGCGGCCAGCAGGCGTCTTGGCGCAGATGAAGCTGTCGAAAGGATGGCGGCTGCCGTCGGGCTGACGCTCGCGCAGCGGGGCCGTCTGGGGAGTAGCGATGTAGCCCGGGCCAATGCCGTTGCACTGGATGTTGTACCCGCCATACTCGGAGCAGATGTTGCGGGTGAGCATCTTCAGGCCACCTTTGGCAGCTGCGTAGGCACTCACAGTCTCGCGGCCCAGCTCGCTCATCATGGAGCAGATGTTGATAATCTTACCCTCTCGGCGCTCCATCATCTCGGGGATAACGGCGCTGGCGCAGATGAACGGACCCACGAGGTCGATGTCGATGACCTGCTGGAACTCGGCGCGTTTCATCTCGTGCATAGGGATGCGCTTGATGATGCCGGCGTTGTTCACCAGGATGTCAATCTGGCCCACCTCCTTGTGGATGGTCTCCACGAGGGCTTTCACGTCGTCTTCCTTTGTCACGTCGCATACGTAGCCTTTCACGTTCTCAATGCCAGCCTCCTTGTAGTTGTCCAGACCTCGCTGAAGGGCTGCCTCATTGATGTCGTTGAAGATGATGGTCTTAGCGCCAGCGGCCACGAAAGCCTTGGCGATGTTGAACCCGATGCCGTAAGAAGCGCCGGTAATCCAGGCGTTCTTGCCTTCCAGTGAAAATAAATTAGCCATTGTTGTTTTGTTTTAGGGAGTTCGCAAAAGGAAGTTGAGGAGAGTAGGAGAGCAGAAGTGAAGGAGTGCGGACGATAGTCTTGCTCATTCAATCTCTCCTGGTTTCCTGGCATCCTTGTACTTCTATTTTGGTCGCTCCATGTTAATATTTAATACCGTTATTGTTAATAATTCCGATGACACTCTCAAATGAAAACTACTCCATCACCTATCAAATAAGTAATCTATTGTCTAAACTTCTTCATTCATTCCACTCCTATCACTCTTTATCTCAACTCCTTCACGTCATAGAAGTCCTGGTCTCCGTAATCCAGGTTCTCGCCCCCCATGCCCCAGATGAATGTGTAGTTATGGGTGGCGGCGGCGCTGTGGATGCTCCATTCAGGGCTGAGCACAGCCTGGTCGCAGTGCATCCAGATGTGGCGCGTCTCCTGTGGCTCGCCCATGAAGTGACAGACGGCCTGGTCCTCAGGCAGCTCAAAGTAGAAGTAAGCCTCCATGCGGCGCGAGTGGGTGTGGGCGGGCATGGTGTTCCATACGCTTCCAGTGGCCAGCTCGGTCATTCCCATCTGCAGCTGGCAGGTGGGCAGCACCTGGTTCACAAGCATCTTGTTGATGTTGCGCTCGTTCGACATCTCCAGGCTGCCCATGTGGGCCACCACGGCATCCTGCTTTGTCACCTTGCGACAGGGATAGGCCGTGTGGGCAGTGGCAGAGTTGAAGTAGAACTTGGCGGGTCTGGTAGCATCCTTCGAGCAGAACAGCACCTCGTGGTCGCCTCTACCTATATATAATGCCTCCTTGAAGTCCAGCTCAAACACCTCGGCACCCACCTTCACACAGCCGGGACCACCTACGTTGTAGATGCCCACCTCGCGGCGCGTGGTGAAATGGGGAGCCTTCAGGGGGTCGATGGCTTCCAGCGCCAGCTCCTCGCTGACGGGCATGGCACCACCCACCACCATACGGTCGTACATGGAGTACACCATGTTCACTTCGTCGGCAGCAAACAGCTTCTCTATCAGGAAGTCGCGGCGCAACCTTGCCGTGTCGTAATGGCGGGCATCCTCAGGATGAGCCGCATAGCGTAGTTCATAGTTTGTCTTCATTTTAGTAGTTTCCGATTTGTTCTGCTTGCAAAGATACAATTTTTTCGGCAAAACGAATCACATTTCAACACTAAAAACTCAAAAGAAAGTTAAAAGCAAGGAAATTGCACACGCAGGACTGCTTTTGTGCAATGAAAAGCTGCACAAATTGCACGAAGTGTGCAGGATTGTGCAGGTTTTTTGTTAATAAAATTTAAGTGCGGGCGCACAATTGCAAAAATGTGAAACTATCTGCTTACCTTTGCATCCGATTTTCAAAAGAATTGTTTAAGGAAATGAAAACAAAGACATTCTTGGCCAGCCTCCTGATGGCTGCCATGGCTACCACTGCAACGGCTGGTGGCATTTTGACCAACACAAACCAAAGCGTTGACTTCCTGCGCAATCCTGCGCGCGATGCTGCCATCGGTCTGGACGGTGTTTATTCTAATCCTGCTGGTGTGGCTTTCCTGTCGGATGGTCTTCACTTGGCATTCAACTGGCAGTATGCCCACCAGACACGTACCATTACCTCGACCAACCCCCTGTTTGCACTGGGTAGGAAGAACGGCGGACAGACCACGAAGACCTTTGAGGGTGTGGCTGATGCTCCTATCATTCCTTCACTCCAGGCAGCATATAATAAGGGCGATTGGAGCTTGCAGTTCAATTTCTCTATTCCTGGTGGCGGCGGTAAGTGCGAGTTCGAACAGGGCCTGGGCTCCTTTGAGAGTGTGGTAGGCCAGATAGCCAATCAGCTGAAGCCCCTGGGTGCACAGGGTTACGACATGGAAGGCTACATGCACGGTCGCCAGTACTACTATGGTTTCCAACTGGGCGCTGCCTATAAGATTAATCCCCATTTCTCGGTATATGGCGGTCTGCGTCTGCTTTATGGCGATGCTACCTACAAGGCCAAGATTAGCAATATCATGGTGAACACCGCTGGTGGATATCTGGACTTCAGCAGCTTCATGCAGAATGCTCTGGTCACCATCAACGGCGGCATTGCCCAGCTCAATGCTGGTATTGCCCAAATGGAGGCTGCCGGTATGGATGCCAGCCAGCAGAAAGCACAGTTGGCACAGCTGAACAGCACGCGCCAGAGCCTGAGCCCACTGGAGAAGTATAATGAAGGGGTGAACCTACAGTGTGACCAGACGGGCCTGGGCATTGCTCCGGTGGTGGGCATTGACTATCAGGTGGGCGACTTCAACTTTGCTGCCAAGTATGAGTTCAAGACACAATTGCAGATGAAGAATAACTCCACGGTGAACGAGGCTTCCGAGATTCCCGCTGTGAATAAGTTCCGCGATGGTGAGAAAGTGGATGAGGATGCTCCCGCCATGCTCGCTGTGGGTGCTCAGTGGAGCGTCAAGCCCGACCTGCGCCTGAACCTGGGCTATCATCACTTCTTTGACAAGGACGTTACATGGTATGGCAACACGCAAGACCTGCTGGATCACGACACCAATGAGTACCTGGCTGGCGTGGAGTGGGACATCAACGACCGCCTCACGGCTTCAGTGGGCGGACAGCTGACGCGCTACGGCATGAGCGACCAGTACATGAACGACATGTCGTTTGTGGTTAATAGCTATAGCTTTGGCTTTGGCGCCAACTACAAGCTGAGTGATAAGGTGATGCTGAAGGCTGCCTACTTCCAGACGAACTACGAGGACTATAACCGTGAGAACTACCCTGTTCAGGGAGTCTGTGACTCTTTCACCCGCACCAACCGCGTGCTGGGCATTGGCTGCGAGGTTACCTTGTAGAGTGAGGAGTTAAGATTGAGGAGTTAGGAGTTGGGATGTGCTAGTTAAGACTGAGGCCATAGTGCTGCATGCACTGAAGTATGGCGAAGGGCGCCTCATCGTGGATATGTTCACCCGCGAGCAGGGGCGCCTGTCGTTTATCGTACCCCTGCCGAAGTCAGAGCGGGCAAAAATCAAGAAGCAGTATCTGCAGCCGTTGACGCTACTCACGCTTGAGGCCGACGTCCGTCAGCAGGTGCAGCTGCAGAAGCTGCGCGATGCCGCTCTGCTCTCACCTCTGTCCTCTCTTCTCTCCGACCCGAAGAAGCTGTCCATAGGCCTCTTCGTGTCGGAGTTCCTCTATCACGCCTTGAAGGGTGAGCAGCGCAATGAACCGCTCTTCGACTATGTATTCTCCAGCCTGCAGTGGCTTGATGGCGCCGCCGCCCCCACAGAAAGCAGTGGTAAGGCTGGCTTTGCCAATTTCCACCTGGTGTTCCTGATGCGACTGACACGCTTCCTGGGTTTCTATCCCAACCTGGAGGATGAGGGCGAGTATTTCGACCTGCGTGGCGCCACCTTCTGCTCCTTGCCCCCTGTGCATCGTGATTTTCTGCTGCCTCAGGAGGCTGGACGCATCCGGCTGCTCATGCGCATGGACTACACCACCATGCATCTGTTCCGATTGAGTCGCTCTGAGCGCAATCGCATCCTTGAGCTATTGCTGCTTTACTATAGGCTTCATCTGCCTGCTTTCCCCGAGATGCGCTCAGTCAGCGTGTTGCAGGAACTGTTCTCTGGATAGTCCTAGATATTCCTAGGAAGTCCTAGGAAATCCTAGAATGGCCTAGAAAACCCCTAAAACCAAAATATTATGCCCAACCCCCACGAACACTTCATGCGCCTGGCCCTGGCCGAAGCCCAGAAGGCCTTTCAGAAAGGCGAAGTACCCATAGGCTGCGTCGTCGTTTGCCGCGACCGCGTTGTGGCCCGCGCTCACAATCTCACCGAAACCCTTTGCGACCCCACGGCCCATGCTGAGATGCAGGCCATTACCATGGCCACCAACGAGCTGGGAGGCAAGTACCTCACTGACTGCACGCTCTACGTCACCGTGGAGCCCTGCATCATGTGCGCCGGAGCCCTGGGCTGGGCCCAGATTCCCCATGTGGTCTATGGCTGCCGCGACGAGAAGCGAGGCTTCCAAGCCTATGCCCCCCATGCCCTGCACCCCAAGGCACAAATAGAAGGCGGCATACTGGAAGAAGAGTGCCGCCAGCTGATGCAGCAGTTCTTCAGGCAGAAAAGATAGAAGCCATTCTTCAATAATGGCAGTTAAGCACTTTGCCAATCCAAAAACAATGGCGGCACCCTTACACAGGATGCCGCCAGTTGTTACGAGATACGTTACTCTTTCAGGGGATTAGAATAACACGGGCTTGGGCATGTTTGCCGTATGGTTGGTCATGCGCGGGCTCTTCTCTACTTTCGTGGGAATGAAGCGCGAAGCGGCTTTCATGCTACGGTCCATCTTCATACCCAGTTCCTTGGCAGGAATGCTACGGGCTTCAGCAGGAGCCGTGGCACCAAGCACGAAGGTCTCGCTGACCAGTCCGAAACCAGCACCGGCATCGGGAATGTAATATGAGCCGGCGAAGGTGTAGGTCTTCGTCTCTGCGTCGTATTTGCCCAGGTACTGTGTGTAGGCCGGGTTATAAGCCTCGAGGTCCACGAAGTAGATGTCGCCATAATTGGGATAGGTGTCACCGGTGAACTGGTAGAAGCGGATATATCCGTCCTTGCCGATGGTGAAGTTCAGTCCTTCCTCACTGTTGGCCCATGGCTTCAAGTAGTAGCTGCCTGGCATCTGTTCACACTGGTAGAGCGTGCTGTTGACGGCTCCCTCGTAGGCGCTGTTGCCATTGTTGCTCAGAGCCTCCACGCCGTAGGTGTAGGCACCAGTGCCAATCTCCTTATAGGTGGGGTTGACAAAGGTCTCGTCGGTGGTGCCATACACCACGCTGCCGTCTTCGTTGGTGAAGGTGATGTTGAGCACCACGAGCGTCTCGCTGAAGGTTGACTTGCCGCCGTTGATCTTTGCGTAGACGTCGTCGCCCATAGCGGCGATACCTGTGGACTGCAGCTCGTAGCCCTCGGGAACCACTACCTTGTCGTCGTTGTTGACGCAGAAGAATAGCTGTGTGTTATCAGCATAGGCATTAGCGATGATGTAGGGATGTCCGGTCTGCTCGTAGCAGCGTTCGTAGCAACCCTCCTCGGCAGCAGCCAGTTCAGCATCCTCCACACCTTTGTAGAGCGTGGCGCCTTCGATGGTGGTGCCTAGTTTCTCGGAGATGGTGATGCCTGTGAACAGCGGTTCCCATTTGAAGTCCTCGTCGACTTTGGCCACATACTTGGGTGTGTAGCCGGGGAAGGTGATGACGATGTCACCGTCGTTCTGTGTGTGGTTCCATCCGCCCACGCCGTCCATGTAGTACCAGGGAGCCAGCTGTATCTGTCCAGGTGTCTTGCCGTCGGCCTGATAGGAGAGCACCTTGTTGTGCGTCCAGTTGCTGGGATCTTTAGTGCTGCTGGCCCAGTTGGGATGGCGAATCCAGACGTCAGCCTCGTAGCTCAAGTTAAAGCATCCGGAGTTGAATTCCGGGTAAGTGACGATGCCGTTCTTGTCGACGGTCAGCTCGATATATTCGGGCTGTTTTCCGTTGAACTCTGCCGGGTCCCAGTTGGGGTCAGCCTTTGCCTTTTCCAAAGCCTCGTCCAGGGGATGCATGACGCGGAACTGGCTTGGATTGTCGTCACGCTGCAGGATTTCCACATTGCTGGAATAGCCTATGTAGTAGTTCTCCTCGAGTTTGCCGGTGCCCAGAGAGTTCCACTTCACGCGTGTAACGGTGTAAGTGAAAGTAATGTCCTTTGAATAGCTGGACACGAGGGAGGGGTCAGAGGAAGAGAGCTTCAGCACATGAGGCACGCCCACCTCTGCGCCGTCGTAGGTCACATTGATATTGGCCACGGTGTCGCCCTCGGCGAAGGTGGCATCAGAAATCTTGAACACGTTGTTGGTGTTCTCGATGATGTCGAGCTTGATGGTCTTGGCGGGCAGAGATGTGAGAATCTTGTCGCTGACAATGGAGTCGGGTATGATGTTGCCCACAGAGTCTTTGCCAAAGACGTACTCATGCTGCACGCGTCGATAGACTTGGAATGTAGCGGTAGTGGGGGCGGTAGGATCCACGCTTTCCGAGAGGCTGGCCTGCTTGAAGTAGATGTTGGCATAGTCAGCATTGGCGTCCCATTTGCCCGGTCCGGCATACTTGTCGTCATCGTCACTACATGCCGTGAAGAGGGCAGCCGAAGCCAGCGTAGCCATTAGGAATATCTTATTCATCTTCATAGTGCAAAATCTTTTTCAATTATCAATATTCAATACTCTAGATACTGTGCTTAGTCGGTCACGCCGTCACGCAGCGTGGGGTTGTCGCCCTGTACGGGCTGCGTGCCACCGCTGTTGTCGATGATACCACGGTTGTTGTTCATCTCGGTAGTGGGGAAGCGCATGTTCAGATAGGCATTGTCGGCAGCGACGTTGAACTGCCAAGCCTCGGGGAAGTTGGTGGTGCCTTCGCCGTGGAAACGCACGATGGGCTTGCCCAGGCGCTTGGCATCGCTCATGAAGAATCCCTCGCCCCACAGCTCTACGCGGCGCTGGAACCAGATTTCGTCGGCCAGCGACAGACCTCGGCCGGTGCTGGTGTAAGAGGGGTCGCGATAAGTGCGCACGAAGTCCTCGAGCACCTTGCGTCCCTCAGCCTCTTTGCCGCTCTTGGCCAGGCCCTCGGCCTGGATGAGGATCATCTCCTCAACGCGCATCAGGGGGAAGTCGTTGTCGTTCACAGTGGAACCCACGCCGCTCTTCATACCAAATTTGATGTTGGTGTAGGGAGCGAAAGCCACCTTGCCACCATCGCTGGTCTCGAAGTCGGCAATCTCGTCGCCAGTAGCCTTGACGGTGTTGTCGCCTGGGTCAGTCCAAGTGAGCTTGGCCCAGTTGGGTGAGTGCTTGTCCTTGTCGAGCCACCATCCCTTGCGCACGTCGGTATCGGGAATCTTGTTGTAGAGCAGGGTGTTGATATGTGGCACATTGTCGGTAGCGGGGCCGTAGCCGTCGCCAGTGAATGCAGAGAACCATGACGATGCGGTGGAGTACTCCTTGCCTTCGACGAGGGCCTTGCTCACGTCGATACCCCAAATCCAGTTCTCCTCCTTCGACATGTCGCAGAAGGCGGGTTTGCTCACGTCGGCCATGCTGGCGGGCTTGAAGCCCTTGGCGGCAGCGGCAGCGTCGGCAGCAGCCTCAGCATAGTTGCCGATGGCCAAATTGGCACGGGCGCGCAGGCCGTAGGCCACGTGCTCGTCGCAGTAGGCGCGGTTGGTACGTGCAATGCCGGCCTTCTTGAACTGTTCAATGGCTTCGGTCAGCTCTTGGATGATGTACTCATATACCTCTTTCACGGTGGCACGGGGGTTGTCGGTAAAGTCTACGCCTTCCTTCAGCAGGGGCACGCAGGGCTGGTCAGCAGCGGTGGCATAGCCGAACTGGAAGTAGGGTGCCAGGGCCATGTAGTCGAGGGCGCGCACCACGCGGCACTGTGCTAGCTGGTTGATGACCTCTGGGACTTCAGAATCTTGTGGCAGCGAGGCGATGAACTCGTTAGCCAGTCCAATCTGGGTGTAGGGCACCTTGTAGCGGATGAAGGGGTTGGCGTAGTTAGGGTTACGGTTGGAGTACTCGCTGGCCGCTGAGAACCAGTTGTAGTTGTTATTGCCGCCGAACATATCGGCACCCTCCAAATCAAGAGACAGGGCAGCCATGACGAATCCGAAATCATCGGCACGGGTGCTGGTGGGATAACCAGCGTATGGTTTGGCCATGATGTTGAACACACCGGCGAAGCTGGCCTGCATGCGTGCAGGAAGCGCTAAGTTGGTCTCGGTCACCTGGTCGGCGTGCAGGTAGTGGCCCTCGGGCAGCTGCTCGTCGATGTCGTTACAGCCCACGGTAAGCAGGGCGGCGCCAGCCAACAGGAAAGAAATCTTATATAGTTTCATATTCTATTCGTTTAACTTTGATAACCTTTTAACTTTTTAAACTTAGAAAGTAACCGAGAGTCCGGCGGTGATGGAGCGCATGGAAGAATAAGCGCCTGACTGCAGTCCGCTGCCGCTTGTCATTGAGCCTACGCCCAGTGAGTAGCGGGGATCCATACCCTTGCGGGCGGTGAGCAGGAAGAGGTTCTCGCCTGCCACGTAGACGCGTACGCTACGGAGCGTGAGCGGTGTAACCCAGCTGCTGGGCAGCTTGTAGCCCAGTGAGAGGTTGTTCAGGCAAAGATAGTTGCTGTTGGTGAGGAAGCGGTCCTGAGCTGTCTGTGATTTCACGCCAGGATCGTCGACGGCGGCGGTGCTCAGGCGAGGAATGTCACTTCCTTTGTTGGTCTCGCTCCAGGCGTCGAGCAGGTCACGGTGCAAGGCACGGCCGGTCTCCTGGCCATTGTGCATGAGCTGCATGTAGCTACCGTCGTAGTACTTACCGCCAAGCTGGAAGGAGAACTGTGCCGAGAGGTCAACACCATAGACGCTGAGGCTGGTGCCGAAGCCACCCTGTACCTTGGCCAGGATGTCACCACAGTCGTAGCGGGTAGCCTTCGAGATGTCGGTGACGAGGCCTTCCTCTACGCCGTAGGGATAGTCGCTGTCCTTGTTACCATAGCTGTTCACGCGGGTGTCGCCAGTATACTTGTTCATAGAGCCGTCGGCATTCTTGTCCTGATTGACGCGGTTGCCGTCCTTATCGAGCACGAACTGAGCACGATAGAGGGCCTCGCCGTTCTCGTTCACGCCTGCGAACTGCACCATATAAGCCTGTGCGGAGGAGCCGCCCTTGCGGATGATGCTGTTGGAGTAGCGCTGGCCGGTCTCGGCGATGCCGGGGTCGAGCTCGGTGAACTCATTGTGGTTGTGGGCCAGTGCGAGGTTTACGCTCCACTGGATGTCCCTCTGGCGGATGATGGTTCCTTCGAGGGCCAGCTCGATACCGCTGTTCTTCAGCGTGCCGATGTTGGTGTAGTAGCTGTTCACGGTCTTACCGGCAGAGGCGGGGAGCGTCTTGGGCCAGAGCAGGTCGCTGGTGGTGCCGCTGTAGACGTCGATGCTACCAGAGAGGAGGTTCTTGAAGAGGGTGAACTCCAGACCGGCGTTCCACGACTTCTTCGTCTCCCAAGTCAGGTCCTTGTTACCCATGCGGTACATGGTGATGCTGTATTCGCCGCTAGTGGCGTTGTATGAAGTGCTGAACTGGTCGGCATAGGCGTAGTAGTTCATGCCCTGGTCGTTACCGTTCTCACCATA